>CACLRL010000037.1 GCA_902609285.1 uncultured Candidatus Actinomarina sp. | reverse complement strand
TATTAGGTGCTATTTCATATCTTTTAGATGCAAAAAATGAAACAAATAACTACTCATTAGATGATTTCAAAAAGGTACCGGGAAGATTTGAAATAGTATCAACAGAACCATTAAAAATTATTGATGGTGCACATAACGTTGAAAGCTTGAATGCTTTATTTAGCTTTTGTAGTTCTAATTTTGAAATACAAGGTTTCGATATTTACATTGGTATGAAAAAGGATAAAAATACAATTGAATTTATAAAAATTCTTAAACATTTTTCTTATTGAAGATAATTCATTTTTTACTCAAGAAAACAAAAAAGTTTTTGAAGATTTTTTGAATACCAACGATATTTCATTCACTACTCGTACAATTAAAGATTTTAATCTTTCAAAGAATCCATCTATATTAACGGGTAGTTTATATTTAGTTGGAGAATATAAAAAGGAATACACATGAAAACTTTTTTTATGGTTAAGCCAGATGGAGTAAAAAGAAATATTGTAGGTCAAATCATTGATAGAGTTGAGCAAGAAGGTTTTAAAATCTCGAAGATGAAAATGATGACTATAAGTCGTGAATTAGCTGAAGAACATTATGGAGAGCATAAAGACAAACCTTTCTTTCAAGATTTAGTGTCATTTATTACTAGTGGTTCTGTTGTAGCCATGGAGGTTGAAGGGGAAGATGCAGTAAGTGAAGTAAGAAGGATTATGGGTGCAACAAATCCTTCAGATGCAGACCCCGGAACAATAAGAGCAGATTTTGCTACCAAATTAGAAGAAAATGTGGTCCATGGTTCAGATTCAAAAGAAAGCGCTGAAAGAGAATTAGGCCTTTTCTTCAACAATTAAATTTTTATTTTACTTGATTATTGAGTCTATTAGTCTAGATATACATGGCTGGTTTTAATTTAAGACGTTCACTTTTTGGCGGTAATGATATTGCAATTGATTTAGGTACCGCAAATACTCTCATTTACGTAAAAGGTGTTGGAGTAATGGTTGACGAACCTACTCTTATTGCAGTGAATAAAGAAGATGGATCTATCCTGACAGTGGGTGAGGAAGCAAAAAATCTCGTAGGAAGGGTCCCTGACTCAATCCAACTTATCAAACCTCTAAGAGATGGAGTTATTTCTGAAATCGAGATGGCAGAAGAGTTAGTAAAGACATTATTAACTCGTGCAATAGGGAGGTCTTACACTAGTCCGAGAATTGTTATGTGTGTACCAAATGGTGTTACTAGCGTTGAACAAAGATCAATTGAAACAGCTGCTCATGCTACTGGTGCCTCTGAAGTATTTACAGTAGAAGAACCTATGGCTGCAGCCATAGGGGCTGGATTACAAATATATGAACCTTTTGGAAATATGGTAATTGATATAGGTGGAGGAACTACTGAAATTGCTGTTATCTCCTTAGGTGATATAGTAAACGCCAATTCAGTACGAGTAGGTGGAGAAGATATGACCGACCGACTAATTGAATGGTTAAGAGCCGAACATTCTATGTTAGTTGATGAAGGGATTGCAGAGTCCTTAAAACATGCAGTAGGTTCTGCCTATCAATTTGATAAAGAACCTCAAGTAACTGTTACTGGCCGTGATATAGTCAAAGGTGTACCTAAGCAAGTGCTTTTAGAAGCTTCTGATGTTAGACAAGCTTTAAGTCCTGTTGTTCAAGAAATAATTGAAGCAGTACGAGTTTCTTTATCTCAAACACCACCAGCTTTAGTCTCTGATATAGATAAATATGGAGCATGGCTTACAGGTGGTGGATCATTACTTAAACAAATAGATAGAAAAATTGCTGAGGACCTTGGTATACCTATAAACATGACAGAGGATCCGTTAAGTACTGTGGTTGTAGGTTCAGGAATTTGTCTTGAGAGATTCGCTGATTATAAGTCAGTATTAAAATCATCTCCAAAACCTAACTAAAGATGAGGGATACTAATTTAACAGTTAGAAATTACATAATTTATATCATTTTTGTATTTTTTTCTTTTTCATTAATGGTTTTAGATT
>CACLRL010000036.1 GCA_902609285.1 uncultured Candidatus Actinomarina sp. | reverse complement strand
TTTTTATTGAAAAAAAATATGATGGTAATACATTTTTGTTTGATTCAAATGAGAAACTGGGTAACTTCCTTTTCTTGCTTGCAACAGGGGGATTCGGATTTTCAACATTTTTAGTTTTGGAGTTTTTTGATGTTAATGAAGATGCTTCAAGAATAATTACGTCCACTCTAACCTTCATTCTCTCAATTTATTTATTTAATAAAACAAAATACATTTATCAACAATTGACATTGATAATTAGTAGTGAAATTTTTTTTGTAAACCTTTTAGAACTGTTAGATAATACAAATCTGAATGAAGAATTAATGAATGGAATTTTACAAATAGGAATAGGCTCGTTTTTTCTAAGGTTTACTTTTAATTCATTAGATCCAAAATGGTTAGGATATTTGTTTTCTTGTTTCGCTTTAGTCGCTGGTGTTGCATTTATTGATTCGTATATTGGTAGGGAAGAATTCTTAGGAATAATACTTCAATTGTTGCTCGCTATTTTGCTTATATGGTTAAGTGTTAGATTATCTAATGAAACAATTCTCTTTGTTGGTTCTTTAAGTTTATTGATTAACCTTCCAAGATTAATAACCGAGATTTTTCCAAATCTTGGGTTTCTATTTTTACTGATAACAGGAACTTTGCTTATCTTTGTTGGTCTTTATTTAAATAGGTTAAGAGAGAATATAAAAAATATTTAAAGACTGAATGGTTTTTCAGGCCTAACACCTATTTCGCTAATTACATGCGCAGCACTTTTATTAGCAATTAACGCAGCATCCTCAATTGAAAGATCATTCTCGATTCCATAAAGATAGCCGGCTGCAAAATAATCCCCTGCTCCAGTTTTGTCGACAACTTTTGCTTCTGTTGCTTCATAGAAATACTCAGTCTGATCTTTAATTACTAGTACTCCCTTGGGTCCTAGAGTGCATATCAATTGGTCTAAATTTGGAAAATACTTATTAACAAATTTTACGGATTTTTCAACAGCGTTTTTTTTTGTTAATGTATTCAATTCATCTTCATTACAAAAAACAATATCAATATTATCTTTTATTAAATCTAAAAAGCTGTCTCTATGCGCTTCAACACAAAAAACATCAGATAATGATAAAGCATTTTTACCTCCAGATAATTTATTTATATTGGAGGCATACATAAAAGCTTCTTTGCTTGGTAATCTATCCCAAAGGTAACCTTCCATATACAATATACTGCATTTATTTATTGCTTGCTCGTTGAGGTCACTCATCGAAAGCTGTGCGCCTACACCTAGATAGGTATTCATTGTTCGCTCTCCGTCTGGAGTTATAAAAATTGCACATAATCCAGTTTGATCATTGCCTTCTTCATAAACAGTAAGGTCTTCTAGTCCGTGTTCTGATAAGCTCGATTTAAATTGTTTTCCTAAATCATCATTTGAAACTTTTCCGATAAAGCCTGCCTGTCCTCCTAGTAAAGAAATCCAATAAGCTGTATTTGCAGCTGATCCACCAGCTGCATATGTAGGGTTTGGCATATTTTCTAGTAAAAAATTAGATCTCTCTTTATCAACTAAAGTCATTCGAGCTTTTTTTAAATCGAGCTTTTCAATGACATTCTCATCAATTTGCTGAAGCGTATCAACTAGTGCGTTTCCAATGCAGACTATCACAAATTGATTTTAAATGATTGTTCCAGGATTACCATTGTTAGAAATTATTTCTGTTGATAAATTAGATAGTTTTTTCATTCCACCAAGCAAATTGTAAGAAATTATATCTTTTGTTTGTAGAAATTCTGAAACTTTACCAGATCTTTGACCTGATCTACAAACAATGACATATTTTTCATTTTTTTCAAACAAATTTAATTTATCTGGAATGTCCCCCATTTTTATATGTTGAGCTTCCGAATGATGCCCATACATCCACTCATCATCCTCTCTCACGTCAACTAACTTCCAACCATCTTCAAGTTTTTCATGAAGATCTTCAGGCTCAATTCCTGAATTGATTTCTTCTTTATCTATATCTGATTCCACTAGCACCCTCTCTAAGTCTTCTTACTCTTTCTTTTGTTGGTGGATGGGTAGAGAATAATTTTCCTAATCCAGAACCTGAAAATGACTTTAGAGGGTTTGAGATAAAAAGTTGACTTACTGCTGGATTTACATTTAACGGG
>CACLRL010000035.1 GCA_902609285.1 uncultured Candidatus Actinomarina sp. | reverse complement strand
GGAAAGAATCAAATTTCAAACAAGTAGGAATTATTTATGGATTTTCAAACTTACCCGTTTTTCTGAATGGGATAATTTTCTTTACTAATTCAATTCCTCTTCAAATATTTCTAATTATTGGTACAGCAATTTTTGCTCTAGTATGTCTCGGCTCAGGCCTCAAGCAGACTTATCTTTTGAGAAATATTGAAGCATTCCTCCTTGTTGTTGTCTCTGGTTTTGGTAGTTCGCTTTTTTCACAAGTGATTTAAGTGATTTAAATGAAATCTGCAATCATTTTAGCTGCAGGAGATTCATCAAGAATGGGATTTCCAAAACAACTAGCTGAATATAAAGGCAAAACAATCTTACAGACCGTAATAGATGAGGTTACAAAAAATTTCGAGGATACGATTGTTGTGTTAGGTCATGAAAATGAGACCTTGACAGATAAAATAAATTTTTGTAACAGTACAGTAATCATTAATGAAAACTGGGAAGAAGGAATTATATCTTCCATTCGGACAGGACTTTTTCATTTAAGTTCTGATAAACAAATAGAAAGTGCGACAATATTTATGGGAGATCAGCCAGCCATAAGTTCCGAAGTAATTCAGAAAATTATAAATTGCAAACATTATGATGATGAAGTTGTTGTTCCACAGTATCGTTATCAGCTTGGATATCCAATTCTTATTCCAAGATTTTTTTGGAACAAGCTTGAATTAATCACACAGGATGACTTTGAAGGTGCAGACTCCGTATATAAAAATTTTGAACTAGTTGACTATTTAGAAACCTCAGAAATAAAATTAAAAATTTTAATTTTTTAAAACCAACAGATTATGACAAGCAGTCGGATTTTTAGAGTGGGAAAAACTCTCTAAAATTTTTCATAGTTTTATAAAAAAATTTTGTAAACTTTAATAATGAATTCAATAGATTCTATAAACGGCATGACACATACAGAAGCCACAAAATTAAGAAGAGCTAGAGTCAGGACTACAGTCACATTTCTTCAAATTGCTTCAACTCGTTCAGGAAGAGCACTTCTTACCAAAGAAACGGGAATTACCTCACCTAAACTTTTACATTGGGCCAAACGAGCAGAGCTTATGAAGATAAAAAACCTTGGTAAAGACTACGCTGACCTTCTAGAGTCGGTTGGAGTAGAAAGTGTTTCTGATTTAAAGAGAAGAAACCCCGAAAGTCTTCACGAGATGATGAATGGAATAAATAAAAGAAAAAAAATTGTAGATAGAATGCCATCATTAAAAAGAGTCACTAGATGGATTGACGATTCTAAAGATATTGTCATTACGGTATCTTCTTAGTTGATCATTTATCTATCATTATTATGTGGAAACTAAAACTTTAAGAATTTCTTGCGCTCAGCTTTCCTTTTCTGTTGGAGCAATTCAGGAAAACAAAGAAAAAATTCTAAGTAAGCTAGAAGAGGCTGAAAAATTTTCTTCCGATATCGTTTTATTTCCAGAACTTTCATTAACCGGATATCCGCCAGAAGATTTACTTTTAAGAGAAAGCTTTGTTGGAAAAAATTTTGCAGTGTTAGAAGAGATTGCTGAGTTTTCAGGAAAAACCAGTGGAGTGGTCGGTTTTGTGGATAGAAGCATAAGAAAACAAACAAATGACAATGTAGACAGAAATATAACAAATGCGGCAGCCATCGTCCAAAATGGAGATGTTCAAGGTATTTATCATAAATGTTTTCTCCCAAATTATTCCGTTTTTGATGAGGCAAGATATTTCGATAAGGGTTTAGATCCTTCAGCTTTGTTTTGGTATGAAAATATTGCTGTTGGAATAAATATTTGTGAAGATATTTGGATTGATGATGGGCCAGCAGAAGAGCAAGTTGCAAAAGGTGCATCTATAATTTTGAACATTAACGCTTCACCATTTGATATCAATAAAATTGATCAAAGAAAAGAGCTTGTTAAGGGCAAAGCCAAAAAATTAAATGTTCCGATTGTTTATTTAAATATGGTCGGAGGTCAAGATGAACTTGTATTTGATGGGGGTTCTTTCGTCGTTGATAAAAATGGAGAATTTATTTATGTAGCTCCTCAATTTAAGGAGGATTTCTTTACTTTTGATATCGAACTGGAAGTTACAGATACTGTCTCAGAATCAAGCTTGTCATTAAATGAAAAAAACATCAAGATAGAACCTCTCTTGAGT
>CACLRL010000034.1 GCA_902609285.1 uncultured Candidatus Actinomarina sp. | reverse complement strand
TCAGTTGTGTAGATTATAGGATTTCCCTCTTCATCATACTGATTTAGAGCTTTTCCAATTTCCAGCAACTTTTCATTCTCTTCTTCTAGATCATCAAGCCCATCAGCTAAAGGAAATTGTTCAATAAAATCTTTATTTTTAATTTCCTCAACGTGAGACCCAATACATTCAAGCTCTATGGCTCGATCTTGAGCAGATATATTATTTATATATCTATCAGCTGTAATCGATGTTCCATAATTCCTGACCACCCAATTTGTCCCAATTCCATCTGGAGCACAAATATATCCACAATCTATTTCAGTTGGCGATCTCGAGTCTCTATGGCTATATAACTGTGAGCCAGTTTCTAAAGCTGCTAACAGGGTAATGGGTTTAAACGCTGACCCAGGATTTCTTTTACCTTGTGTTGCCAAGTTATATTGCTCTTCATCAAATGGAATGCCCGAAGCCATAACTTCAATTCCACCAGTAAAATTATTTATTAAAGTAATAACACCTGTTGGCCTTGGTTCTTCTATATCTTCATCTTCTTCATCATTTGAAGAAGGTACCCATTTATTTAGTATTGTATTTGCATGTTCTTGTAGTGCTAAATTTACAGTTATATAAATTTTTAATCCTCCACCACCTGTACAGCTTGTATCATCAGATGGACACCCAAATAACTTTTTTTTCCTGTCTTCTTTTGTGCTCCCTAAAAAAGCAAATTGAGGATCATTCAGTAGCTGTTGCTTCACTTCAGCGGAGACATGCTCAGCATTGTTTTCAATGTTATTTTGTTCTGAGATAACTAAAGGGGCGAGTTTTGCTGATCTATGTTGGATATCAACTATGAATCCTTCTTTAAGCATAATATCTAAAACGTTATTCCTTCTTTCAAGAACTCTTTCGGGATATTTTCTTGGATTGTAATAAGCGGGGCTTCTAATAATAACTACTAAGGTAGCTGCTTGATCTAATGTTAATTCCGATACTTCTTTGTTGAAATATTCATATGATGCAGATTGAAGACCATATGCACCAGATCCCCAATAAATCGAATTAATATAATATTCAAGAATTTGATCTTTTGTATATCTTCTCTCAAGCTCTGCTGCAACTACTGCTTCTGCAACTTTTCTTCTAATTGAAATTTCGTCTCCAACAAATGATTGTTTCGCTACTTGCGAAGTGATAGTTGAGCCACCTCTAGTTACTCCTCTTAAATTGTCAAGAACAGCACTTAATATTGCAATGAAATCAACACCTTCATGTTGGTAATAATTACTATCTTCTGCAGCTAATAAAGTATTTATAACAAATGGGGGTATATCGGATAATTTTATTGGATCTCTATTTAATCCATCGTGCAACTCATCTAAAATTACATTATCGCTAGTTATGATAATCGATGGTTCTGATAGAGAGACGAAATCAAGAACCATACCCTCAGCTCTTGGTAAAAATCTTTCTTCTAATTCATAGACTGTACTCATACCTGATTTAATTGGGAGAAAAACAAAAAACCCAATCCAACCAGCTATCAATAAAGTTGAAATAGCTAATATGATTCCAACAATATATCTTGTTCCAAATCTCGATTTAGATTCTAAGTCATGAATTTGCGCCATGAAAAGATTTTAGTATTCATAAAATTCAAATTTGTAATAGTCTAATTTATTAATTTGTATGTAGAATTAACTAGCTATGGAATATTCACCAGGTTTAAGAGGAGTAATTGCAGGAGAGACAAAAATATCAACTGTCGGCATGGAAGGCACCTCTTTAAGATATCGTGGTTATGACGCAATTAAGCTTACAGATACTCACACTTATGAAGATGTAGCATCACTTATTATCAATGATGATTTAAACGGATCTGATTTCACAACATTTTTTCAAAAATACTATACAGAATTAGATAGTGATAAAGATATAAATAATCTTTTAGAACAAATTAAACCAAGATTACATCCAATGGATGTGATTAGAACAATCGTTTCTTATATTGGTGAGTCAGAAAAAAAATCTGACTTAGAAGCAACTACTCAAATTTCCGCCGCAGTTTCTTATGTGATAGCTAGTTACAACGAGAGCAAAACAAGTGAATTAGATGATGTGTATACAGTTGCTAGCTCAATGTTAAGCAATGATGCATCAAATGATCAGCTACAAGCACTTGATGATATCTTAATTCTTTATGCAGAACATGGATTTAA
>CACLRL010000033.1 GCA_902609285.1 uncultured Candidatus Actinomarina sp. | reverse complement strand
TCAGCAGCCAACCTAGCTGAGGTCAATGTTCTTATGTGCTGACTTGTTGGAACAAGGACTTTCCCTCCCATATGTCCACATTTTTTTTCAGCAGCAAGTTGATCTTCGAAATGTACAGCTGCTACTCCAGCTTCTATAAACTTTTTAGTAAGTTCAAAAACATTTAATGCTCCACCAAACCCTGCTTCTCCGTCGGCAACAATTGGAACGATATAATCTGTTGTCTCAATTCCGTCAGTTTTATCAACTTGTTCTGCTCTTAATAAAGCATTGTTAATTTTCTTTGCAAGATTAGGAGCACTATTACTTGGATATAGTGATTGATCGGGATAGGTCGTATCACCCAAATTTGAGTCAGCTGCAACTTGCCAACCACTTAGATATATTGCCTCAAGTCCGGCTTTTGCCATTTGAACTGCTTGATTACCTGATAAGGCTCCTAGAGCTGAAACCCATTCTTCTTTTCTATTTATTAAATTCCAAAGGTTTTTTGACCCATTTTGAGAAAGAGAGTATTCAATATTTACCGAGTTTCTTAGAGAGACTACATCTTCAGCTGAAAAATCTCTTTTAGTATCTTTCCACCTTGGGTTCGATTCCCAATCTTTATTAAGTATTGAAGCGTCAAGATGATCTTTATTCTCCATCGTAGAAACTTTCATAAATGTCATCTTTTGTTTGTTTTAATTTTTTTGCTACGTTTCGATAAGTCCTAACAACTCCAATTTTTTTCAAAAAATTGTAAGGTGCCCTAAAAATTTTATCTTCAAATGAAAGAAACTTGTTTACGAATTTAGAAGAATTTTCTTCATTAGTTTCTTCATAATATTCTTCATCGTAGAACGTATTTTCGTCTATCATTTCTTTCCTTTCAAAAAAAATCCGGGCAATTTGCCCGGTCCATCAAACGCATGCGACAGGGCTACCTATAAGTAGATCACCACCACTTTTGCCGCATTTAAATTAAACATGTGAATAATATAGCAGTACTTCTTCAGTAATGTGTTACATTTTTGTTAAATTAATTTTGAGTAGAGGCAACACTTGCGATTATTACAATTAATGTAACAACACCAGCAGAAGCAATGAGAACTTCGCTTCTTGTAATTTTAATTTTCGGGGCTGAACTCATTACAGAGGCGAACAGCAGGATTGCTGCGGATATAATTAAGGCAAATAATGGTGCATAATCATGAAAGTTTATGAACACTTGGGATATTAATACTGAAATTATTCCACCAAACAAAATTGCTCCAAGTGGAATGACAATAGATCCTGTAACTCTATTTCTTATTATATTTGCTTCTTTTAGTTCATATATATCCAGACCTTTTGGCACTCCTAGAAGTATCCCTATTGCTGAGATCATTGATTGAGAAAGTGTCGAAAATAAAACAATCCTCCAGAAAGACCCCATTACTGGAATAAGGTGAGTTGTTACATCATCTTCAAGAATGGCTTCTATTGTAACTCCAATATTAGAAGTTATTAAAAATCCTACTGATGAGCCAAAAATTAATCCAAGGCCAATTCCTAAAAAAACTGATTCTCGATCATTTGTAAGTATTCCGAATCCTTCATAATTTTTTTCTAAAACTTTTTTCAGATTTACAGAATTGATTATGGAAAATAAAGTTGTTGTTAAAGCTATATTAAGAATGTATTGCGTTGGTATGTAATTAGATATTAAATTTAAAGTCTCTGCTTCAAGAATTAAACCTTCATAAAGATAAGAACTTACAATAAATGCTTGTATAAAGCCAGCAACAATTCCATAAATAGTTCCAAATTGCAATGCCCTAAAAATTTTTGCTCCTAGCTGTGCAGGGGGGTCAATATTTTCATCAATGTAATCAACCATTGTTTCAACTGGAGTTTCTTCAACCATTGTTTCAACTGGAGTTTCTTCATCAATTGTTTCAACTGGAGTTTCTTCAACGATTGTTTCAACTGGAGTTTCTTCAACGATTGTTTCAACTGGAGTTGAGCTTACAGAAGGTGGTTCTCCGCTTGACCAACTATTTAAAATGACATTTATATCAACACCATTAGCTTCAGCTCTAGCTTGTGCCGATCTAGATACTAATTCTTGAGGCACACCTGTTGATGTACTAATTTGTTCTACTAGTTTTTCATCCATGTGATTGTTATTTAAATTTTAGTCTGACGAGACACTTCTAACCACATCGTCAAAAGTTTTTTCTGTTTTATACCATCTCATCCATATTGATAATATTGATATCCAAAGAATCATTCCCCCTCCCAATTTTAAGATTAAGCCTCCAA
>CACLRL010000032.1 GCA_902609285.1 uncultured Candidatus Actinomarina sp. | reverse complement strand
AAAAAGATGGAAAGGTGTAAGGCCACAAACAAGAGGTGTTGCAATGAACCCTGTTGACCACCCACTTGGAGGTGGAGAAGGAAAATCATCTGGAGGAAGAACTCCTGTTAGTCCTTGGGGTAAACCAGAAGCAAAGACAAGAAAAAAGAAAAAATATAGCAATAAATCAATTGTTCGAGGTCGATCACAAAAAGGCAGAAACTAATAATGACAAGAAGTTTACGAAAAGGACCATTTGTAGATAACCATCTATTGGTAAAAGTAGAAGATGCGCAAAACTCTGGTAATAAAAGTGTAATCAAAACATGGAGCAGAAGATCTACTGTAGTCCCAGAAATGGTAGGTCTGACAATAGCCGTACATAATGGAAAACAACATATCCCAATCTTTATAACTGAGGCAATGGTTGGACATAAATTAGGAGAGTTTGCGCCTACAAGAACTTTTAGAGGACACCCAGGACAAAGCTAATGGAAAACGAAACAGTTACAGCAAAAAGCAAATATATTAGACAATCTCCTTACAAATTAAGGCTTGTCTTAAATCTAATTAGAGGGTTACCTGTTTCCGAAGCTCTAGATATTTTAAAATTCACAAAAAGAAAAGCATCTGATGAAATAACAAAAGTAATTCAAAGCGCCATGGCAAATGCAGAAAACAACTTTGGATTAGATTCTAATGATCTATACATTTCAAAAGCTATCGCAGATGAAGGACCCACGCTTAAAAGATTTAGACCCAGAGCAAGAGGAAGGGCTGGAAGAATAAATAAAAGAACCTCTCACTTAATAATTGAACTAGCAAGTACAGGAGAATAGTCATGGGTCAAAAAACACATCCTTATGCATTTCGAATTGGAATAGTAAATGACTGGAAATCACGATGGTTCAGTGATAAAGACTATACAAAACTAGTTAATCAGGATTACAGAATAAGAGAGTTTTTATCTTCTCAACTAATTAAAGGAGCGGTATCAAGAATTGATATTGAAAGAACAAGAGATAAAGTACAAGTTGACATACATACAGCTAGACCGGGTGTTGTCATTGGTAGAAAAGGTGCGGAAGCTGATAGATTAAGAAAAGGGCTCGAGAATCTATCTAGTCAACCTGTAAAACTCAATATTATTGAAGTTAGAGAGCCTGAATTAGATGCACAACTTTTAGCTAGAGCTGTTGCTGATCAACTTGAAAGCAGAGTCGCATTTAGAAGAGCCATGAAGAGAGCAGTTACAGGTGCATTAAAAGCAGGTGCAGAAGGTGTGAGAGTTGAGTGTTCTGGAAGATTAGGTGGAGCTGAAATGGGAAGAAGAGAATGGTATCGAGAAGGAAGAGTCCCATTACATACTTTACGCGCTGATATTGATTTTGGTCGAGCTGCTGCCCAGACTACTGTTGGATCAATTGGAGTAAAAGTTTGGGTGTATAAAGGTGATGTCGTAGCTTCTAACAAACTTAGACAAGATAAAATAGCAGCAGAAGCTAATTTAGCAAGTGGAGGCCCTACACCAGGGAGAGTGAAGTCAGTAAAATCAAGAGTAGAAGCTGCTGTAGGGGAGAAAAAGAAATCAAAAATTTTAGAAGCTGGTGGAGGAAAAAAGACTAACGAATCATCTTCAAAAATAGTTGAAGCTGGCGGAGGAAATAGAATCAGACCAAATGAAGCAACACAACAGTTTGAGCAAGAAAAATCAATATTGGAAGAAGAATAATTATGTTAATGCCAAAGAAAACAAAACATAGAAAATCACATAGAGGTAGAAGAAGAGGTTTATCTAAAGGGGGCAACGAAGTAACTTTTGGAGATTTCGGTTTACAGGCAGTAGAAACATCCTATATTACAGCACGCCAAATAGAGGCAGCAAGAATTACAATAACAAGAACCATGAAGAGAGGTGGAAAAGTATGGATTAACATATTTCCACACAAGCCAGTTACTCAAAAACCAGCTGAAGTAAGGATGGGTTCAGGAAAAGGTAATGTAGAGTATTATGTTGCAGTTGTAAAACCTGGAAAAATAATATTTGAAGTCTCTGGAGTCTCTGAAGAAATTGCTAAAGAGGCTATGAGAAAAGCAGGACACAAATTACCAATTAAGACAAAATTTGTAAAGAGGAACATATGAGCGTAAACGATTTAAAAGAATTATCAATAACTGAGTTAGAAAATAAGATTTTTGATCTAAAGCGTGAATTGATGAATTCAAGATTTGCGTTGGCAACAAGTCAAATCGAAGATACTTCTGTATTCAAGAAAATAAAAAAAGAAATTGCACAAGCTAATACAATTCTTAATCAAAAAGTAAAACAAGAAAGCATAAATCAGGATTCTAATGAATAGTATTGAGAGAACTTCAAGAAAAGTCAGAACAGGAGTAGTTGTCTCCGATAGTAGAGAAAAGACTGTCACCGTATCTATAGAATTACAATTTCAACATCCTAAATATGGAAAAATTGTTAAGAAAACTAGAAAACTTCATGCTCATGATGAAAACTCTGAAGCAAAAGTAGGAGATACAGTAAAAATAACTGAAACTAAACCAGTATCAAAAACAAAAATGTGGAGAGTCGTTGAAATAATTGAGAGAGCCAGATGATACAAAAAGAATCAAGATTAAAAGTCGCAGATAATTCAGGAGCTAAAGAAGTCCTTTGTATCAAGGTAAAAGGAAGTTCTAGGATTAGATATGCTGGATTGGGTGATGTATTTACTGCAACAGTAAAAGATGCTGTTCCAGGAGGTCAAATAAAAAAAGGTGATATTGTTCAAGCCGTTGTTGTAAGAACAAGTAAAGAAACCCGAAGAAAAGATGGAACATATATAAGATTTGATGAAAATGCTTGTGTTATATTAAATGACCAAGATCAACCACGTGGTACACGAATTTTTGGTCCTGTCGGAAGAGAATTAAGAGAAAAAAAATATATGAGAATAGTTTCGCTCGCACCAGAGGTTTTGTGATGAAAATTCA
>CACLRL010000031.1 GCA_902609285.1 uncultured Candidatus Actinomarina sp. | reverse complement strand
GGATTAATATTTTCAACAATTGCTGTTTCAGATGGTATTTCAATGGGCCACGAGGGTATGAGAGCTTCATTGGTTTCAAGAGAAGTAATTGCTGATTCAGTTGAATTGGTAATGCATGCTGAAAGATTTGATGGAATGGTGACTATTGCGGGATGTGATAAATCATTACCTGGCATGTTGATGGCTTCAGCAAGAATAAATAGGCCAGCAATATTTTTGTATGGTGGCAGCAGCCTTCCTGGAGTATATAAAGGGAAAGATATTTCAATTGTGGATGTTTTTGAAGGCATTGGGGCATTTGATAAAGGCTTGATATCTGAAGAAGAATTATACGAAATAGAATGTAATGCATGTCCTGGACAAGGTTCCTGCGCTGGAATGTTCACAGCAAACACAATGGCATCAGTTGGCGAAGCTATAGGTATGAGCTTACCTGGGACAGCATCAATACCTGCCGAAGACGGCCGATTAAGAGATGCTGCAAAAGAGTCAGGACTTCAATTAAATTACTTACTAAAAAATGACATTAAACCGCGAGATATCATGACTATTGATGCATTTAAAAATGCAATCACAACAGTCTTGGCGTTAGGTGGAAGTACAAATGCAGTATTACATTTATTAGGTATAGCTTATGAAGCTCGTGTAAACCTAGATTTAAGCACTTTTGATGATATTGGAAGACAGGTTCCACATATTGCTGATATGAAGCCATTCGGAAAATATCATATGGTTGATTTAGATAAAATTGGGGGAGTGCCTGTAGTCTCGAAAATTTTACTTGAAAATAAGTTAATAAATCCTGACTGTTTAACTGTTACTGGAAAAACAGTTGGTGAAAACTTAGAGAATATTGAAATACCCACAAATCAAGACGTAGTATATTTTCCAGATAATCCAATTGCGAGTGAAGGCGGAATCGCAATTCTTAAAGGTTCTTTATCACCAAAAGGATCTGTTGTGAAAACAGCAGGTATAGAAATTAATGAATTTTCTGGTCCTGCTAATGTCTTTGAAAGTGAACAAGATGCTATTGATGCTTTATTTAACAACAAGATAAATAAAGGGGATGTCGTAGTAATAAGAAATGAAGGACCTAAAGGAGGTCCTGGAATGAGAGAGATGCTCCAGATAACTGCTGCTATAAAAGGTGCTGGTCTTGGCAAGGATGTGTTGTTAATTACCGATGGTCGATTCTCTGGGGGAACAACAGGTTTATGCATTGGACATGTTACTCCTGAAAGTTTTGATCATGGACCTATCTCGATTTGTAAAAATGGTGATATGATTGCTCTTAATCTTACAAACAGAGAGCTAAATCTTGAAATAAGTGAATCCGAAGTAGGTTCCAGACTTGAAGATTATGTTTTGCCTGAACCAAGATATAAGTCTGGAGTTCTGAATAAATATTCTAAACTAGTATCAGGAGCTGATACTGGTGCAGTTACCTCATAGTATTAATGATATTCATTTCTGACGTACATCATGGTTTGGACTCCCTAGAAAATCTTCCATCAGGCAAAGGGCCATTAGTAATATTAGGTGATTTAATTAACTGGATTGATTATAGAAATGGTGACGGTATAGCAAAAGATGTTTTTGGGGAAGAAAGTGTAGCTAAACTTATGGAACTTAGAAAAAAACATGATTTTACAAGAAGAAAAGAATTGTGGAATGAACTATTTTCAACAGACAAGGAAGTAAAACAAGCAAAAATTGAAGAATCTATTTATCGACAATACAAGGAGGTTTTTGATAAAATTAAAAATTTCGAAATTTTTCTTATTCCAGGAAATGTAGATTCGGTGAAGATACTTGAAGAAACAAAAACAAATAATGTAACAAATATTGATGGAGAGACTTTGGATTACAAAGGCATCAAAATTGGTTTTGCTGGTGGAGGAGTACCAACACCTATTAATGCCAGAGGTGAAATATCAGAAGAGGAATTTAAATCTAAATTAAAAAATTTAGGAAATATTGACATTATATGTACACATGCGCCTCCATATGTTGACGAATTAATTACAGATGTTATAACAAATAAGAAAGAACAAGGATGGAAAAGTTTAAAGAAATTCATACAAGATAAAGAACCAAAATTTTCTATTTTTGGTGATGTTCATCAACCAAAAGCCTATGAATGGAAAATTGGTTTAACAAAATGTCTTAATGTTGGTTATTTTCGATCGAGTAGTAATTATTTAGACATTGAAACCTTAAACATATGAACGTTTTAGCATTTGATGTTGGGGGAACCACAATAAAAGGTGGTCTTGTTAATGAAAAACTTAAAATTAAAGAAAAATTCATAAAGGATACACCTAAGAAAGAGTCATCTTTTCTTTCACTAATTGAAGAAATTCACGATAGATTTTCTAATGAAACGGATCAAGTCTCTTTTGGGATGCCAGGATTTGTAGATAACGATAATCATATTTTTAAATATGGCACCAATATGCAATTTTCTATTGATTTTAAAAAGCTCGAATTAATGAAAGACAAAAAAATTTATTTGGAAAACGACGGAAATCTAGCTGCGTATTCTGAATATTTACTGCATTTCAAAAATGATTATAAAAATTTAATAATGCTTACATTTGGTACTGGAATAGGAGGAGGAATCATAAATAATTCTCAAATCCTTAAAGGCAGTGGCAATGCTGGTGAAATAGGGCGTATCTTAATTAATGAAAATTCCTATTTAGAAGATGTAATTTCCGCCAAAGCATGGACAAAAAAATGTCATGAACTGTTTGAACAAAATGAAACTACACAACTATCTAAAATTTTTTTTGAAGAAAAAGTAGGCTCACTTTTATTTGACAAATCAATTGATCTTGAAGATCATGAAAAGCTTGCCAGAAAAGAGATAATTGTACAAACATCTCTTGCCTTAGTATCGTTATTTGAATTATTTGATAATGAAATATTTGTTATTGGTGGAAGTATGACAAAAAGCCCGTATAATTTTATTCCATTAATTGATGAATATATTAAAAAAAATTTTGATTTTCCAAATA
>CACLRL010000030.1 GCA_902609285.1 uncultured Candidatus Actinomarina sp. | reverse complement strand
GTATTCCATGGAGTGCATCTTTAAAAGTTACTGATTTTACATTTATCATGTTTGTTGTAACTTCTTTAGAAGCTTTTTGTGGGACTAAGCTATCTCTACCACCTATTATTGCTAGTGTTTCTGTCTCTATTTCACTTAACCAGTCTCTTGCGTCAAATGCAACGACATGTCGTCCTCCATCTCCATAAATAAAATCATTTTTTGCCTGATGAAGATTATTCCACGCCCAATCAGTAAATTCATTTCTCAAAGCTTTTGATTTTTTAAGATATGAGAATTTTGATTGTGGGTTTTTATTTGGAAATAGCCTTTCTCTTATTCTTACACCTCCAACTAATAGTTTGAATAAGTAATTATCTTTGAAGCGTTCGCCTTCAATCCAACTAAAAGGTGTAATTAAAACCATTTTCTTAATTTTCTCAGGTATTTTTTTTGAAATAGTTAGGGAGACAGCACTTCCCATAGACCATCCAGCTAAATAGCATTCATCAATATTTAATTCATCAATGATGCTGATAACAATATCTGCATTTTCATCAACACTCCATCTTTCCCAACTACTATCTGAGCGACCATGATTTTTAAGATCGATTGTTATAAATGAGCTTAAATTTTTTAATTTTGGTAGCACATTAAACCAACTTCCTAATGAATCTGTTCCCCAACTATGTAAAAATATAATTGGTGTAGTTCCCTCAACAAAATTTTCTCTAATAAAGTACTCTTTTTCTCTAACAAAAATTGTTCTTCCAGGTATCTTTATCGGGTGAAGCTGGGTTACACCTTCTGTCTTGCTCTTTTGAGTTAGAACTAAATTTTTAAAAATTGATGTAAAGGCAAAAACTTTTGCAATTGTTTTAATCATTATTAAATAATATTTATCTTTTCATTATATTTAGAATTAATTTCCCCTATTTCCCAAATATCTTCATTAACTTTCATATTCTTAGATGATTTTATTTCTTGATCTTTTGGTATTGCAATTAGCAAACCTCCATTAGTTTGAGCATCGCATAGTATTTGGATTGATTTCTCTTTCGAGTCATGGATTATATTTTCAGATAAATAGTCTAGGTTTCTTTGACTCCCTGATGGATAAATTCCCTTATCTAAATATTCATAAATATCTGAAATTAAGGGTACGTTTTCAAAGTTCACTGTTGCTGATAAGCTAGAATTTTTTAACATTTCATATAAATGTCCTAGCAGGCCGAAGCCTGTCACGTCGGTAAGGGCCGTCGCATTGTTTATTAATCCAAACTCAAGAGCGTCTTTATTTAATTTTGTCATAATGTCAGTTACAAGTTCGATGCTACCCTCTGATGCAATGCCTTTTTTTGATAGCAGTTGTAATGATTCCAGTCCCAATAGGCTTTGTCAAAAATAACCTGTCACCATTATTTACATTGTTATTCTTTAGTACTTGTCCTTTTACAATTCCTGTAATAGAAAATCCATATTTCGGCTCTTTGTCATCTATGCTGTGCCCTCCAACAACTGTACAGTTGGCATCTTCCATTGTATCTAGTCCGCCCCTGATGACTTCAGATAGGATGTCAAAACTAATATCATTTCTAGGCCAACAAACCAACTGCAGAGCAGAAATAGGCTCTCCTCCCATTGCGTAAACATCAGATAATGCATTAGCTGCTGCAACTCTTCCCCAATCATATGGATTGTCCAAAATTGGGGTGAAAAAATCAACGGTTTGAATTATTTTTTTGTCACCAAAATTTATTACACCTCCGTCATCGGGATTGTCCAAACCGACAAGTAAGTTAGGAGATTTTGTTGCTTTATGATCTTTAAATTGCGTCAAAACTTGAGCAAGCTCACTAGGTGAGAGTTTACATGCTCAACCAGCGCCATGAGAGTATTCAGTTAATCTCAAGTGAACCTCCTTAAGTTATTTGTTTAATTGTCTTTCTTTTTCGATAAAATCGGTAAATGACTGACGAATTGTTTTAAGGAGAGGGTCCTCAGTGTATGTCTTATCATCAATCTGACTTACAAAAATGCCATGTTTTGCTGTCGATAAGGCAAAAACTGTATCAACATTATAAATGTCGTTAATATGGATATTTTCAATTTTTAAATCTAGTCCTGCTTCTTTTGCAATATCAATTAATGTACGTCTTGTGATTGAATCTAATATTCCTAAATCAAGACTTGGTACGTAAATTTTATTATCAATTATCCAACTAACACAAAACGTTGGACCCTCAAGAACAATTCCATCTTTGTTTAAGAGTAAAGAATCTGTGTAACCACTCTTTTGTGCAAGCCTGGTTTGATTAATATTCATTGCATATGAAATTGTTTTAGAGCCTATATTTTCAACTTCATCTAAAGAAAAGTCTCCCCCCGATTGCCAATGAGCTTTATGTGATTGTAATGAAAAACTCTCTGGGAAATCAATTAAATCTTGGTAAAAAATATAAATATCACTTTTATCTTTGTCTATGCCTCTGCCAATTATTACTCGCATATATCCATTATCAAATTTTGATGCTATTGAAATTAAATCTTCTTTTATTTTTTTAAAATTTATATCCTCGAAAAACATTTTTTTGGCGGACTTAGCAAATCTCTCCATATGTTTATCTAATGCAAATAAATAACCATTGTGGATTGCTATAGCTTCAAAAATACCGTCACCTCTCCAGATTGCTAAATTCTCTACAGGTATATTGAATTCTTCTTTTTTTACTTCTTTTCCGTTAATTAAATACATCACTAGTTTTTTTCTCGTTTATAAGTATTTGTAATTGGCATTCTTCTATCTTTCCCAAAAGCTCTGTTTGTCAATTTTACACCAGGAGCAACTTGATTTCTCTTATATTCGTTTCTATCAATTTTTTCAAGAACATCATATACGATTTCTTTATCAATTCCCGATTTAATAATTTTTTCAGATGAAAAATCTTCTTCAATATAAAGTTGAATTATTTTGTCGAGTGTATCGTAATCTGGAAGAGTGTCAGAATCAAACTGGTCATTGCTCAGCTCAGCACTGGGTTCCTTTAATATTGTGCTTTTAGGAATAACATCTGATATAGAGTTTCGGTAATTTGCTAAATTGTAAACATCTGCCTTATATACATCTTTAAGCAATGCAAAGCCTCCAACTAAATCTCCATAAAGTGTTGCATAGCCAACTGCCATTTCAGACTTATTCCCGGTAGAAACCACCATTGCTCCTAGCTGGTTTGAAAGAGCCATAAGTATATTTCCCCTCACTCTTGATTGAATATTCTCATCAACAACATTTCCTAATTTTTCATCTGTATTGTTTCCTAATAATTCTCTGAAGTTTTCTACGGTATCTTCAATGTTGATTTCTTTAATCTCTATACCCAAATTGTTAGCTAGTTTTTTTTGCGTCTTCCAAAGATGAGTCTGGATTATATTTAGATGGCATAGCAACTCCAATAACATTTTCTGGAGATAATGCAT
>CACLRL010000029.1 GCA_902609285.1 uncultured Candidatus Actinomarina sp. | reverse complement strand
TAGGTTCTGCCTCACCCTTCATTTCTGCTAGTGCTTGTTCTACAGATATACCTAAAGCTTTTGCTCTTGCCTCAGCCGTTTTTATTAATAAGTGTTCTGGAATATCAACCATATTTATTAAATCTAGAGGGGACCAGAGATCCCTCCATCCTTTCTGACTCTCCAAAAATGGATAGCCATAAATATAACGATTATGAATGGGAAAAATAAAACATGTAAAACATAGAAACGAAGTAAAGTAGCTTCAGTTGCTTCTAATCCTGCAAATAAGGCAAATTTTACCTGTGCCCCAATTACAGGTGTATAGCTAGCCATATTTCCTCCAACAGTAACCGCCCAAATAGCTAACTGGTCCCACGGAAGAAGATACCCTGTAAAAGATAAAAGCAAAGTTAACAAAAGCAAGATAACCCCAATTACCCAGTTAAACTCTCTTGGTGCTTTATATGCTCCGTGATAAAACACTCTAGACATATGAAGAAAGACTACAATGACCATTATGTGTGCAGCCCATCTGTGCATATTTCGTACTAATGAACCAAAAGCTATTGAAGTTTGTAGAGTTTGAATATCAACATAAGCCATTTCAGTTGGTCTAAAATAAAACATCAACCATATTCCTGTAATTGTAAGAACAATAAATGTAAAAAAGCTCAAACCTCCAAGACATAATGTGTAAGACAATCTAACACCATGTCTTTTAACCTTTACAGGGTGAAGATGGTATAAAACATTGTTCATAACAACATATGATCTGTTTCTTGGACTGTCAGAATATCCTTTTCTAAATGGAGATCCTGGACGAAAGATACTTCCCCACAATGAGCTTTCTTTTAGTGAGTCCCCAAGGCCTGCACTTATATCTTTTACGCGATCTCTAAACTTTATTTTTTCATTCTTCATTTAAAGTCTTCCATATATATATCCATGTCTATCGTTTCTTTCTCCAGAGTCTTCATCCCATGGAGCTTCATAGACACCATTGCTAATTGCTGCATCTGCTAGTGATCCAGCAAATTTACCCAAAGAAATTACTCCCGTAGGGCATCTATCAACACATAATGCACATCTAGTACATGCATCTTCGTCAACAACAAAAAATCCTGATTCATTTTCTTCCATACTAGGTGCTTCAACATTGATTGAGTCTTGAATAGCATCTGTTGACAAGTAGTGAATGCATTTCCATGGACATATATCAACGCAACCTTCGCATAAAATACATTCGGCTTCATCAATGTGTAGAAACTGTTTTGGTCTTACTCTTGAGGAAATTGTTTCTGCTTCAACCATCGCAAGGTTGTATTGTTTTTCGAATTCAGGCATCTCTATAAGTACTTCTGATTTAGCCATCAGCACCCACCTTTACTACTTCTTTCCCATAATCAGAAATTCTTGTTTTACCTCTCTCTTTTGCTTCATTGATATCCTGTATTAAGTATCCAACAACAAAAGCTGTTACTAATGCACCTGTAGAAATTCCGAGTTGAATAATATCTTTGAGTGCTCCAAGACTCAACCCAATTTCATTACCAAGAAAAAGAATAGGGGGAAAGTTTATAAACTCTCTTTGATTAGTCCACTCAAGAGGTCCCTGCGAAAGGTTTAGCCATTCAGATGGTAACACTCCAAATATTAGTGCGAATTGTATCCAACTTAAGAAAGCAAGGTATGTTGCTCTTGCCCAGGTCATTTCTGTATCTTCCCAAGCTAACATTGCCATTCCAATCAAAAGAAGCTGCCCAGCTCCAAATGCTATAAGTTGGCCAATAGTTTGCATTAACCATCCTCGAGGCATCCAGTTAAAGTAATCAATAACTTGGCCCTCTGGAAAACCAGCAAAATGGGCGATAATGACCCCGATAGTGATACCACCAATTCCGGCAAATATTAAAGCTACGCCGATTTTGTATCTATTAGTAAATATAAAATTTAACAAGTTTCCCTCTACACGTCATTAACTCAAAACTTTCAATATCTATTGTATCAAGAATTGGGTACATAATATAAATTTTATAACGGTACTTTTTAAGAAATTAGGTATTTTATTGACGTATTTTTTACAGATTAATAGTAAAGTCAAATTGAGTACTTACTATTTAAACTAATGAAATTAAAAATTTTTCCAAGAAATGAACAAGAGTTTTCAAAATTTTTTATTGTTCTTATTCCGATTTTATTATTACTTTTTGGAGGTACATCACTATTAAAAGAAGCTTATTTTCTTTTTGTGAATATTCTTCCCCAAAATATTGTGTTTAATTACGGTTTTCTTGATAAATTGAATAATCATATAACTTACAGCCTTTTGCTATCGTTCTTAATCGTATTTTTAACTTCATATCTTTTACCAAAAACTCTTGGCAGGAGGTTGGTTATATTTCCAATTTTCTTCCTAACCTCACTAGGTGTAATAGGTTTAGAGTCTTTAGATTTATTATTAGGGTTTTTGTTTCCCAATAACTTTTTTTCTTTTGGTAATACAAGTTATACAATGATTTTCAAAATTTTAATTTTGTTTGCTTTTGTAGGTCTTCTATCAATAAATATTCTTGCCAAAAAAGAGGCTTCCATGTTTATAAGTGCGCAATATTTATATGGAGCAGCTTTGTTTTATGCTCTTTCGTTAGTTATTTATCGTGGAAGTTTTTCTGTATTTAGTGATAATTTTTTTATTAACTCTATATATGTATCTACACATATATATGTTGGATATTCTTTTGTATTCTTAGCATTGCTTCATTTTATGACCACAAAGGGAATCAACGGAACATTATATAGTAAAACTTTAGGATCAATTAGTTTTTGGGGATATCTATTTTTATTGCCCTGGACTAACTTTAAATTTTATTTTGGTTCAGTTTTGCCTAATTGGATTGAAAACATTTCACTTTATTTATCATTAAGCTTGGCCCTACCGCTGCTTGCGGTCACAGTTAATTTTTTTAGGACAGTAACAACTAGAGATGAAGAAAATAAAATAATTTATGGCCTTGTGAGTTTTTCGTTTGTAATTTTCCTAATAACTAATCTCTTTCAAATTGTTTCATCATTATCAAACATTATCCCCATACTTAGTCTTACAAGTTTTGAAATTACCATAAGGTATGGCTATGTTTTTAGTTCTATATTGATATCTATTGCTTTTATTTATTATCTCATTCCAAAGATCTTTGGAAGAGAAATAAAATATACAAGACTTGAGTCTCTTACTGTCTTTACTATGAAAATTGTTGTATCTGGTACATTGTTCTCTAATGCTTTAATAGGTATAATTTCTGGGTATTCATGGAATGCAGGTGCAAATGCAGGAAATCCAACAATATACGGTGAGGGTTTTGCCTTGTTATGGTCGCTAATAAGTACTCCTTTATCAGTAAATTTGTTTTTATCAGTTTTGCTCCTTTTACCATTTTTTCTATTCTTTATATCTGTGATAAAAGCGATAGTAAATGGAGAAATCACAGAGGCTGAAACAATAGAGCTTACAGAAGAAGAGCTTCCAGTATGAGTGAACTCTTAAGTAAAGTCGCAGAGATATTAAATGCTCCAGAATCGTTGGTACAACGATCTGCAGAGGCAAGAGCGGAAGCATCAGGTAAAAGTGTTGATGAGGTTTTACAA
>CACLRL010000028.1 GCA_902609285.1 uncultured Candidatus Actinomarina sp. | reverse complement strand
TTCATTGTCTAATTTATCAAGTATCGGAACACTTATTATCTGAGTTGATAAATTATCAAGGAGATTACTCACTTCTTTAGCAATTTCTAATTCAGATCCAGTTGCAAAGATGGTGATATCTTTACCTGCAGAAAATTCATATGCTCCCCTAATAAACTCTTCGTATTGTAAGTTGTTTTCCAAATATTGCATATCTTGTCTTGAAAGAACAATTGCTGTTGGATTATTTTTATTTTGAAAAGCATACTTATATGCATAAAGAATCTCATTATTATTTGCAGGCCTAATTACCTCGAGGCCCGGTATAAGCCTCAAGGACATAAGATGTTCAATTGGCTGGTGTGTTGGACCATCTTCACCCAAAAAAATTGAATCATGTGTAAATATAAATACAGAATTTGTCTTCATCAGTGAGGCAAGCCTTATGCTTGGTCTCATGTAATCTGAAAATACTAAAAATGTAGATCCGTAGGGAATTAAGTTGCTATGTAAAGCAATACCATTAACAATTCCGCCCATGGCATGTTCTCTTATACCAAACTCAATAGTTTTTCCACTATAATTTTGAGATCCAAAAACTTCGTCACTTACAATCTGCTTTGTTGAAGCTGCCAGATCTGCTGACCCACCAACGATAAATTTATTTGATTTGCCTATTTCATTTAAAATTTTTCCGCCAACCACTCTTGAAGCTTGATCGTCAGACCATTCAAGTGATAAAGATTGAAAATCAATATTATTAAATTCCTCCCACAGAATTTTAAAATTTTCATCATTGCTAATTTTTTTGTCTAAATTTGCTTTCCATTCCTGAAATGTCTTATTATCTCTTTCTCTTTCATTGTTAAAGTAATCGTATATATCTGAGTTATGAGCAAACGGGTCACCAGAATAACCAATATTATCTAAAAATAGCTCAAATTCCTCCTCCCCTAAAGGTGAGCCATGAACACCACTTGAATTTGCTTTATTGGGAGAGAATTTTCCAATCGTTGATTTTGCAATCACTAACGATGGCTTGTCAGTGATCTTTTGTGCATGTTTAATTGCATCAATTATTTCTGATTCTTGATGTCCATCTATTTCGATAACATCCCAGCCCATGGACAAGAACTTGTTTTTTTGATTTGTAATTGAAACTTTTGTTACGTTTCCATCTATGGAAATATTGTTATCATCAAAAAAATAAATTATTTTTCCAAGTTTCCATAGACCTGCAAGCTCCGCAGCTTCAGTAGATATTCCCTCCATCAAATCACCATCAGAGACAATTCCATAAATATAATGATCGATAATATCTTCTCCAAGAACATTGGAAAGGTATCTTTCAGCTACCGCTAAGCCAACACCATTTGCAAAGCCTTGACCAAGTGGGCCTGTCGTAGTGTCAATACCAAGTTGAAAATCTTTTTCAGGATGTCCTGCAGTGACAGATCCTAGTTGGCGAAAATTTTTTATGTCATCCACTGAAATATCAAAGCCATTGAAGTGTTGAAGACTGTATAGAAGCATAGAACCATGTCCTGCGCTTAATACAAATCTATCTCTATTTATCCAATCTGGATTCTTGTTTGAAACTTTTAATGCATTTTTATATATTGCAACACCAACATCAGCCATACCTAACGGCATGCCTGGATGGCCTGAATTTGCTTTTTCTACTGCTGCAGCAGAAAGTACTCTCACAGACTTTGTTACATTGTCAAACATTGCTTTAAGTATATTTATTAATTAAATAGAGGCAAAGGAATCTTTTGCGTGATACGAAGATCTTACGAGTGGACCGGATTCAATATGTGGAATCCCTAACTCTTGACCAATAATTTTATATTCTTCAAATTCTTCTTTGGGTGCATATCTGTGGATAGGTCTATGCCTTTGTGTAGGTCTTAAGTACTGCCCGATTGTTACAATATCAATATCAATTTGTGATAAATCTTTTAAAACTGCGACTACTTCCTCAAATTCTTCACCCATTCCTACAATTAAGCCTGTTTTCGTCTTTCCAAGAAAGTGAGAATCTTTTGCATATTGAAGCAAAGAAAGTGATCGTCCATATGAAGCTGCAGTTCTAATTTCTCTTTGTAATCTTGGGACTGTCTCAAGATTGTGATTTAATACTTCAGGGTTAGCATTTATTATGTTCTCTATCGCTCCTCTTTCTCCTTTAAAGTCAGGTATTAATACTTCTACTGAAGTTTGAGGATTCATTAATTTCACTTCATATATTGTTTTAGCGAAGAAATTTGATCCACCGTCCTGTAGATCATCTCTATTTACTGAAGTAATCACTGCATGAGTAAGGCCCATAATTTTTATACTTTCCGCCACTCTATATGGCTCATCCATATCAAGATCTGTAGGTTTACCAGTATTAACATCACAAAATCCACAAGCTCTTGTGCAAGTTTCACCCATAATCATAAATGTCGCAGTCCCCATAGACCAACATTCGTAAATATTTGGACAGGAAGCTTCTTCACAAACTGTATTCAATCGTTTTTCTTTAATCAAACTTTTAAGTGTTAGATAATCTTTTCCTAAATTTGCTTTAACCTTCATCCATTCGGGTCTCTCGGGTTCATTTTTTATTCTTGGTTCGGTGGAAACCGAACATTCGGGTCTCTCTAGTTCATTTTTAGTGGTTGGCTTAATAGTCAATGAAATTCCATTCTTAGAAGAATCAAAAACACCTTTTTCAACTAGTTTATCAATGTCAAATTCCTTTTTTGTCTTTAGCTGTCGTGGCGTAAATTGTGAAAATTGTTTATCAACTTTTTTATATTCAAATATTTCTAAAAACTTTTTTGAAATTATATCGGTTACTTCTTTAAATGAAATTTTCTTGTCATAATTTTGAATTGCGACAATTCTTTCTTCACTGTCACCACAGGGGTTAATGAAATCGTAACCTTTTGTATTGTCTGTAATATTTAATGAAAAGCCATGGAATGTAGTCCATTTGCTAACCTTAATTCCAATTGATGCTATTTTTCCATCTTTTGTCCAAACACCTGTATCGTCATGTTTTGAGAAAGCAGAAATTGAAAATGTTGATAATGTGTCGATTATTACTCTCTCAATTTTTCTAACAAACGGAATTACTTTTTTTGGATCATCTAATCTAATTATTGGATACCCAATTAATTGTCCATCCCCATGAAAAGTAATGTCACCTCCTCTATCTGTTTCATAAAATTCAATACTATTTTCAATTAGTGTATCTTCGGTAACTAAAAGATTATTCTTATCACCTGATCTTCCAATAGTTATAACATTGTTATGTTCTAGTAAAAGTAGGTAATCATAATTAGATTTCTCAGAGCTTACTGATGAATGCAGTCCTTTTTGAAGAACAATTGCTTCTTTATATGGAAGTTTTCCCAGCCATCTAATATTTAATTCTCTCAAGATATTTCCTGAGACCAATTGGTACTTTCAATTCTTGTTCTAATTGAATTTAAAAATAACAAAGCAGTAGAACCATCAAAAACTCTATGATCCCACGTCAAACTCAGTATTCCAATATGCCTAATTGAAATTGAATCTGATCCATCTTCCATCTCAATCACAACTGGTCGCTTTTTCACTGATTCCGTTGAAAGAATAGCAACATTTGGTTGATTGATTATTGGTGATGTTAAAAATGAATTGAAGGATCCATTGTTTGATATCGTAAATGTACTCCCCGACACATCGTCTAGGTTGTAACTCCCATCTCTAAGAAGAGTTGAAATCTCAGATATCTTTCTAGCAGTGCCGGTAAGATTATAAGAATCAGCCTCCTTTATTGTTCCGACAAGTAATCCCTCTTGGTTTATGTCGACTGCAATA
>CACLRL010000027.1 GCA_902609285.1 uncultured Candidatus Actinomarina sp. | reverse complement strand
ACGAATTATTAGTATCACAACCTGACACTGGTGAACAAGCATTAGAGATTGCTGATATGTTGATACAGTCCGGTGGAGTTGATTTAGTCGTAATTGACTCAGTTGCAGCCCTTGTTCCTAAAGCTGAAATTGAAGGTGAAATGGGCGATACGCATGTAGGTCTGCAAGCAAGGTTAATGTCACAAGCATTGCGAAAGCTAACAGGATCAATAAATAAATCAGGAACTACTGTTATATTCATTAATCAGATTCGTGAAAAAATTGGTGTTATGTGGGGATCTCCTGAAACGACAAGCGGTGGAAGAGCACTTAAGTTTTATTCTTCTGTAAGGATAGACGTTCGAAGAATTGAAACTCTTAAAGTTGGACCTGAACAGATAGGTAACCGTGTAAGAGCAAAAATAGTTAAGAATAAAGTTGCTCCACCTTTTAGAGAAGCTGAATTCGATATTATGTTTGGTCAAGGTATTTCTCGTGAAGGTAGCTTGCTTGATGTTGCTGTAGAACAGGGCATTGCTAGAAAAGCTGGTGCCTGGTTTACATACGACGAAGTACAACTTGGACAGGGCAAAGAAAATTCAAAGCGTTTTCTGCGTGAAAATCCTGATCTAGCTTTACAGTTAGAAACTGCAGTTTATAAAGCAGTTGGAATGATTGAATCTGATGAAGAAGAATCAATTGAAAGCGATGAGACTCCTGAAAAAGAAGAAGAAACATCAGAAGAGCCTAAAAACAAAAAATAACATAGTTTTCTTGGATATAAATTTATAATTTGTAGTGTGAAAACATCTATTTATATAGAAAATAAATTAATATCTCAGCCCTCGAGATTAGGTTCTAAATATCATATTAAAACCTTTGGATGTCAGATGAATGAACATGATTCTGAAAAGATTGCTGGAATCTTTAATAATGATGGAATGAGTAAATCTGAAGATATTGATCATGCTGATATCTTATTTGTTAATACTTGTACGATTCGTGAAAATGCGGATGACAAATTATACGGAACCCTTGGCCATTTGAAAAAATGGAAAGAGCAGTCTTCTAATCGAAGATTAATTGTTGGCGGATGTGCTGCTCAAAAAGATAAGGAGTTAGTACGTGATAGAGCACCTTGGGTAGATGTTGTTATTGGAACACATAACACAACAGACGTTATTAATTTATTGAACCAATCAGAAGATTGGGGTCCAATTACAAAAATTGTCGAAGAATCAGAAGATATAGAATCTCAAATATTACCTGTCCGTGAATCTGGATTTAGTGCTTTTGTTACTATTCAAATTGGCTGTAATAATAGTTGTACATTTTGTATTGTTCCTTCTGTTAGAGGTGTAGAAATAAGCAGAAGGCCTTCCGATATAATTAATGAAATTAAAAATCTATCATGTGAAGGTGTAAAAGAAATAACTCTTCTTGGGCAAAACGTAAATTCATATGGAAGAGATTTAATGATTGACAATAAAAGAAGTCCATACTTCACTCAGCTACTCTATAAAATACATGAAATCGACGGTATTGAGCGAATTAGATTTACATCGCCTCACCCTAAAGATTTTAAAAAAGAAACATTGATTGCTGTTTCAGAACTCCCAAAAATAGCAAATCAAATTCATATACCTTTACAAAGTGGAAGTGACAAAATACTTTCATCTATGCATAGAGGGTATAATCAAAAAAAATACCTATCAAAAATTGATATGATCAAAGATATAATTCCTGATGTGTCACTCTCGTCAGACATAATAGTCGGCTTTCCAGGTGAAGATGAAACTGATTTCGATCAAACTATGAATGTTGTCGATTATGTAGAATTTGATCTTATTTATATGTTTAAATTTTCACCTAGGCCCGGTACAGTAGCTGCTGATTATTCTGATAAATTCGTTGAAAAGAATTTAATTGATTCTAGATTTATGCGACTTAAAGAAGATCAAATTAAAATTAGCCAAAAAAGGTATGATAGATTCGTAGGCACAACTCAGAAAATGTTAGTTGAAAAACCTTCCAAAAAATATTCAAATGTTTTAACTGGTCGAATTGAAGGTGGGCATATCGTTCATTTAGAATCTAACGAGAATATCATAGGAAACTTACTTGATGTTAAAGTACATGATGCAACCCCATTTTTTTTGAAAGCCACTCTTTAACTTTGTTATATTTTCTTACTGGAATGACTGCATCAGGCAAGTCAAATCTAGCTCATAAAATAGCCATTGAAAGAAACTTTGATATAATTTCACTTGATTCAATGGCTGTTTATAGAGGTCTTGATATCTTGACTGATAAACCTAGTGAAGTAATGCGTTCACAAGTCTTATACTACGGTATCGACATTGCTGATGCTGATCAAAATTTTTCGGTTGTTGATTATTTGAATTATTTAATTGAAATGGAAATACCTGAAAAATCATTCGTAAAAGATTTTTTGGTTGTTGGTGGCACCGGACTTTATTTTCGATCGTTAATTAATAGCTTTGAATTTAGGCCAACTGATCCTGCTATAAGATCTGAACTTGAATTATTAAACGTTGATCAATTATTAAAATTTCACAAACTTTATCATATTAATCCTCCAGAATCTGAAATCAATAAAAGAAGGTTGATCAGGAACATTGAAAACTCGATTTTAGAAGATGTGAAATATATTTTCCCACCTATAAATATCCCTGAAAAAATAGTTGGTGTATTTTGGAACCATCCTGACTACGTTAACAGGATAAAAGATAGGACTTCTAACATGTTGACAAGAGGGCTTGTTGATGAAATGAATAATATACAGAATCCATCAAAAACAGTTTTGCAAGCTATTGGCATGAATTTGAGCACTGATTTAGAAGAAAACATTAATTTAAAAACTAATCGGTTAGCAAAAAAACAACTCACATGGTTTAAACAAGAAGATAGAATAAAAATTATTGATACTAATGATGAAAACTATATACGTACAGAATTGGAAAAGATTATAGATGCATAATGAAGCATACATGTCAGGGACAGGGAACGATTTTATTTGCAGTCTTTATGAAAGAGATTTAACACAAATTGAAATTATATCCATAGTTGGGGATGCTTTAATTCCAATTGATGGTGTAATCCTTATTGAAAAAATTAATTCTACAACTGTAAAGATGCACTATTTTAACAACGATGGAACGCCTGCTGAATTGTGTGTAAATGGTGTTCGTTGTACAGCTAAGTATGCAGTAGATAATAAGCTTGTCAATGACACAACTCTCATTGTCAAAGCTCCTGTAGGAGACATCACAGCTTTTGTTGATAATAATACTGTCAAAATAGAAGCACCAACTCCTACTACTGGTCAAGAAATCGAAATTGATTCATACACATGTGTAACGAGTGACGTTGGCAATCCACATTTAATGGTTGAGGTTGATGATGTTGAAACATTTGATCTTAAATCATTTTCAGATACAGCACGCAATTTAGATTTATTTAAAGACGGTATAAATGTAGAAATATATTCTGTCGTTGATCAAAGATTTATCTACGCAAGAGTAAATGAAAGGGGAGTTGGAGAAACTGATGCTTGTGGATCTGGTGCGTTAGCTTTATATTCATTTTTAAGATCTAGTAATAAAGTTCAAGATGAAGCAGTAATTTTATATCCTGGTGGTGAGCTAGATATGAGTTTTGAAGATGGAAAAATTTATTTAAAAGGTGCGGTTACATATCTCTAATTAGTGAAACAACTTTACCTATTGGTTGAACGTTCTCATTTACTAAAATATTTTTATAGTTTTTATTCGCTGGCACCAAGTAACTTTTTCCATCGATTTTTCTTAAGAATTTAATTGTTCCTTCGGTGTTATTAATTAGAAAAGCTCCAATATCACCATTTTTTATTTGCACAGATTTATTTATAATCACTAAATCTTTTTCATGGATTCCTTCATCTATCATTGAATCTCCTGAGACTGATAAAGCAAATAATTCTGAAGTTTCTTCAGATCGAGGATAATTAACTGTACCAATGACGTTTTCTTCAGCCATAAGTAATGAGCCTGCAGCTATTTCACCAAGAATTGGTATTTTATTTTTAGGATTTTGAGATTTAATGGTTAATGCTCTAGATTTTTTGTAATTTTTTTGTAAATAACCTGAATTTATAAGTTTCTCAAGGTGATATTGAACAGTGCTAGTTGATTTTAGTCCTACTCCAGCACAAATCTCTCTGACAGAGGGTGCATATCCATTTTTTTCAACAAAAATATTGATAAAGTTTAATATATTTTTTTGCTTGTCTGAAACCATATTTTAATATTAGCACATTTGTTCGAATAAAACTGTCATATCTTATTTTTAGTATATGATTATGAAAGAAAAATTATTTGTTTTGCTATTTTTGATAGCATTTTCCTTAATTACAACACCTTTAATTAAACCTAAAACATCAGCAAACAATGAGCTTATTTATGAATCTACATATAAGGTTATTAAAGGTGATTCACTGTGGGGTATTG
>CACLRL010000026.1 GCA_902609285.1 uncultured Candidatus Actinomarina sp. | reverse complement strand
ATAACTTTTTTGTTCTAATCGCAGTGATAAGTATTTTTGATTTATTAAGAGCCTATTTTCCATTTGGAGGATTTCCTTGGGGTTCAACCTCAACCGTTCTTTTAACAGGGTATAGGGAAAGTTTATTTAATTTACTACCAAGCCTTTTTAAAACATTTGGACCCACTGGATACTCATTAATTATTCAATCAGTGACTTTAATTTTTGTTTTATTAATTTTTGATAATCAAAAAAAATATTTTTACTTGAAAGATTCGCTAATATTTTTTACTTTTTTATTCATTCCACTATCTATATATTTAGCAAATAACAACTTAAATTTATTTTTAAATAATTCAATAAATGAAAAAGTTAATGTGTCAATCGTTCAAGGCAACAGCCCTTGTCCTGGAGCCAAAAATAATTGCAACGATGAAAGAAAGCGAATATATGAAAGCCACCTAAATTTAACAAGAAGCATACAGAACGATAAAGATTTAATCATTTGGCCAGAAAGCTCAACTGGATTTAGAAATGATCCATTGATTCACGAACGTGTATTAAATGATATCTCTTCTGAATCTCAAAGGCTCAATTCTTACTTTTTAATTGGAGGAGATAGGCCAATTGAGGATAAATATTTTGAAAATTACGGTGTTTTTATAAATAATAAGGGATTGATAGTTGATCAGTATCTGAAACAACATCCTGTTCCATTCGGAGAATATATTCCATTTAGAGACTATTTAGACTGGATTCCCTCTCTCTCACTTGTCCCAAGAGATATGATCAGGGGCAGTAAAGAAAAAATATTTCAACTTGGCTCTTACAAACTTTCTACAGTAATTTCTTTTGAGGGTTCATTCCAGAGATATATAAGAAATAGCATTCAAGAAGGTGCTGAAATTATCGTAATATTAACAAATCAAGCTAGTTATGGCCAAAGTGGAATGTCTGAACAGTTTTTACTTATGTCACGTGCCAATGCAATATCAAACGATAGACCAATTATTCATTCGGCAATTACAGGAAAGTCAGCATTCATAGATAATGATGGAAATATTTTATCTGATACAAATCTTTTTACAGCAGAAATTCTTAACCAATCAATACAACCAATTGACTCCCAAACACCATACAGTTTATTCGGGAACTACTTTAACTTTTTAATTATTGGCTTTGGCTTTTTAGTTGTCTTAAGAAGAAAATATAAATTCAGTCTTTAAGACCTTCGTTAAAGTGTAAATTCTTCATTGCTGCTGCTTCAACAATCCCATCTTGATAAGCTCTTAAGTCAAATTTATGAAGCACAGCAAGTAGATGATCAAAAATATCTGATTGGATTTTTTCGTATTCAACCCAGTCTGTAGTTTTTGTAAAAGTATATATTTGTATGGATACTCCTTGGTTTGTTGGCGCTAATTGTCTTACCAAGAAAGTCATATTTTGTGTATCTAAGTTTTCATTTTGTCTTAAATAACTTTCTACATATGCTCTAAAAGTCCCAATATTTGTTAAATTTCTTTGTTCTATTTGAGAAGCATCATTAGACGAGTCATTATTAAACATCTCTACTTCCTTAATTTTTTCATCTAAATAACTTTTGATAGGTGGGATCTTTTTTAAATTCTCAATATCTTGGATGGATAAAAATTTAATACTTGAAATATCAACTGTTATCGATCTCATTATTCTTCTACCACCAAATTCAGACATACCTCTCCAATTTTTAACAGAGGTTGAAATAATTTTTGATGTCGGAATAGATGTTATAGTTTTGTCCCAGTTTTGTACTTTTACAGTATGTAGAGCTATATCTATAACATCTCCATCTGCACCGTATTCAGGTACCTCAATCCAATCACCATTATTTATTATGTTATTTTGTCCAATTTGCACTGAAGCAACGAAAGATAATATTGTATCTTGAAAAACTAGTAAAAGTACAGCAGTTAGTGCACCAAGCCCACTTATATAGTATGTAACTGATTGTCCAGACAATATTGCAAAAACAATTATGAAAATAAATGCATTCAATATGATCTTAACAATCTGTATGTAACCTTTGATAGGCCTATCTTTTAAAGCGTCATATTTGCTAGATGCATTATTAAGGATTGAAAGCAATTCATTCAATGTAAGCCCTAAAAAGATTGCCAAAAATGAACTGATTATTCGTTGACCAACTTCACTGTTCATTAAGTCAATTGAAAATTCTGTAAAAACTATTCCATTAAGAAAAGTAAATACAGCAACAAAAGATAGTCTGTTTAAAAACTTTTTTTCTAAAAAAAGATCATCGATAATTGTATTTGTTTTTTTTGCAATTCGTTTTAGAGCTGGGAAAACCAAGATTCTTAGTATTAAAAAAATACCAAAGCTGCTTCCAATAATTATTAACAATTTTAAATTTTCATCTGTCATATAGCTATATTACCTTAGTCAGAATCCTCTTTCCTGACCTTTCCAAGGAGGAGAGACATTATTTTTAAATTCTTCAACGCTTGGTCCCTTAAGGTTTTTTAATTTTCTTAAACCCAAAAAATATGAAACAATCAAAAGTATTAAAGTTGTCTGATTAGAAGTTGATAACTTTATAATTGCAAGAATTTCAGGATTATTAAAAAACAATACCTGAAGACCTCCTTTTAGAGAAAGAAAAGCCACCCACAAAATAGCAACTTGATTGTAAGCTGGCTTAACAGAAGGCAATAAATACCATTCCATAGGCCATTTTCTAAAATATTGTGATGAATAAATAGTAAAAGGTCTTCGAGTCAATATTGATACAAATCCAATTAAAGCAATACTTATATCTCTAATAATTCCTGGTAGAAAAAAACCTGATGCACTTCCTTGAAATCTAGCAATTAGCAATGCAACTATCGTTCCAACTACACCAATAAATGCAAATTTAAGATCATCTTTTCTGAGCACTCTGTAAATGATTGTAAGAACGACTAAGAACCCCGTACCTATAATTGCAATATTTAAATCAAAAAATCTATTTAGTAAAACAAAAAAAACTGGCGCAAGGATTGAATCAAATACATTATTTTGGGATTCGTTCAGTCCAAGAACTTCACTTTTTATTTCCGAGAATTGTTTTTTGAATCTCTTATACAATTGAATTTATTTTTTCTTCAAAGTTCTCATTTGTTTTTTCAGAGAGAATTTCATTTGTTATGCTTTTTAATTCTTCATTTGAAACATTCTCAAAATTTTTTGAAAGCGTAATTAAGTAATCATCTAGATCATCAAATTCAAATGATTGTGATTGTATAAATCTATATGCTTCATCTCTACCAACTCCTTTAGTAATTAAATGTGAAAGACAAGCCTGAGTTAATATACTTACTTTTGCTAAGTCAATATTGGAATTAATCTTTTCGTGGTTTATTTGAATGTTGCTAAACAACTTTTCCATCTCAATAGTTGCAAAGGAAATGAGGTTGAAACCATCAGGAAATATAATTCTTTCTACTGAAGAATTTGAGATATCTCTTTCGTGCCATAGAGAGATATTTTCTAAAGAAGTGATAACGTAACCTCTTAAGATTCTTGATATTCCTGAAATTCTCTCAGAAGTTATAGGATTTTTTTTATGAGGCATTGCTGAAGAGCCCTTTTGTTCTTTTGAAAAAGATTCAAAGATCTCCCCAACTTCTGATCGTTGATACCCGCGAAGATTTTGTGATATACGATCAAAACAACTTCCAAGCATTCCTATAGCAATTATTACTTCTGCATAACGATCACGACTTACAATCTGCGAAGCAAAAAGTTCAGGTTTTAGATTCAAGCTACTTAATGCTCTTTCCTCTATTTCTTGATTTAATATAGAGTAATTTCCAACTGCACCACTGAATTTACCAACAGAAATATTTTCTTTAGCTTTTAGAATTCTTTGTTTATTTCTATTAATTTCAAGAAGCCAATTTGAAAATATATTTCCTAGAAAAGTAATTTCAGCAAACACACCATGCGTTCTTCCAATTATTTTTGTATCCTTTTCTTTTATCGCAAGATTTTTTAAGGTTTTTATTAATTCATCAATTTGAATTAATAAAAAATCTAAAGACTCAATTATTAAAAGACTGTTTGAAGTGTCAACAATATCCGAACTTGTCAGTCCATAATGTACCCACTCTGAGTTTTTTTGAATTTTATTTTGCAAAATATCAACAAAAGATGCAACGTCATGATTTGTGATTTTTTCTCTTTCTTCTAATTCATCTAATGAAATATTTACCTTAAGTATTTCCGCGGACAAACCTTTTGGAACAATTCCCGCATCTTCAAGTTGTTTAGTAACCGAAGATTCAACTTTTTTCCAGGTAGATATTTTGTTATTTTGATTCCAAATATTTTCAATTTCGTTTATTAAGTATCTTTTTATCATTTATCTAATTATATTTTGCTTTCTTTCTGGTCCAACAGATATATATTTAATTGGTATATCTGTAAATTCTTCAATGAAATTTATATAAGTTTGTGCACTTTCTGGAAGTTTATTAAATTCTGTAATTGAAGATATATCATCATTCCACCCCTCAAACGATTTATATATAGGTGTTGATTTTTCTAGAATATCCTCAACTAAAGGGTAATCAGTCAATTCCTGGTCTTTAAATTTGTAACCTACACAAATATTGACTTCATCTAAACCAGTTAAAACGTCTAACTTTGTAATAAACAATTCACTCAAAGAATTTATTCTTGCTGAATATTTAAGTG
>CACLRL010000025.1 GCA_902609285.1 uncultured Candidatus Actinomarina sp. | reverse complement strand
GTTTACATGAATGAAAAAGCTTATTTAATTGATTGGGAATACTCAGCACAAGGCGATCCAATCTTTGATTATGCAGATTTTATATGGCAAAACGAATTAGAACAAGACAGGGATTTAATTAATGATATTTATAAAAGAATTGGTATAAAAGATGAAATGACGAAAGTTAAATTTGAGTTATTTAAAGTTCTTTCAATGATAACTTGGGGATTTTGGGCAAAAAGAAAGTTTCCAGAGGGTAATAAAGGAGAAGAAGTTCTTCTTTTAGCTGTAAAAAGGTATGAAGATAATTTTTCATAAAAGCTATTCATTTATTAACCCACATAGGTTAGAATTTCGCAGTTAGGAAAAAAGGAAAAATTTTATTTATGGGATCTTTGATAAAGAAAAGACGTAAAAAAATGTCTAAACATAAGTACAGAAAACGTCGTAAATCAAATAGACATAAAAAGAAGTCTGCTTAAAATTCTCCGCCCTCATTATTAAGAAAATCTTCAATCTGTTCAACTAGATTATCTTCAGAGAAACTATCCTCAATATTTACTTCAGCCTCTTCTAATTTTGAAACATATTCTGCAAGATCTTGAGAGTTTTCCATTGCTTTGCTTATTTTTGTTTCGAATTGTTGGCCTTCAGATTGTATTCCTGAGTCGTCAATATCAATTTTTAGTATTTCTGAGGTTTTGTTTAACAATGCACCAATTCCTTTTGGATAGGCACCCGAGCTAAGATAATGAGGGACAGCAGCCCAGAGACCGGAAGTTTCAATACCATTTTTCCTTAAATCATGACCCACTACGCTTGTTATGCCTGTCGGTCCTGAATAGTTAGTTGGAAGTACATTAAATCTAGAGTGAAAAGTAGGATCGTCACTTACACCAAAAATTGGAACTGGCAAGGTATGAGCTACTTGACCAAAGAAAGCGCCTAAAGTAACTGCTCTTTTCACTCCAAGATCCATCAAGGTATTTGAAATATTTTCTGAATATTTTTTCCATTTCATTGATGGCTCTTCGCCAAAGACCATTACGATTTCTCTTTTCAATTTATAATCTTCAATTGAATAAAACGACGTTTGAGGCCAATGGAAATTTCGTTCACCTATAGCTTTTACCTCAACTACAGGCCTTCTCATTTGATAATTATAAAATCCTTCGGAGTTTAATTCTGCAAATGGTTCGACATCATAGTTGCCACAAATATTTTCGATACAACCACTTGCAGTATTACCTGCGTCACTCCATCCTTCAAAAGCCAAGATAGCTACAGGATCAGATAAAAGTGGTTTTCTATACCAAACAACGTCTTCCATATTGAAAGGTTAATATTTAAAATAATTTATCTTAAAATTTTTAAAGTTTTCTTGATGAATTAATTACAACAGACAGACTCGATAGTGCCATAGCTAATGCTGCCATGCTTGGAATAATATTCCCCGAAACTGCAATGGGAATCATAATTATGTTGTAAATAAAAGCTAAAAACAAATTCTGCGAAATTCTCCTATTTGCATTTTTTGAAATTTTAAATATTGAATTTAATTTTTCAAAGCCTCCTTTAAAAATAATTATATCGCTTACACTTTGTGCAATTTGTGTACTTTGTGCAAATGTCAAACTTACATTTGCTTGCTCCAATGCAGGAGAGTCATTGATTCCATCACCTATAAAACCTACAGTTTTATTTTTCTGTTTATTTTTTATATAATCTAATTTATCTTCAGGTGACTGATTTCCAAGGGCAACATTTATATTCAAATCTTCTCCAATCTTTTTAACTTTCTCAGTCTTATCTCCGGATAGAATTTCAATTTCATACTCATTTGAAAGACTTTTAATAACATCTTTATTTAAAGTTTTATCCTCAACTAAAGTAACCAAATACTCTTCATCGTCAATCATTAAAGTCAAATCACTGATTAAATCGTTATCTGATTTTTGAACTTTTACGCTCTTATTGTCTACAACCCCCGTAACCCCTATACCAGGTATCTCATTAAAATCATTTACAGGCGAGAGTTCTAAGTTTTTTATTTCTGACTCTAAGAGGATACTTTTAGCAATAGGATGGTTTGACTTCTGCTCAACAGAAGCAAGTATTCTTATAATTTCATCATCTACAACAAGGCTATCTTCATTTGTAATTTTTTCGATTTTAAAAATACCGGATGTTAAAGTTCCAGTCTTATCAAATATTAATGTGTCGAGTTTGGTAAATTTTTGAAGATAGTCAAAATTTTTAAAAATAAATCCATTTCTATTTGAAACAGATGCAGTTCGAAATAATACAATTGGAGTGGCAAGACCTAGAGCACAGGGACATGCAATTACCAAGATTGCAATTGTTGAGCTAATTGTTTCTGAAAAGTTATTTCCAAGAACAAAGAATTTAGTAAAAAAATTGATAAAGCTTAAAAGTAAAATTGAAGGTACAAAGATATTTGTTATCTTATTTACGAGTTCTTGAACATCAGGTTTGGTAGTTTGTGCTTTTAAAATTAACTTTTCTATGTAATTTATTGTCGTTTCACCATCTTTTTTTGTTACTTTAACTTCAATATCGTTCCCAAGATTGATAGAACCTGATATGACGGTATCTCCTTGTTTTTTTAAAATTGGTTCTGCTTCTCCTGAAATAATACTTTCGTCAACTTCAGAATGACCATTATAAATCTCACCATCTAAAGGAATAATTTCACCCTTCTTAACAATTGTTATCTGATCTACAGATATTTCGTTTATAGGTCTACGGATGATTTTTTTATCATCATAAACATTTACATCTTTTGGAATACTTTCAATAATTGAATCAGATATAGAGATTGAAGACTTTATAGAGATATCTTCTATAGTTTTTCCTATAAGTATAAAGCTTATAATGAAACCACCAGTCTCGAGATACATGAGTTCTCCATTTTCAGGTATTACACCAATAACAAAAGATGAAAAGCTCCCAATAGAAATTAACGTATCCATATTAAAATTAAGATTCCTAATGCTCTTCAATGCTGATAGGTGGAATGTCCTTCCAAAAATAAATATAATTATTGAGCTGATTCCTAGTGCTATGAAATCTTGATTAGCCTCAATGAGTGGGTTGAGTGCAAGAGTTGATAGAAGAGAAATTACTGGAATAAAAAATCTTTTAAAATTTTTACTATCTTCAACTTGTGTCTCTTCTTGAGCTGAGTATCCAACCGATCTAATTTTTTCAATATAATTCTCAGAATTTACATCTTCTGTATTTAATTCGATTACAGCTTTTTTTAAAGGGAAGTTAACAACTACATCCTCAACGGATTCATCTTTATCTAAAACTCTTTCGATCCTTGCGGCACAAGCTGCACAGGTCATCCCTTCAACAGATAGAATAAGTGTTTTTTTATCAGCTGACAACTGTATAACCTTGTTCATCAAGGAGTGACTTAACAAGATCTAAATCAATTTCTTCTGAAGAATTTAACGTAACGTCTTTAGTTTTAATATTTACCTCAACTAGCTCAATGTTATCGACACTTGATAGCGTATTGATAATTGTACTTTTGCAATGATCACAACTAATTTCAGGAACAGTAAATTTAAAAGTCATAAAATTATAATAATTCTAAAAGGTTTATATTGTGAAATTGATTGTTTTAATTAAGCAGTTTCTTGAAGAATTCTTCCTCTAACTCTTGGATATTTAACAGGAGCATGATTGAAACAGTGCTCTCTTTTGTTATATATACTCAACTGAGTCTTACAAGATTCTTCTTTACAAGTTCTACCCTGGTCAAAACTTTTTGAAGGCCTTATACCACCTTTAATTTGACTTGCTTTTAGTCCGTCAGTCATTAATTTTCCCCACTTTGTGAATATATTCACAAGCTTAACAAAATATTGCAAAGCTTGCAAGTTTTTACAAACCTTTTTATACAGATACATATAGTAACATTTGATTATGAAAATCAAACTAGAATTTTGTATAGTTTGAAACTATACACCCCGTGCAGTTAGTACGGTCGAAGACATACTAGAAAAATATGGAAAAGAAATAACGTCAATAGATTTGATACCTGGCTCTGGTGGAGTATTTGAACTTTACTTGGATGAAGTTTTAATATATTCAAAGCTTAAAACGGGTCGTCATACAAACGAAGGTGAAATTTTAAAGTTAATGGAAAACGCCCTTAGTTGACATATCCATTCGATCTATCTTTAATTGAAATAATTTTTATTTCAGTTTTATTGTTTGCAAGTGCAGCCATACAAGGTATTTTAGGTTTTGGTTTTGCAGTCATTTCTTCTCCAATTTTAGTTCAAATCGAACCAATGCTTGTTCCACAAATACTTAGCCTTTTGGCTTTACCTATGACTTTCAGAATCTACCAAAGAGAAAAAAAACAAGTAAATTGGAAACCATTCAAATTTTTATTTCTAGGAAGAATTATTGGTGGACCACTGGGTTTACTACTCTTGATAAATTTGAGTGAACAACTACTTTCAATAAGTGTTGGAGCAATTGTTCTATTTGGAGGTCTTGCAACATATTATGGCTGGATTGTAAAAAGAAACAATAAAACATCCTGGATTGCAGGAACATTATCTGGAGTATTTGCAATGATTGCTGGCGTAGGAGGTCCTCCAATTGCAATTCTATACAGAGGCACCTCCGGTAATGAATTCAGACCCTCACTTAACGCTGTGTTTACATTCGGAATAACCATCACTCTTGGTCTTCTCTTAATAAGTGGTGAAATCTTTAGAGATCATCTTATTCTTGTATTATATTTAGCTGTTCCGGTGGCTATTGGGTTAAGACTTTCTTCATTATTTTCAAATATATCTGAGACGGCTATTTCAAAAGGGGTTACCTACTTTTCAATTATCTCAGGCTTATTTGTAATACTTAGAAATATAATTTAGTTTTGGAATCTGAAATCATAGTTAACATTAAATAGATGTATATAAGAGTTTTCATTTCAGCAGTTTTATTTTTTTTAAGCTTTCCACCATTTAATTTATGGTTCTTAATTTTTCCAGCACT
>CACLRL010000024.1 GCA_902609285.1 uncultured Candidatus Actinomarina sp. | reverse complement strand
ATGGAACAAAGTATATTGAACATAAAATTAATTCCATGAAAGCTCATCGAAGTCAGTTTAAAGATGATTGGTGGGGCTTCAATATACCGGTTGAATTTCAAAAAGATTTTTTAGGTTATGAAAATTATATTTTAGCCTTTAATCGAGGTGAATGGTCCTCTCCATCTGAACTAATTTAGTTAATGTCAGTTAAAGTTTTACTTGTAGAAGATGAAAAAAGTATCGCAGATGGAATTATTTATAATCTTAAAAATGAAGGTTTAAAAGTTACCCATGTTGATGATGGAAAAATTGCTCTTGATATTTTTGACGAAGAACATTTTGATCTAATCATATTAGATATTATGCTTCCGGAAGTTTCTGGTCTTGAAATTTGCAAAGCAATAAGAAAATCTTCAAACGTACCAATAATTATGTTGACTGCAAAAGATGATGAAAACGATAAAATCAGTGGTTTAGAGATGGGTGCAGATGATTACATAACTAAACCATTTTCAGTTAAAGAGCTAATAAGTAGAGTAAAAGCTGTTTTGAGAAGGACGAAAAACTCAGAATTATTACACGGCGGAGATGATGGCTTAAATTTTGCCAAAGAAATAACTATAGGAAATATTGCCATGAATCCTTTAAGGTACGAAGCAAAAATAGATAATGAAGTAATTGAATTGAGACCTAGGGAATTTGAATTACTTTATTATCTTTGTGAAAATGCTGGAAATATAGTTTCTAGAGACAAACTCTTCAGTAAAGTTTGGGGATATAGTTTTGCTGGTAATTCTAAAACTCTTGATGTACACATCCAAAGAATACGTGAAAGAATTGAAGTAAATCCAAAGTCGCCAATAAGATTAGTAACCATAAGAGGTGTAGGATATAAATTAAATGACTGAGAACAGTAAAGATGAATTTATAGAAATTACAAGAATTAAAGAAGAGTTTATAGCAAATGCTTCTCATGAGTTAAAAACTCCAATTGCATCAGTAAGATTAGCTGCCGAATCGGCACTCACATCTCTTGAGCGTGATGACGGAATGACTAAAAGTTTTTTAGAGCAAATTTTAAGAGATTCTGACAGGATGAATGAACTTATTTCAGATTTATTAGATTTATCAGCTATGGAATCCTCAGATGTATTTATGGAAGCATTTGATTTGCATGATGTTATAGCAAATGAAATTTCTTACTTATCTAAACAAAATAAAAAACGAATTAATTATAAAAAGAAGAAAGTTGAAATAAATGCAAATTTTGATGATATTTCACTGGCCGTGAAAAATTTGATAAAGAACGCTTTAAAATATTCTCCGCCAGAAGAAAATATTTTGATTCAAATTGAAGAAAATGATAAATCAGTTAGATGCTCATTTCAAGACTTTGGCTCTGGTATTTCTGAATCAGATCAAGAAAAAATCTTTGAGAGATTTTATAGAGTTGATAAAGGAAGATCAAGAAAAGTAGGTGGAACAGGACTGGGTCTTGCAATCGTTAAACATGCACTTGATCGAAACAATGCTGTTATTGAAATTGTTAGTGAATTGGACCACGGTTCGATTTTTACGATTGTTTTCGAAAAGTAAACGTAAAGTAAACGAACAGTAAATCAGAATTTAATTTTATTTAAACTTATTTATAATTCATACGGAATATGAATTTAAAAGTCGTTAAAAACTTAAGCTTCGCATTATTTTTCTTATACTTCTTTCTTGTATCTATCAAACTACTTGAAAAAGGTATCAAAACTCTTGGTGCAGAATATACCGATCAACTTTTTGAATCTGTTTCAAATCCATTCGCAGGACTGCTTGTTGGAATATTGTGTACCGTTTTAGTTCAATCCTCATCAGTTACAACATCTACAATTGTCGGTTTAGTTGGTAGTGGTGTCCTCAGCCTAGAGTATGCAATACCTATGGTCATGGGTGCAAATATAGGAACAACTGTAACAAATACTCTTGTTTCTTTTGGCCATGTTAGAAGGGAAGGAGAATTTAAAAGGGCTTTTGCAGCATCAACAATGCATGATTTTTTTAATGTATTTGTTGTAATCATTTTGTTTCCACTAGATCATATAACTGGGTTCATCACAAGAATGGCCGAAAACGGTACAGAGTTTATAATTGCATCTGGTTTCACAGCCACCAAACCAAATAGTCCTATTAAGGCAGCAATCAAATGGGGTTCCAATAATATTCTAGATGGCCTTACTTCAATCCCATTCATTGGTAATTTGAGTGAAAATTCTTATAGAGTTTACGCAGTCTTGTTGATAGTCATAGCAATTGGATTAATTTTTCTTTGCTTGAAAAATGTAGTTTCAAATATGAAGTCATTAATGATGAATCAAATCGAAATGGGCTTAGATAGAGCACTTGCAAGAGGTGGTGGACTATTTGCAATTTTGATAGGTATTCTTATTACTTTCTCAGTTCAGAGTTCAAGTATCACAACATCTATACTTGTTCCAATTGTTGGTTCAGGCATATTATCCATACAAAATGCATTTCCCATAACGCTTGGCGCTAATATTGGAACCACAATAACTGCGGTTCTAGCAAGCTTTGTTGTAGATAACACTGCTGGATTAACAATTGCATTGCATCATGTATTTTTTAACACAATAGGTGTCATGATTGTTTACCCGGTCAAATTTATCAGGAACTTACCTGTTAATCTGGCCGTGTCCTTCAGCAATGTGGTGGCCAAAAGAAGATATATTGCAATTTTGTATGTATTGGTAACATTTTTGTTACTTCCATTACTGGGAGTAGTAATATCAAATTAAAGGAGAAATATGAGTAATGAATCATTAGATAGTATTGACGCAAAATTAAGTGAGATGCTTACAAATAGTATGAGAATTTATGATCTTGCAATGAACTGTCTTCTTGGAGATACAAACCTAGATTCGGTAAGAGATGACCTATATTCAACAGATAAAAAAATCAATGAATTACATCGTGATGTTAGAAGAGAAATGATTATTCATTCCGCAGTCAACTCAAGAAATCTAGATATTCCCCTTCTTCTCTCCTATATGACCATGTCAAAAGATATTGAGAGAATTGGCGATTATTGTAAAAATTTATTTGAAATCGCAGAAACTGGAAATACATTTACCCAAGGTGATGAGCTTGATAATTATATTGAATTGAGAAATGACATAGGAAAACTTATTGTATATTTACAGTCCTGTTTGAATCTTGATGATGAGTCAAAAGTACAGGATTTAATAACACTTGGATCATCCCTATCAACAAGTCTTGATGATAAGATTATTGCACTCCTTGAAAATAAGGAAAAAGTTCAATATCCAGTCGCAACAACATTACTTTATCGTTATCTTAAAAGGATTGTTTCACATATTGTGAATGCGAGCACTGCCTTAATTATGCCAACCGATCAAATAGATTATCTAGACGAATAATTTAATTTACTTCCCAAGTTCCAAGAGATCTTATAAGCTTATCAAGTTCTCCTTCACCTTTTTGTTCAATAGATGAGTCAATTTGTTCTCTGACTTCATCATTGTAAGTATCTCTTTCAACTTGTCTAAAGATACCTACTGGTGTTGGTCCATAAGGCCCATGAGATAATCTTGATAATGAAAAAGCAATTGAAGGGTTATCTTTTGTAATGTCATGAACATAAATCTCACTATCATCTATTTCTGATCTTTTGACAATGACTGCTTCTCCATCACGAATTGTTACAGCATTCTCATCTTCTGCTCCAAAGATAACTTTCTCACCATGTCTTAGATTTATACGATTTGCTATTTTTCCTTCCTTAGATGTTAACTGCTCAAAGGCTTTGTCATTAAAAACATTACAGTTTTGATAAATCTCAACATAAGCTGATCCCTCATGTTCAGATGCTGCTCGAAGTACCTCTGCTGTAAGATCTCTATCCATATCAATTGACCTTGCAACAAATGATGCTTCAGCTCCTAAGGCTAGACTCATTGGGTTTAGTGGAAGCTCTACAGAACCAAAAGGAGAAGATTTTGTTTTCTTTCCTTCTTCACTGGTAGGGGAATACTGTCCTTTGGTAAGTCCATATATTTGATTATTGAACATTAATATCTTCATGTTTACATTTCTTCTTAGTGCATGAATTAAGTGGTTTCCTCCAATAGATAGTGCGTCACCATCTCCCGATACTACCCAAACTGAAAGATCAGGATTAGATGCACTTACTCCAGTTGCTACTGCAGGAGCACGACCATGGATAGAATGTAAACCGTATGTGTTCATGTAGTAAGGAAATCTTGCTGCACAACCAATGCCAGATACAAACACAATATTTTCTTTTCTGATACCTAATTCAGTCATAAAGTTTTGCACTGAAGCAAGAATTGTATAATCACCACACCCAGGGCACCATTTAACCTCTTGGTCGCTAGCAAAGTCAGCTCTTTTATATGAGAGAGGAATCTTACTCATCAGTCTTTATTTCCTCTTTTTCCGAAGTTTCTACCTCATCTGCTTGATGGTCGTTGTCTGCAACAAGTTCTTTCTTTTCTGCAACATTTTCATCAACTTTTTCAATAATTCTCTCAGTTACTCTTTCCGTGACCCTCTCAGTAACTCTCTCAACAACAGAGTCTTGAGCTTCTTCTAAAACTTCTTCTTTATTTTTTGTTGATGTTTCATCTACCACTGGTTCTTCTTCAGCAACAACCTCTTCTACAACTGGTTCTTCAATGACTTCTGCAGCAGGTTCTTCAATAGCAGGTTTATTACCGCTCATCTCTTCAAGAACTTGTTCAACTGGTATTCCTAAAGCTTTGGCTCTTGCTTCTGCAGATCTTAATATTAAGTGTTCAGGGATTCCGACCTCTTCTACAACATGTTCTTCTTCAGCAACAACCTCTTCTACAACTGGTTCTTCTACCACTGGTTCTTCAATGACTTCTACAACAGGTTCTTCTTCAGCAACAACCTCTTCTACAACTGGTTTCATGGTTGGGACAGATGTTCTAACTGAACTAAATGATTTGATTAATCCTTCAATCTTTTCCTCTAGCTCTTGAGCTGTAAATGGAAGACCTTCAACCTTGTTGATGCCTATTGCGTCTACAAGGAAACGTGCTCGAAGAAGTTTTGATAATTGACCAGTATTTAATTCGGGTATGATTACATTTTTAAATCTGCTTAATATTTCACCAGTGTTGTCTGGAAATGGGTTTATATGAGTAAAATGTGTACTTGCCACTTTAATACCTTTTGAATTAAGTCGATTAACAGCTTGTGTGATTCCACCATATGTTGATCCCCAACCTACAACAAGAGTATCAGAAGATATATCCCCATTTAATTCAAGTTGATCAATATCGTTTGCTATATTTTCTATTTTCCATGCTCTCATGTCTGTCATATATTGATGATTGTCGGTATCGTATGAAACATTGCCTGTCCCATCTTCTTTTTCGAGACCACCTATTCTGTGTTCTAAACCAGGTGTACCCGGAATCGCCCATGGTCGAGCGTTTGTCTGAAAATCTCTAAAGAATGGCAAAAATCCTTCCTCAGTGTTGTATTTAGTTGTAAGGTTTGTTCCAAGTTCATTAAGGCTCTCAATTTCTGGTAGTTTCCATGGCTCTGAGCCTGTAGCTACATAGTTGTCTGATAATAAAATAACGGGTGTCATGTATTTAAGAGCAATTCTTGTTGCTTCAAAAGCAGCATAAAAAGCATGTGAAGGAGATTTAGCTGAAATTACTGGAAGTGGTGCTTCTCCATGCCTTCCATACATTGCAAACATCAGATCAGATTGTTCAGGCTTTGTAGGAAGTCCTGTTGAAGGTCCCCCTCTTTGAACATTCACGACTACTAAAGGTAGCTCTGCAGATAAAGCTAGAGAAATAGTTT
>CACLRL010000023.1 GCA_902609285.1 uncultured Candidatus Actinomarina sp. | reverse complement strand
CTGCAAGCTCTTTCATTGCATCAAGAACCTCTTTAATCATTTCTGGATCTAAGGCAGAAGTTGGCTCGTCAAAAAGCATAATTTTAGGTTCCATAGCAAGAGCTCTTGCAATAGCTACTCTCTGCTGCTGTCCACCAGATAATTGTCCTGGAAATTTTTGTGCCTGTTCAGGTATGCCTACTCTTTCTAATAGCTCCATAGCTTTTTCTTCTGATTCACTACGACTTTTTTTTCTTACCCATATCGGGGCAAGAGTGATATTTTGCATTACTGTTAAATGTGGAAACAAATTAAAACTTTGAAAAACCATGCCCACCTCAGACCTAATTGCTTCAATGTTTTTTAGATCATTTGTGAGCTCAATTCCATCAACAACAATTTCGCCTTCTTGATGTTGTTCGAGTCGATTTATACACCTAATAAAAGTCGACTTACCTGATCCTGAAGGTCCACATATTACTAATACTTCCCCTTCAGCAACTTCCATAGATATTCCTTTTAAAGCTTGGAAATCTCCAAACCACTTTTTGACATCTACGGTTTTGATTATGCTCATACGTTAATATTACCTTTCTCCTAGACCTAAACGCTTCTCAAATTTCATCGATCTTCTTGAAAATACAAAAGTAAATACCCAAAAGAAGAAAGACAAGAAAACTAGTTGTTCTAAATTTCTACCTATAAAAACAACTGGTTGTGATTGAGCTGGAATAACTGAAGTTCCAATTCTTAGAATATCAAATAATCCAATAATCGCTACCAAGCTTGAATCTTTAAATGATGTTATAACACTTCCGACAAGGGTGGGGATTATTGTACGAAGAGCTTGTGGAACTATTACTAAAAATATTCTTTGAAATGGATTCATCCCAATAGCATTGGCCGCCTCATATTGTCCTTTTGGTATTGATTGCAAACCACCTCTTATGTATTCTGCAAAATAGGCTCCACTGAAAAATGCAGTTAATATCAAAACTCTAATTATCAGATTAAATTCAACCCCTGTAGGAAGAAAAACTGTAAGCATAACGCTAGCAAAAAATAACCAAGTAATATAAGGAACCGATCGAACTATCTCAATTATTCCTGTACATATAATTCTAATTACGGGTAAGGTTGATGTCCTTCCTAAAGCTAAAGCGAGTCCAAGCGGAAATGACGCATAAGTTCCAAAAATTGCAAGCAACCATGTCAAAGAAAATCCTCCAAAGATGCTTCCGGTAGGAGTTACTAACATCGTGTCAGAGCTTGCTCCCCTAATTAAAAAAGTTAAAACAAACAATGAAACTATCCAAACAATAAAAAGCTGTCTTTTACCTTCTTTAGTTGTTGCGATAGCTGGTGAAACAACTAGAAGTAAAAGTAAAAGTACCATTGTTGCTTTGAAGATAAATACTAGGGGTAAAAGAAAAACTATAATACTCAAGACCAAAAACCCAATATTGATTGGTGTTCTATAAACTCCTATAGATTCGTTATCACTAAATCTAATTATTAAAAATCCAATAATTCCAAAAACGAGTATGGAAGGAATATCTGCACTAAAAACTGTATTCAATTCAACTAATGGCTTCTTAAAAATCCAAGAAAATATAAAAAGTGGGCACAAAAACCATGAAATCGGAATAAGTCTTGCCATGATTTTTATATCTCTGTTCTTTAAAAGTGAACCGATAAAAAAGAATAATAACATAGCTACATAGAGGATTGTCCATGGGATATAAGTAGTACTAGCTATTGGAAGAAATGGATCTGGAATTATCCTTTCACCGCTTGAATCGAGTGATATTGTTGGAATTTTTATAAAATATAAAGATCCAATAATCAATCCAAAATATGTCAGATTTACTTTTGCTGTATTAAATAAATTCTTAATTTTTATATTCCTCAAAAAAAAGAACGCCAAGGTTAACACCAAGGATGGACCTAAAATAAGCATTCTTATATCTCGAGAAATTATTTCTACAACTTCAATACTTCCATCGTTTTGAATTACATTTGTATTTGTTGGAGCTAAAGCAATTAAAAGAGCTATTACTGCAGATATAGTAAATAGCTTTTGAAAAATTCCCCCCAAAGAAATGGTCTTGCCACTATTGTAAAATCCAATAGATAAACCTCCAAGAATTAATGCAAGCCCTACAGATAGCCAAACCCTGATCATAGCTTCATCAGGATAAGCCAGTATCATGTATAGCTTCATATTGTAAGTTACTGATGTCCACATTCTTTCAGGATTTAATATGAAGCCAACAATTCCCCTATAAGAATAAATAACCATAAAACCTGCGAAGAAGGTTAAAAATGCCGAACTTGAAGAGGAGAATAAATTATCTCTAACCCATCTTCCATAGGGATTTTCAATAAAAAATTTAGTATCTTTTATCATCGTTCAACTATTTTCATTTTTCTATTGTAATAATTGATAATTGATGAGATAGACAAGCTTATCGAACAGTAAAATATCATCCAAACTAGAAAGACTGGAAGTGTTTGACCCTCTTGGTTATATAGAGTCTGACCAACAGCAACAACCTCTGGATAAGCAACTGCTACACCTAATGAAGTATTTTTTGCAAGATTCAAATATTGATTTCCCATTGGAGGCAACATAACCCTGAAGGCTTGTGGAAGTATTATTAGTCTCAATAATGATCTTCTCCTCAGGCCAAGAGACAAGCCTGCCTCAGACTGTCCTTTTGAGATTGCCATTATTCCAGAACGAACAACTTCAGAGATAAATATAGCGGTGTATAAGGTTACTCCAAACCAAGTTGCAAAGTAACCAACGGTGGTTACCTTTCCTAAGTCAGGAGAGTATCTTGTAAATTTTGTTGTTCCAGCTTGTACTATCTCGGGATAGCTCATGATTACTGGAGGGCCTGATATGTTAAAATCAAATCTTTTTGCGACACCATCAAAAAATTGTGGCATACCCCAGTTTGATTTATAAAATAATTCATCCCCCTCTAAAAAATAAGTTAAGTTTTGGCCAAATGGCATAAACATCAATAAAACAACAAATACTGCCACTACTCCTGATAATATAATTCGAAAATAATCATCATCGGAAAGTATTCCTCTGATTTCACCTGTGTCAGTATTCCTGATTTGTTTTCTGATATATCTAAATCCTAAAAAAACTGCTGTTACCGAAAATAAACCTTGGTATGCAATGCTTGGAATAGAATCAAACATAGTAGAAATATAACCTGAAATTAGTCCAATAATACCCATTAACTTGTAACCACCTACCCAGTTGCCAAAAGTTAAAACAAGGAATGTTAAAAATGACCATAAAAATGGATTTGTGTCTCTTCCTTCTTTCTCCAACAAACTTACTCTCCACTTGAATACTGTTCGAGCAAGATAAATTGTAATCAAAAGAAGCCCAAAGAACATAAAGGCAGACTCTTGACGTTCTGGCCAGGGGTAAGCAATTCCTTTTGAGCTCACATGAAACATAATTTCTCCCCGATCTCTTTCTTCAAGCCTTGGAAATGATAAAAGAAATGCCTGAAAGAAAAGGATTTGAACTAAAAGTGGCACATTTCTTACAACTTCTAATAGTGATGTTGCTGCTTTTTCAACTATCCAATTACTTGATAATCTTGCAATACCAAGTAGTGTTCCAAAAATAGTGGCAACTATTATTCCACCAATCATTATCCTTATCATGTTAAACATTCCAACATGAAGCATTCTGAGTCCTGAATCTGGAAGTGTCTCGAAACCTTCAGCGATTGAAACTCCAGGTGTGTCACCTAAAAAATCGAAAGAAAATGGTATATTTGTTGATTGCAGATTATTGATGCCTGTTTGAACAAACAACAGTAGCGAATAAGCAAAAAGTACTAAAAATAAAACCTGTCCAGCCCATTTTAAAAATCTAACATCTCGCCAAAACGTTCTAATATCAAAATTTTTAAGAACTTTTCCCAACATCAATAAATTTTACCAAATTGACATGAAATAAGATAGTTAGATTGCCCAAAACATAAAAAGAAGAGGGCTAAAAGCCCTCTTCTTTAAATTTTTAATGATAAATTATCTAGCAGGAGGTGCGTAAATTAGACCGCCATTTGTCCATCTATCATTTGCTCCACCTTCACGGAATAATCCAACAGGATTAAGGTTTCTGGAGTAGATTTCATCGTAGTTACCAACTTGCTTGATGACATTATAAAATGCCTTTGCGTCAAGTCCCATAATGGTTTGTAACTCACCGTCGTTAGCTCCAAAAAGTCTTCCAAGCTCTGGAAAAGCATCGGTGTCAACAGAATCAACGTTTGCGCTAGTTACGCCATACTCATCAGCGATGATGGTTGCATAAACAACCCAGTTAATGACGTCTCCCCAAGCACTATCGTTTGATCTGTAAACAGGTCCTAATGGTTCTTTAGAAATTGGTGATGTTGGAAATATTGACCAATCATTAAGAGCATCATTAACTGCTCTTCTACCAACTAAAGCTGAACCGTCAGTTGTAACAATGTCACACTCTCCAGCAATGAATTTATCCATAGCTTCTGAGAATTTTTCAACTGTTACAAGTGTGATGGTTGCACCAACAAGTCCTGCACCTTCAGTAATATTCTTTTCTGTTGTAGTACCAGCGTTTGTACATACGCTCAAACCGTCAATATCAGCAAGTGTAGAAGAACTTGATATACCATCAGAATTTCTACCCATTAATTGTTGACCGTCGAAATATGTAGTAGGACCAAAATCGTTACCAAGCTCGGTATCACGGCTTTGAGTCCAAGTTGTGTTTCTAATCAAAACATCAATGTCACCAGCTGCTAGAGAGGTGAACCTTTCTGCTGATGTAAGTGATTTAAATTCAACTTTACTGTAATCTCCAAAAAGAGCTGCTGCAACGGCATAACAATAATCAGCATCAAAACCAGTTATTGAACCGTCTGCACCTGTCTCGGAAAAAGCTGTAGCACTACCACTGACTCCACACTTTACAAATCCTCTTTCAAGGACCATTTCAAGTGTTGATTCATCAGAGTGATCGTGTTCTTCTTCAACTGCAACTTCCTCTTCAGCTGTATCTGTTGCACATGCAACAGCAACCATTGAAAGTACAAGTAAAGAAACGATTGCTTTTTTACTCAATGTTTTCTCCTTTTATATAAAAGCAGACAAGAACAAAAAATGTAAAAACTTAAAGTTCCTGTCTATGTATTAATCTAATATAGTTTACAAAACCCTACAAATTGATTCTTCTATAGTTAAAAAAAATATTCATATAGATTCGAAATACATGTATTATCAATTGTTGTATTTCAAGGAGCAAAGTTGTCAACTACCATTGTTTTAGGCGCTCAGTGGGGCGATGAGGGCAAGGGTAAAGTCACAGATTTTTTTGCATCAAAAGCTGACCTAGTTGTTCGTTTTCAAGGTGGTAACAATGCTGGTCATACAATCGTGGTTGATGATGAAAAGTTCGCATTATCTATGGTTCCATCAGGGGTTATGTACGATACTTGTACCCCAATAATAGCTTCAGGTTGTGTAGTTGATTTTGAAGTTCTCAAAAAAGAAATTGATAGTTTAAATCAGAAAAATATTGTTACTTCTAATCTAAAACTTTCTTACAACGCACATATTATTATGCCTTATCACAAAGTCCTCGATGAGTTGATAGAAGAAAGCTTAGGCGATCAAAAAATAGGCACCACTAAAAAAGGTATAGGCCCATGTTATGGAGATAAAATTCAGAGAAAAGGGATAAGAATACAAGACTTTTTGTCACCAGAAAAATTTAAATCTAGATTACAAGAAAACTTAAACGAAAAAAATAAAATTATTGAAGAAATTTATAAAGGAAAAGCTTTAAATTTTCAGGAAATATTATCTGAGTATGAAACTTTTCGCGAATTAATTGAATCCTTATCGACAGATACTTCATTATTTATATCAAATTCTATAAAAGAAAATAAAAATATTCTTTTTGAAGGAGCGCAGGGAACATTACTAGACATTGATCATGGAACTTATCCATTTGTAACAAGTTCAAATACTAGCGCGGGCAA
>CACLRL010000022.1 GCA_902609285.1 uncultured Candidatus Actinomarina sp. | reverse complement strand
CAGTACCAACTTCAGTAGCTACCAAATCATATTTTGTAACTAGAATTGAATCTTGTTCGCTTATATATCCCTTTGACCCGCAACAAATTTGCCCAACTAGCTCCCCAGAAAGATTGAATAAACCACTACCGCTAGCACCTTTTTCAGCAGGCAGTTTAAAGTACTGTTTTGTGTCAGTCCATGCACTTTTACCAACAAAACTACCAGCAGTGAGAACAAAAGGACCAGTCCTAGTCATTATTGCAGGGTGGCCAACTGAAATAATTGGATCAAACTGTTTTAACTTACTTGAGTCACCAATTCTTACAGGAGTTAAGTCCATAGGACTACTTGTTCTAAATAGTGCTACATCACCTCCTTGAAAATCATAAATATCACTTTTTTGTCTAAATGGATAAGTTTCGTACCATATATCATTTGCAAAAAAATTACCATCGTTCATTGATGCCCCTATCAATGTTCCTTCGACATTTTGACCAAAGAAGGTTTTAAATGTAGCTTTATCACCTAACTTCATAGCTGAAACACAATGATCATTAGTAACAATTAAATTATTTGTTACTGCAAATGCCGTACACAAACAATTTAATGAAAAATCTTGATCTGTCGATCCCTCTTTACATGCAGAACACCCTGTTTCTGATACGAACATTAATGTTGCTTGTTTAGCTATTTCAAAAGCAGAGCTGTTTAATTCAGCGATTGGAAATCCAGATTCAGTGAAATTTTCGTCGTAAGTAATTTCCTCATATAGCACGCTACTTGGAACTATTGGATTTTTAGGCCATTTGTAAATTTCTTTTAAATCTGGTTTTAAAGGATTTTCAAGATCAGTATTAGTTTTTGCTGCATCACTTATTGCAAGCGATAAATTAACTGAATCAATAGCTTGGGTTACCTTTGTACTGTCTGCAATAAATGAAGATAAAACACCCAAACTATTTCTTTTAGTACTTCGAGATATCTCCCCACACATCCAATCAACATTGCTTACTGAACCACCAATCATTCCAATTACATAACCATCTTTATCAAGAACAGGGCCTCCATAGCTTCCAAAATCAGAATAAAAATCGAGCCAAAATACTTTTGGATTTTGTAAGTATTGACCTCTATTTCTGTTACCTTCACATTTTCCTAGATCTGTGACTGTTGTGAACCAACCCCCCGAAGTATTTGAAGCTTCTGGGTGGTGTATAGCTACTACTTTTTCATTGTTGAACTGAATTTTATCTTTTACTGGAAGTGGGAGTATTTCTGAACTTTTCACTGACCAATCTTCCCAAGAACTTACAGGTGTAAATACATCTTTTGTATACTTTTCAATCTTTACTATTGCAATATCATCTTTGTTATAAATAATCTTTCCTACACCAAATGTTTCATCAAATAATTGAATAAAGGTTCCCTCACCCTCAATATTATTAACCATAAATTCTGGACCACCATCAATCGTGACAGGATCTGAATTTATAACAGTTTCATATTCTTCACAGTTATACATACTTCCATAGCCATTTGGATCTCCATAATCACCACTTGAATATGCTCCTGAAGCCTCTTTTTCTTCTAAAGTAATTACATTATCGCTATGGGTCATCACATAATCTTTAGAGATAAAGAATCCAGAATATGGGTTTGTACTCAAAATTATCTTGTTTCCATTAGTGTCAAAACATCTGTCTGCAATAACTGTTACTGTAGATTGAGAAGCCCATCTTGCAATTTTTTCTAATGGTGGAAGAGTATTGAAGTTAATATTATCAGGAACAATCTCTCTGTCCATATATCCAATATAACTACTTAATGAAAGCCCGTATTGAGAATCTATTTCACCATCTGGCCATTTGTCAGCTTTTGTTTTGATAGTAATACAACCATAATCATTACAAACATCTGTGGATGACATATCTAATTGTGAATTTACTAATTCTGAATCCCACCAATTTAGTATTTGATTATTTTGTAAGTTTTCAGTTCCTTCATTTGGATTTTGGGGTGAAGTATTTTCTGGTGACCCAGCTTCAATTGGCCTATCATCCATATCAATACCTGTTGGTGAGGGCATAATTAATACTTCAAAAAGATATTGGATTAATCTTTCTATTTCTTTAGAATCGTCAGATGACTCAAGGATAAATTTTTCACATTGTATTAAGGCATTTGTCCTAAGATTCATATCAGGCATTTGTTCCAAGGCAGACTTACCTTCTAATTCAAAAATAACTTTTACGCCACCATCGCCATCTTGTAAAAAGATTGGGATAGAAATCTCTAACCCTTTGTCATTTACACAATCAGTAAATTTTAAGAGTATGTCGTAGTCAAAAACTTCACTGTTGCTACTGTCACCTAAGTCTAAAAATTCATCTGTTGGTTGTAATTCTGTTTGTAATGTTTGATCTTTAGTTCTGACATCCTCAGTAGATTCGCCTCCACACATAGAAATTAACAATATAAGAATTACGAATCTTTTCATTAACTAAATTCTAGTATGAATTATTCAGCATTGAATATTAACACTGCGTTATGCCCACCAAACCCAAATGAGTTTGACATTGCTATATTTAATTTCTTTTCAACATATTTTGTTGGTGTATAGTTTAAATCACAGTCTTCATCAGGATTTTCAAGATTAATAGTTGGTGGAATTTTTCCATTTTTAATTGATAGTATTGTTGCCATTGCTTCAAAAGCACCTCCTCCACCTAATAAATGTCCAGTCATTGATTTTGTTGATGAAATTTTGACATTATATGCATCATCACCAAATAAAGATTTTATAGCAAGTGTTTCATTCAGATCATTAGCGGGGGTTGATGTACCATGAGCATTTATATAATCAATACTTTTACTTTCAATATCTGCATCTGCAATTGCATCTTTCATTGCGCGTACGGCTCCTTCGCCTCCCTCTGAAGGCGCAGTTATATGATGTGCATCAGTTGATGATCCATAACCTGACACATATCCATGAATGTTTGCATTTCGTCTCTTTGCAGACTCTTCACTTTCAAGAATTAATACAGTAGAGCCTTCAGCCATTACAAAACCATCCCTATTTTTATCAAAAGGTTTACAGGCTTTTTTAGGTTCATCATTTTGTTTTGAAAGGGCCTTTATTTGTGCGAAGGCTCCAATCGTCATTGAAGTTGTCCCCGATTCGGTACCACCGACAAGAACTTTACTAACTATATTTTGCTCAATCATTCTTTTTGCCTCACCTATAGCATTCGCAGAGGCTGCACAAGCAGTTGTAATGGTCAGCGATGGGCCTCGAATGCCATACTTAATAGCAACTTGTCCTGTACTTGAATTGGGCATTAACTGTGTAATCGCAAGTGGACTTATTCTTGATGAACCTCTTTCGTCATAAACTCTTACAGCATTCTCAGTCGCTCCAATTCCACCAATCCCAGTTCCAAATATTATTCCAAAGTCATCACCCAATGGTTCATTGATATTAAATCCTGCATCTTTGATTGCCTCCTCTGCTGCAAAAATAGATAATTGACCTGATCTGTCAAGCTTTCGTGCATTTTGCTTTCCCATGTATTCGTTTGCGTCAAAATTTTTAACTTCTCCGGCGAATGTTACTGGTAAGTTTGAAGCATCAAATAAAGAAATGTAGTCAATTCCAGAAACACCATTTATTAAGTTTTGCCATGTATCAGAGACATTATTACCAAGTGGATTTATGGTCCCTAAACCTGTTACAACTACACGTTGTTTAGTCATGGTTTAGAGTTTTGATTGTAGAAGGTTTACAGCCTGACCGACTGTGCCAACATCTGCAAGCTCTTCATCATCAATTTCTATTTCAAACTCATCTTCAAATGCCATTACGACTTCAACTATACCCAGTGAATCAATTTCAAGATCTTCTTCTAACTTTGCATCCATTGTGATTTTTTCAGAATCAATACCTAACTCCTCAACAAAAAGACCCTTCACTTTCTCAAATACTTCGCTAACTTCCATATTTACTCCTATTAAGTTGTAAGTCCACCATCGATTGGAATTACTTGTCCCGTTATATATTCTGACTCATTTTTAGATAAAAAAGATACCATGTTTGCAATATCTTCTGGCTTACCCATGCGTTTTATTGACAATTGTTCTATAATATTTTCTCTATTTTCGCCATCTATAAATGATGTCATGTCTGTTTCTATATAACCCGGGGCTATGACATTAGACGTAATATTTCTGCTACCCACTTCTTTACTTATTGATTTTGATAATCCGATCAAACCTGCCTTTGAAGCAGCATAATTTGCTTGGCCTTGATTACCAGAGATACCAACAACAGAGGAAATAAAAATTAATCTTCCCCATTTGTTTTTAATCATTTTTTTTATGGCTCTTTGAGATGTATAGAAATTTCCAGTAAGGTTTGTTTGAATAACATCATTCCACTCATCATCCTTCATTCTTGGTAAGATATTGTCTTTTGTAATTCCTGCATTGTTTACCAAAATGTCAACATGTTTATATGTTTCTTCTATTAAGTTAAATGCCTGATCAACCGAATTTCTATCTTCAATATTTAATTGAACAGCAAGACTTTCTCCACCTAATTTTTTTATTTCTTCTACAACTTCATGAGCCTTATCTTGAGAATTTGAGAAACCTATAACAACTTGATAATCTTTTCCAAGCTCTAAAGCTATAGATTTTCCAATACCTCTTGAAGCACCTGTTACAAAAACTGTTTTCATATTTTGTCTAATTTGTCTGGAACTTGATACTCAATTGCTTTTTTAATTGTGTCGGTTGCAGTTCCATCAAAATCTGGAAGTTTTGCATCTGATTTATTTATTGGAGTTACACGATCTCCTAGTCGAACCGCACATGCTCCCCAAGCAAGTCCAGCGCCGACGGCCGTAAATACTGCAATTTCTCCACCTTTTATCTCACCTTCTTCAAGAGCATCTACAAATGCTGTTGGTATAGATGCTGCCGAGGTATTTCCGTATCGATGAACTTTTTTGATTGTAGTTGCATTAGGGAGTCCAAGTTTTTTTTCAAGTGCTTCAACGATCCTAATATTTGCTTGATGTGGAATAAAAATTTCTACGTCTTCTTTTGACAATCCTGATTTTTCAATTGCTTCCGTAGACGCTTGAGCCATTGCTCTAACACCAGATTTAAATATTTCCTGTCCATCAAAAGTCCACCGTACTCTAGCTGCTTCATCAGTTTTAAACCGATCCATTGCTGAACCAAAATTAGGAATTTCTAAGATTTCTAAATTGTCTGAACTTAGGCCATTTGAGAACGAATAAATTTCACCATCTGATTGACTTTTACTTTCTTCAATAACTACTGCACCTGCACCATCACCAAAAAGCACCGCGGTATTTCTATCAGACCAATCAAGTAACCAAGTAATATGCTCTGCCCCTATGACTAAAGCTCTTTTATAAAGATTACTTTCAACGAATGCTTTTCCTTGTTCAAGTGCATATAGAAAACCTGCACAAGCTGCATTCACGTCATAAACTGAGGCATTTACAGCACCAAGTTTTTTTTGAAGGTGAGCTGCTGCAGAGGGAACAATACTGTCAGGAGTACATGTAGCCAAGATTACAACATCAATATCTTCTGGAGTTAAACCAGCACAGGCTATTGCATGTTTACCGGCAATTTCTGCCATATCTGATGTGTTTACATGGCTGAATCTTCGTTCTTTTACCCCTGTTCTTTGTTGAATCCACTCATCAGAAGTATCAACAAATTTTGACAAATCATCATTAGTCATAATGTTATCGGGCGTACATTTACCCCAACCTGTTATTGCTGATTTCAAAATTTCCCCTTACTTTGATGATTCTAAAGAGTTTATTACCTTTAAATCCCTATATGATATAGACTTTCTGACCATTCCAGCAGTTACATTTCCAGGCCCAATATGACACCACAAATCTGGATCTAAATCCTTGTTAACAAACTCAATTTGTTGGTTAAACAAGACAGAACTATCTATTTGATTCACAAGATTTTCTTTCAAAGTCGATACTTCAACCTTTTTTGCATCAACGTTCATATAAACAGGGATCTTTCCTTTGGAGATATCAATTTCATTTAAAGTATCTTCAAGTGGTTTTTTTGCAGAGCTTACAATTTCAGTATGAAATGCACCTGCTACTTCGAGCGGAATTACTCTTTTTGCACCAAGTGCTTTTGGGTTTGACTTTAGGTAGTTCATATCATCAATGTATGAACTAATAACTATTTGTGAAGGATCATTAAAATTTGATATCCATATTTTTATTCCTTGATTATTTAATTTTTCTATTTCTTCAATTGTTGTTTCCAAGTCACTTGTTAAAACAGCTGCCATTGTTGTATTAGAGCTTTCTACAGCTTTCTGCATTTCTTCGCCTCTTACTGCAATAACTTTTAATGTATCTTTAAAATCTAAATATCCTGATAGGCATAAAGCTGTATATTCACCAAGAGAATGTCCAATCAGTGCAGCTGGATTGCCTAAATTATTTATTGTTTCAATTCCGTAACAATAAGAGACTGAGAATATGTAAGGTTGAGCAATATTTGTTTTTTTTATGAGCTCAGGGTCTTCAGAATTTATGATATCTTTTAGGCTCCATCCCAACGTTTCTTCGAAAGTATTTATTAATAGTTCATCATACTTTTCAAGAAGTTCATTACCCATTCCTATTTCTTGAGAGCCTTGACCTGGAAACATTCCCACCCACCGCATAATTAATTCTCTTTTTCGGAGATGGCAAATGCAATTGCATTTTCATTTTCATGTGATAGTGATATATGAATATTTGTAATATTCTTTTCCTTTACAGTAGCTGACGCTCTACCAAAAGTATTAATTGTTGGCTTACCTC
>CACLRL010000021.1 GCA_902609285.1 uncultured Candidatus Actinomarina sp. | reverse complement strand
CTTTTCTATGCTCCTCTCACTTAATGATGCTTTGTTGTTTTCTTTTAGGCTCTCATAAAAGTTGCTTGAATTATTATCAAGATCAAATATTAACCTCTCCAGACTTGAGGGAATTTGAATATCCATACTTGGAGCAACACTTGGTTGTGTTGTCTGTGGTTCTAGTATTCCGGACTCAATAAATCTCTTCAGAACATCATTAACGTTTGTCGTACACATGATTTGATTTATTTTTAGTCCATGTGATCGACCAAACCAAGCCGAGTAAGCATTACCAAAATTACCAGATGGAATAGCTACATTTATAGGTGCAGTAAATTGTTTGGTTAACCAGACATAATAAGATACTTGTCCCATCACACGAAGCCAGTTGATAGAGTTCAACGATATTATTCTACGATCAAATGGATTTTCAGATAAGATCTCTTTTGCTATTCGTTGGCAATCATCGTATGAGCCCTCTACTGCAATATTGAAAACATTGTCTTTGATTACACTTGTCATCTGTTTTCTTTGATACTCGCTTATTTTGCCTGCTGGATGCAAGACAACGATATCGATATTATCTGAATCTTTAACGGCTTGAATTGCTGCACTTCCAGTATCTCCACTTGTTGCAACAAGTACTAAGCCTCGCTCTCCCAACTCGTTAAGTCTTTTATCAGCAATTGCACCAAGAGGTTGTAATGCGTAGTCTTTAAAGGATTTCGTAGGACCATAAAATAGCTCCATAACAACAGTGGAATCATTTAAGTCTTTCAGTACTGGTTCTGGAGAGTTCTCAAAACCAGAGTACAAAGATAAATCATCAACATATTTTGCTGCATCTTTATCGAGGGCGATAAAGATTGTCTTTACAAAATCTTCGTAACTTAAATCCTCTTCTGTTAAGTGATTTAAATTCTCAATGTATAAAGAATCAGGTAAATACAACCCTTTATCAGGAGCTAATCCTGAAAGTATGACATCTTGAAACGAGAGCGTCTCTTTATGTCCTCTGGTTGATTGATACTGTACCACTTAGACGTAAACGCGTAGTGTTGAGGTCACCGTAGTGACAGAGTCCAATGCAGATATTTGATCAATAGAATTCTTAATATCTTTTTCTGGAGCTTCATGAGTGACAAGAACAAGCTCGGCCTTGTCTCCCCTACCTTCTTGGATAACACTTTCAATACTGACATTGTTCTCTCCAAAAGTGCCAGATATATTTGCCAAAACTCCAGGTTCATCGTTTACAGACAAGCGAATAAACATACTTGATTCAACATCTTCAAAATTTTTCATCTCACCTTTGAATTCTCTTAATGGGTACCAGTTTGTTTGATCACTACTTAGTTGATGGCAAGCGCTTAACACGTCTCCAATAATTGCACTAGCTGTTGGTTCTGCTCCAGCTCCTGGCCCAGAAAATACAAGCTGATTTATATTATCTCCTTCAACAACGACCGCATTCAAGGCACCTCTTATAGCTGCGAGAGGATGTTTTGTATCAATTAATACAGGGTGAACTCTTGCATTGAATCCGTTTTTGTTATCTATTTGTGCAACTAACTTGATTGTTTTACCAAGTCGAGCAGCCCACTCAAAATCATCTTTTGTTATGCCTGAAATACCATCAGTAAATAAATCTTCAGAAGTTGGTGATGTTCCAAAACAAAGTAAAGATAAAATAACTGATTTGTATTTTGCATCTAAACCTTCAACGTCGTTTGTAGGATCTGGTTCTGCATATCCAAGTTCTTGAGCAGTAGATAAAGCATCGTCATAGGTGCTTCCTTCTTCCATTGATGTAAGCATATAATTACTTGTTCCATTAATAATCCCTGATACTTTTGTTAATTCCTCCCCTCGAAGACTTTCAATAATTGGTTTAAGTACAGGTATACCTGCAGCAACTGCTGCCTCAAAATATAAACAAGCGTTATTTTCTTTTGCAGTATTAATAAGATCAGAGCCAGAATCAGCAATGATATCTTTATTTGCTGTTATTACTGCTTTACCATTTTGCAAGAGTGCCTTTATGTACTCTTTTCCAGGATCAATACCTCCAAGAACTTCTATAACAAGATCAATTGAATCATCATTTAAAATGTCATCAAAATTGTCAGTGAGAATATCATCTGATATATCTCTTTTTTTACTTTTATCTTTTACTAAAACCTTTTTTACATTTAATCCAACTATACCTTTATCTAAGTTCATGAGGCGTGAGATAACAGCTGAACCAATATTGCCAGCACCCATCACAGCTACATTAAACGTTTTATTTTCCATATTTAGTAAGGATAAATGTTATTTAGTTTGAAACAACAAGAAATATTAGGAGAGTTTATCTTTAACGATTTTACTAACAATAGAGCCATCTATCCTATCGCCCTTTGCCATGACTGCTCCAATGACTCTTCCCATTTGTGAAATGTCAACATCACCTAATTCGGAAAGGACCTCATCAACGATTTTTTCAACTTCTTCGTCACTGAGCTGTTCGGGTAAATAGGTAGTTAAGAAATCAATTTCAAATTGTATTTTTTCTGCCATCTCTTCACCCCTATCACCCAAGGATTGATATTCTTCAACAGCCTTTATCATTTTTTTAACATATGAAGATATCACCCCAAGTACAAGATCGTCATTTACTTCTTCGCCTTTTTCAGCTTTCTTTTTTGCAATCTCTGTTTGGATTTGTCTAATAGCATCAAGTTTGGGTTTATCTTTTGCCTTCATTGCATCTTTTAATGCTGAGCTTAAGTCATCTGCTAGTGCCATAATTTTTTATCCTATCCAGTTAAAGTTTATCACCAATATCAGTGACCACACCATAAACTCCCGTATTTAAAATATTGTCTATTTCATTTTTATCATTAACTGTCCACACAACGCATTTATCTTTTGGTAGGTCAAACTTTCTTGAATGAAAAATATCTTTTTGGATCATAAACATTAAATTATCATCTAAATTCGAAATAGCTTTGCTTTCGAATAATTGACTTTCTTCATCAATCAAAATGCCGTATCTTGAATTAAATTTTTCTCTGTTACTCAAAATTGTTCCCCAATCAAATGAAGAGACAATATCTTCAGGATTTGTTAATTCAATGATTTTTTCTACAAAGATTGTGTTTAGAGATTCTTGTTCCTTATTTACTTTCAATTCAAAATTAACATTTCCCAATATCTGATCTCTTGATGTTAAATGATGCTCATTAAGGTCAGTACTTTTGATATCTGATATCTCTTGTAATGACAATTCTTCAATTTTTTGATTATATAGTGCTGGATCATGAAACAGAATTAGCTCCTTGTCTTTTGTTATTCTTACATCTGTTTCGACAAAATCACATATTTCAAGGGCTTTATTGAGACTCAAAAAGGTGTTTTCAGGGTATGAATTAGGTAAACCTCTATGACCAAAAATTTTTTTCAAAAATACTTCCTTATGTTCTCAATTTTAGTACAATTAATTCACTAGATTGTGAAACAATTCACAAAGTAAGGAATAATGTGCAAATAGTAAATTTTGAATTAGAACAAGAACTCTGGATGCAAGAGGGTGCATGCGTATTTGCTGATCCTGATCTCTTCTTCCCGGTAGGCTCATCTATGAAAGCACTAAAACAAGCTGCTGAAGCTAAGGCTATATGTAATGAATGTGGTGTTAAGTTAGATTGTTTAGAATATGCTATTCGTACAAACCAAGATTCTGGTGTTTGGGGCGGAACAACAGAAGATGAAAGAAAATCAATTAGAAGAGAGTACAAAAAAACAGGTACTCTAGTTGCTTCCTAAACTAACCCTGCTTCCCTTTTATCACTATCTTCTACAAACTCTATTGAATGTATCTGCTTTGCATTAATGCCAATTTCGCCTTCATCGTCTTTAATCCAGTACATGCCGCCATTTTGCATTAATTCTTCAATTTCTTTTGTAAATTTTTTCTTATCATCAACTTCGGTTTGAAACTCTTTCATTGAACCTAAAAGTGATATTTTAACTTTATGCTTTGCCACTTCTTCTCCTTATAGAACGTTTTCACCCATAAAAATTGCAGAGACAGAATCATCCGCAAAAATAGATGTTAGTGCAGTTGCAATAATAGAAGAAACGGAGAGGATTTTAACATTACCAATTTTGTCAATATTTCCATTTTGTTTAAGAGTGTCAGTGACAACGATTTCATCAATTGGTGTATCTTTTAATTTATCTACACTTTCGTCAGAAAATATACCATGAGTAGCGGCAACACTTACTGACTTTGCCCCTCTTTCAATCAATGCTCTCGAAGCAGCTGCAATAGTTCCTCCTGTATCAATAATGTCATCAAATAAAATCGCATGTCTATCTTCGACTTCACCAATTACAGTAAATGACTTGACTTCATTGTGAATTTTTGGATCTCTTTTTTTATGAACAAAACCAACATATGCCTCCATATTTTTTGCAAAAGTAGTCGCTCTTCGAACACCACCTGCATCAGGTGAAATGATTGTTATTGGTTCTTTATATTTATCTTTGAAATAATTTATGAATAGGGGCATTGCAGTAAGGTGATCAAAAGGTTGACTTATAAATCCCTGAATTTGTTGAGTATGTAAATCTATGGATACGATTCTATCTGCACCTGCTGATATAAATAAATCGGCAATCAAGCGGGCTGAGATAGGTTCTCTTGGTAAGGCTTTTTTATCTTGTCTTGAGTAAGGATAAAAAGGAAGTACTGCAGTAATTCTTTTTGCGGAAGCTCTTTTTAAAGCATCGACAAGTAGGAGTTGTTCCATAATTGTAAAATTAACTTGGCCTGAATGACTTTGCATTACAAAACAATCTGCACCTCTAACACTTTCCTGGAGACGAATGTAAATTTCTCCGTTAGCAAACTGCGTTTTGTCTACTTCAGCTAATTCAGTTCCAAGCTCTTTTGCTACTTTTTCAGCTAATTCCTGGTTGGATGAACCAGAGAAGAGAAGCATTTTCTTTTTTCCAGCTTGCTCTATCATTTTTTACCTTTTTTATTTTTTCTTTCCATGTAGCCATCAATATTTTTTTGATCATTTCTTTCAATACCAAGAGCCCCAGGTGGAACATCTTTTGTGATAACAGAACCTGCTCCAACCATTGCACCTTCTCCAATTGTTACAGGGGCAACAAGCATCGCATCGGATCCAACAAAAGCATTTTTCTTTATTTCAGTTTTGTGTTTTTCTTTACCGTCGTAATTTACAGTAATTGCACCTGCTGAAAAATTAACATCCTCTTCTAACTCTGCATCTCCAACATATGCAAGGTGAGGAACTTTGCTTCCCTTACCAATGTTAGAATTTTTTGTTTCTGCAAAAGCACCTACTTTTACATCTTCATCCAAAATTGAACCTTTTCTTAGATGAGCATATGGACCAATCTTTCCATTACTTTTTATTTCTGCTTCATCGACTACTGAAAACTGAATTGAAGAGCCTTCTCCAATTTCAGAATCGTTGATAATTGAATTGGGTCCTATTACACAATCTTTTTTGATATTTGTTTTACCTGTTAAATGACAGTTTGCAAGAATTTTTGCGCCCGCTTCAATCGTTACTGTTTTATCTAAATAAGTTGAATTTGGATCTTGGAAATATACACCATTTTCCATATGAGTTTGAATTAATTCTTTACGGAGAGTATTTTCAACATCGTTTAGTTGACTCATGGAATTTACGCCTTGTATTGAATCTTCATTTACTTGTACTATAACCCTTTCAAGTTTGTTTTGAAAAGCTATATTTATTAAATCTGTTAGATAGAATTCATTTTGAATATTTTCACTTTCTATTTTTCCGACGTATTCTTTCAAAAACTTTTTATCAATACAATAAATTCCAGAATTGATTTCTTTTATTTCTTTTTCTTTTGCATTCGCGTCTGACTCTTCGATTATTTTTTCAAACTCATCTTTATTCTTCACGATCCTTCCATACCCAAATGGATCGTTCACTTCAGCTGTAATTAAACCAATTACAGCTTTTGATGAGACAACATCATTGATTAATAAATCCAAGTCTTTCTTTTTTATAAGAGGAGCATCTCCAGGAATTACAATAAGGTAATCATTAGTATCATCGTCATACTCTTTACTTTCAACCAATGTTGCTATTGCGTGCCCTGTACCAAGTTGCTGTTCCTGAATGATAGGAATATAAGATTCAAATAAAGTTTGAATTACTTTGTCAGATTGGTGACCAACAATAACATATTTTTTTTCCAAGTCAGATATAGCCTCTTGAGCATAATTAATCATTGGTTTTCCAAGTACATTTTGAAGAACTTTAGGTAAAGGGGATTTCATTCTAGTCCCCTGACCTGCAGCTAAAATTACACCTGAAATACTCATTTATTTTTTGGCTGGGGGAGAAGGACTCGAACCCTCAACGTTTGGACCAAAACCAAATGTGTTGCCAATTACACCATCCCCCATCGTCTGTATCTAATTCTAATCCGAAATTGTTTCGAAACTAAAATCAATTTTTTTTACTAGCTTTACAAGTTTAAATTGGTTCAAATCTATTAGGTCTATTTTTTTAGTCAGCTCTGCGATATCTCCCAAACCAAACATTGAACTACCACTTCCAGACAAATAGAATTCAAGATTTGTAATTGACTCTAGATTATTTTTAATTTTCAGTAAATTTGGTTCTAATGTTTGAGCAGGTATCCAAAAATCATTAAAGATTTTTATCTCTTCATATTCATTTATCTCCAAATTATCCTGACTTAATTCATCAAACATAGAGAATGCATGTCTAGTAGAAATTTTTTCATTAGGAACAACAAGTATCATATTTATATCTTTTTGAAGATTTTGTGGATTCACTATGTCTCCAACACCTAAAATATTGGCTGGTTTACCTGTTATGAAGAAGGGAACGTCACTTCCAACATGTACTGCAATCTCTCTATATGAAGGCATTTGTAAGTTATATTTTTTAGTAAGAATTGAAATAATTCCTGCAGCATTTGAACTTCCACCACCTAATCCAGCTTCGCTTGGAATATTTTTTTTAATTATTATGTCAAAGAATCCAGGTAGATTAGATCTACTTCGTAATAGATTTAAAGATTTTGATATAGTGTTTTCTTCGGAAATTCCTTCTTTATCAAATTGGATTTTATCA
>CACLRL010000020.1 GCA_902609285.1 uncultured Candidatus Actinomarina sp. | reverse complement strand
TTCAAAAAGCTATAGAGAATGCAAAGAAGAATATTCATCCGATACCAATGGCAGGCTCAACGATAGTTCATACAATAACTGGTGAACACGGATCTTCTAAAGTTTTACTTAAGCCTGCAGCTCCAGGAACAGGGGTTATTGCAGGAGGCGCAGCTCGTCAAGTTTTAGAGGTCGCCGGAATCAAAGATATTCTTGCAAAATCTTTAGGATCTCCAACCCATTTAAATGTCGCTAAGGCAACATTAAACGGACTACTTGGTCAGCGAACACCTGATGAGGTTGCAAAACTTAGAGGTAAGAAGGCTATAGAAATTGCACCAAAAGGATTGGTCGATGCTTATGAAAAAACAAAAGCAGAAAGAAAGCTTAGAGAAGATGCAAAAGGTTAAAATTACTTTGAGGAGATCTCTTATTGGTCAAGGATTTAAAGCTAAAGAAACTATAAAATCTTTGGGTTTAAAAAAAATTAATTCATCTGTAGTAAGAGAAATGGATAATAGTCTTGCCGGAATGTTAGATAAAGTAAAACATCTAGTTGAAACAGAGGATGTAAAATAAATGAGTAAAATAAAATTTCATCATCTTAAACCAACTCCAGGATCATCTAAATCTAAGCTTCGTAAAGGACGAGGAGAATCTGGTAAAAGAGGTAAAACTGCAGGAAGAGGAACTAAGGGTACAGGAGCCCGTAAAACAGTACCTGCTTACTTTGAAGGTGGACAAATACCGCTTTATAGAAGAATACCAAAGTTAAAGGGTCTTAAAAATACTCCAAAAATGTCATATGTTGTAGTGAATGTATCAGACCTTCAGGAAAAAAATTTAAAAGGAGATATTGATCCAGGTGTCTTACAACAAAATGGTCTAACAAGAAAAAAGGGACTAGTAAAAGTCTTGGGCAATGGAGATATCACAAATACTGTAAACATAAAAGTACATGCCGTCAGTGAGTCTGCGAAGAAAAAAATTGAAGATGCTGGTGGAACTGTAGAAGTAATAGAGGTTTGAAGTGAAGCTTTCAATTTTTAGATATATGTTTAAAATTCCTGATCTAAGAAAACGTATAATTTTTACATTGATTATGTTTGGTGTGTATAGGTTGGGAGCTGCAGTACCTGTCCCAGGAGTTGACTTAGAAGCTGTACAAAGATTAACAGACTCAGGTTCACAAGCCGGAATCTATGGCCTATTAAATTTATTTTCTGGAGGAGCCTTAGAAACATTCTCTGTTTTTGCACTTGGAATTATGCCATATATTACTTCAAGTATTATTCTTCAACTTTTAACAGTTGTTATTCCACGACTACAAAAACTCCAAGAAGAGGGCGAATCTGGAAAAAAAGTTATTACACAATGGACTAGATATATAACTGTTGTTTTAGCCTTGCTTCAATCAACTGGGTTGACCTACATTTTTTCAAGAGGAAGTTTAACCGGAGGAATATCTTTGATTCCAAACTATACCCCATCAAGAGTTGGATTAATTGTACTAACTATGACTGCCGGGACAGCATTTATCATGTGGCTAGGAGAATTAATTTCACAAAGAGGGATTGGTAATGGAATGTCTTTAATTATCTTTGCGAGCATTATCAGTCAATTGCCTGCAAGCTTTGGTGGAGCATACCAGGTTACTGCTGGTCAGGGAAGAATTGGTCAATTTAGCTTTCTTGTTTTAATGTTTTTTCTTATGATTGTAGGAATTATTTATGTTGAACAAGGTCAAAGAAGAATACCAATCCAATTTGCAAAAAGAGTTAGAGGAAGAAAAGTTATGGGAGGTCAAAGTACATACATACCATTGAAAGTAAATAGTGCTGGCGTGATTCCTGTTATTTTTGCAACGAGCGTTCTCTTCTTCCCAGCATTAATAGCTACTTCACTTCCACAAGATAATAATATTACCGCAGGAATAAGAAATTGGATTGATGTGAACTTAGCCAATTCTCAAGGTACTAGTTGGTTTTACATATTCTTTTTAGGTATGTTAATAATTTTTTTCACCTATTTTTACACCACAATACAATTTGATCCGGTAAGACAATCTGACATGATAAGACGACAAGGTGGTTTTGTCCCTGGTGTGCGTCCAGGTATTTCAACAACAAATTACTTGTCTCATATAATTAGCAGAATTACGTTACCAGGTTCAATATTTTTAGCATCCGTAGCAGTTTTACCTTCTATAGCTTCAGCAATTTGGGATATTCCTTTGGGTTTCAGTGGTATATCTATATTAATAACCGTTGGTGTGGCTCTTGAAACTATGAAACAGATCGAGAGTCAATTAAGCATGAGAAACTACGAAGGATTTGTTGATTGACGGATATCACTATTTTTCTTGGACCACCTGGTGCAGGAAAAGGGACTCAAGCTGAAAAAATATCTGAAAAATTTAACATACCTCACATCTCTACTGGTGTGATGCTCAGAGAACATGTTGAGAACGAGACAGAATTGGGTCTTGTTGCTAAAGAAATATTGAATAAAGGAAATCTTGTTTCTGATGAGCTCGTTACTTCTATGCTTATTGAAAGATTAGAAAATGATGATTGTAAAAAAGGTGCAATTTTAGATGGTTTCCCTAGAACAATTGCCCAAGCTGAAAGTCTTAACATCGAAGGCTTGAATATAAAAACTGTCATTTTATTTGAAGTAAATGAAACTGAGTTAATAAAACGAATGGTTGAAAGAGGCAGAGAAGACGATACTGAAGAGTCAATTAAGAGAAGGTTAGATGTGTATCGAGATGAAACTCTACCTTTAATAAAATTTTATGATGATAAAGATGTACTAAAAACTGTTGATGCATTTGGAGATATAGATGAAATTTTCAACCATATTTCAGGTCTTATGAAAACATGATTACATACAAATCAAATGATGATTTCATGAATATGAAAAAAGCAGGAAAAATAGTGTCCACTATTCATTCTGAACTTGAGAATATGTCTTCACCTGGAACAAGGATAGAAGAGCTAGACAAAAAGGCAGAAGAGATAATTACTAAATCTAACTCTATCTCTAACTTTTTCAATTACAGAGGATTTCCATCATATATATGTGCTTCCGTTAATGATGTTGTTGTACATGGGATACCAAAAAATTTTGTTATAGAAGAAGGTGATATTTTATCTATTGATGTTGGTTGTATAGTAAACGGTTATCATGCGGATGCTGCATTAACTTATGGAGTTGGAGAAATTTCTGACGAGGATCAAAAATTAATTGATATTACCAAAAAAGCACTTTATGAAGGAATAAAGCTTGTTAAGGATGGACAAAAACTTGGAACAATCGGAAATAAAATTGAAAAAATAGGAAATAAAAATTCTTATGGTGTTGTAAGAGAATACGTTGGTCACGGCATAGGGCTCTCGATGCATGAAGATCCACAAGTACCAAATTATGGCATCAAAAACAAAGGATTTACTTTAAAAACAGGTATGGCAATTTGCATAGAGCCCATGTTTAATATTGGTTCGGCAGAAACAAAAGTTGACCCCGATGGTTGGACTGTGAGGACAGTTGATGGAAAAAAATCTGCACACTGGGAGCATACAATAGGAATAATGGAGGATGAAGTATGTATTTTTACAGAAAGGTAAATTTACGAAAAATGTTGGTAATACTTCATAATCTGACTAATCTGGTGAATCGGTCTTAAAATCGGGTCATTTTGGTAGAAAAAGAAAAAAATATTATTAAAGTCCAAGGGACTGTTAAAGAAACTCTCCCAAATGCTTCATTTAAGGTTGAACTTGAAAGTGGAGCGGAAATTTTAGCTCATGTGTCTGGGAAAATGAGAATGAGGTACATTCGTATTTTGCCTGGAGATGTAGTTGAAATGGAAGTTTCACCATATGATCCCACAAGAGGTAGGATTACTTGGAGACATAAATGAAAGTAAAAGCAAGTATTAAAAAAAGAGGTCCTAACGACCAAATAGTACGTCGAAAAGGAAAGCTTTATGTTATCAATAAAAGAAACCCAAGACACAAACAGAGGCAAGGTTAAGCTTGGCTAGAATTTCAGGTATTGATATACCAAGAGAAAAAAGGGTGATTGCATCACTTAGATACATCCATGGTGTTGGTGCAAAGAGAGCAAAAGATATCTGTAATGACTTAGAAATAAATCCAGATACAAGAGTTAACAACCTTACTAATGATGAAGTCGCCAAGATAAGAAAATATATTGAATCAAATTTTAGAGTAGAAGGTGATCTACGTAGAGATGTATCTCAAAATATACGAAGAAAGACTGAGATTGGAACTTACCAGGGTATGAGACATAGAACTGGACTTCCAGTCAGAGGACAGCGAACTCATACAAATGCGAGAACTAGAAAAGGTCCAAGATTTGCTATTGCTGGTAAGAAGAAAGTAATGAAATAATGGCTGATCATAAATCAAAGAAAAAAAATAAAAAAAATATTCCTTCTGGAATTGCACATATTAAAGCAAGCTTCAACAATACAATTATCAATATATCTGACAATAATGGAGAAACAGTAGTTTGGACATCAGGGGGTTCAGTTGGATTTAAAGGCTCTAGAAAGTCCACCCCTTATGCTGCACAGGTTGCAGCTGAAGAAGCTGTTAGAAGAGCAACTGAATTCGGAATCCATAAACTGGATATCATAATAAGTGGTACCGGTGCTGGAAGAGAAACAGCTGTAAGAACATTGCAAAACATGGGAATGGATGTTGGATCAATTAAAGATATTACGCCAACCCCACACAATGGATGTCGCCCTAAGAAAAGGAGAAGAAATTAATGGCTAGATATACTGGGCCAAGAGTTAGAGTCTCAAGAAGATTAGGCTTTAACGTATTTGAAAATAGAAAAGGCGATAAAGCTCTTCAAGACCGACCATACCCACCAGGGGAAAATGGTAAGAAAAGAATGAGAGAGACTGATTACGGAACTCAATTAAAAGAGAAACAAAAAGTCCGATATATGTATGGAGTTCTTGAAAAGCAATTTAGAAATTATTACAAAGAAGCAACAAGGATGCCAGGCATAACTGGAGAAAACCTTCTTGTTTTGCTTGAATCAAGAATTGATAATGTTATTTATAGAGCAGGATTTGCTGCTACTAGGCCTCAGGCAAGACAATTAGTTTCTCATAGACACTTCAAACTTAATGGTAAATTAATTGATATCCCCTCCATACAAATAAAGCCTGGAGATAAAATTGAACTTAAAGATCAAAGTAGTGACTTAATAGTAATCCAACATACTTTAGATACGGGACAAGACAGAGAAGATGCGTCATGGTTAAAAGTAGATGAAAAGAAAAAAAGTATTGAAGTTTTGAATCAGCCAACAAGAAATGACGCTAGTCAACAAATTGAAGAACAATTAATAGTAGAACTTTATTCTAAATAGAATATAAGAAAGGAAAACACGTGTTAATTTTACAAAGGCCAGAAATATCTCAGGAAAATCTTGATAAGTCAAGAACAAGTTTTACGATCGAACCACTTGAAACTGGATTTGGTTTGACATTAGGTAATACAATGAGAAGAGCTTTACTTTCTCGAGTACCTGGGGTTGCCGTTACAGGCGTTAAAATTGATGGAGTAAATCATGAGTTCACATCAGTACCTGGTGTAGTTGAAGATGTATTAGATGTACTGCTAAACCTTAAACGCTTAGTTCTTAAAGTTGACGATCAAGAAAGTCATACATTAACCGTTAAGGCTAAAGGACCGGGTGAAGTTAATGCAGCACAAATTCAATGTCCTGCTGGTGTAGAAGTTGTAAATACAGATCTGAAAATTTGTACTTTATCAAATGATTCAACACTAGACATGGAAGTTTCGATAGCTCACGGAGTAGGGTATCGCTTGGCAGATAAGAACAAAACCAGTGATTCAAGTTTTATACCAATTGATTCTATGTTCTCTCCAGTAGTCAAAGTCAGTTATGCAGTTTCTCCAACACAGGTTGGTCAGGTCACAAACTATGATAAATTGATTCTTGATGTTGAAACTGACGGATCCATTCAGCCAAGTGAAGCAATATCTTCAGTAGGAAAAACTCTTGGAGAACTGTGGAAGTTATTTGCAGATATTGATGAGGGAATTGGTCTTGAATTAGGAGAATTAACTATTTCAGAAGGAAGTTCCCCAGACCTTTCATTGTCTGTAGACGCTCTTGATTTATCGGAAAGACCAAGAAATTGTCTTGGAAGAGAAAATATAACAACTGTTGGACAAATTCTTGAATACACAGAAGACGATTTGCTCAATCTAACAAACTTTGGTCAAAAAAGCTTAGACGAGCTTGTTGCAAAATTAGATGAGCTTGGCCTTAGCTTACCAACAAGTTCAGACTTGAATTTGGAAGATAATTCAGATGCCTAGACCAAGAAAAGGAAAACTTCTTGGAGGATCTTCATCTCATGAGGATCAGATTATAGGTAACTTAATTGCTTCTCTAATTGAATTTGAAAAGATTGAAACTACATTAACCAAAGCTAAAGTTACTAAACCCTATGTTGATAAAGTAATTACTAAAGCAAAAAAAGGCTCACTTCATGACAGAAGACAAGTTTTAAAGTTTATACAAAATAAAGCAATCGTAGCAAAGCTTTTTGATGAGTTGGGTCCAAAATATCAAGATAGAGATGGTGGATACACCAGAATAACTAGAACAAGTTATAGAAAAGGCGATGGAGCTGAGCTAGCTGTACTAGAGTTAGTTTAATTTGAATACATTAAAAGATGTTTGGAGACAATTCAAACTTTTCATAAGATTTGACTCTGAAACAATACTAAAAATTACCCAAGACAGATATGAAACAGGCAATGCCTTTTTAATTGTTACATTTAGTTTATTTGCTATTTATATTCCACTTTTATTTAATTCAAATATAAATAATATTTTTGATTTAATTTTTTTTGGAGTTTTAGATGGAACATTTTCATGGGTATTTTCAAGCCTTGTTATGTGGTTTGCACTCGGCAGAGTATTCAAAGAAAATGTTGATTTAAATTCAATAATTACAATTACGGGTTACTCCCATGGATTAGTTGGATTTGTCTCAATTTGGTTTTTCTTACAAAACTCTTTCATGAATTTTGGAGATAGAGTTAACCAAGTCTTTATATTACTTCTTATCTTTTGGATTTATAATGCTGTTGCTAAATCACTTGAACTTGGTTTTTTTATGGAAAAGAGAAATACAAAACTTTCTTCAGCCATTTTTATATTTATTTTATTTTGGACGTCAGACCCATTAAAAATAATAATATAAATTGTTTTCTTATATCCTAGATATCTCTTACGATGGAACCAATTTTCATGGTTTCCAAAAACAAATCAACAACAGAACAATTCAAGGAGAAATAGAAAAAATTTTGTATAAATTGTTTAAAGATTATGATTTAACATATTCTGGTAGGACTGACGCAGGTGTTCATGCCAAGTCCCAAATACTATGTTTAAAAGTCAATAAACCACTAAATAATAATTTTCTCAATTCTTTTAATTCTTTAATTTCTAATGAGATAAAAGTTAATAAAATTCTTAAAACAAGTAAAGAATTTAATCCTAGACATGATGC
>CACLRL010000019.1 GCA_902609285.1 uncultured Candidatus Actinomarina sp. | reverse complement strand
TTGACTTTGAATTCTTATTCTTGGATCTAAATATGCATAAGAAATATCAGCTATGAAGTGAGCAACTAAAGCAAATACACCGATAAATGAAAATGTAGCCATGGCAACGGGTATATCTTCGTTAAGAACACTATCCAATATTAATTGACCCATTCCAGGCCATGAAAATATAGTTTCAGTTAGTACTGAACCGTCAATGATAGTAACAATTGTAAAAATAAATGAAGTGACAACTGGTAGTAATGCATTCCTTGCAGCATGTCTATCTCTGATTCTTCTTTGAGATAAGCCTTTTGCTCTTGCTGTTAGGATATAATCGTCTTTTAAAACTTCCATCATTGTAGTTCTTGTCAAAAGGGCTGTTCCAGCGAAAGCAACAATTGTTACTGTGATAACTGGAAGAATCATATGATAGGCAATATCCATAGCGTAGATTTTTTTAGTAAGAGCATCGCCAGTATTCCAAAAAATAAAACTCCCAATGATATTTAATATAAAACCGAAAAAACGTAAATTACGTTTTGTGTTTAAAGATTCGATATTTCTAGTAAACATGTAAATCAAAAATTGAATTATAGAAACAATAACAGTAAATTTAATCATTAATGTAAATATCACATCACTATCAAATGGAGCGTCATACCATTTTTCTGGATATAAAAATTTTCCTATTGGAAGCCAATCCATTTTGTATCCGAAAAACCACAGCATCATCAAAGCAAACCAAGGATAAAAAACTGTATAAGAAAAAACAGAAGTTATAGTAATCCAAGTTTCAGATTTTGAACCCCTTCTCCAAGCAAGTATTTTGCCAACTAAAAAACCTGTATAAAATGATACAATATTTACCATTGCAAATAACATCAATGTACGAGGTAATCTTTCAGCGATCAATTCAATCGGTGTTTTCGGATAATATTTATATGAATATCCAAAATCCCCTTTGAAAAAATTAGTAATGTATAAAACAATTCGTTCTGATAACGGTTTATCTAAACCATATAGTGCGAGTACCTGTTCATAAGCACCAGGAGGTAATAAAGGATTTAAAAGCATATTTTGAAATGCATTTCCGGGAATTGCATCAAAAAGAATATAAGAGCTAACTAAAAAAAGAAAAAACACTATTACTAATTGATAAATTCTTTTAAATATATATTTGTACATAAGTATTAATTATAAAATGGCGGACATTCTAATGCCCGCCATTTTAAACTTTGGCTGTCTTATTGTTGTGTTTGAACTGTGCTTGGACAACCGTTACAAGCGCTAGTTATACCACCAAGTACATCAGTAAATGGAAGTGTTATATTATCACTTCTATAAACTTCAAGAACTGGAGGGTTAAATAATACTACGTATGGTAATTCATCGTAAAGTATTTTCTCCATTGCGTTTGATGCAGCAACAGCTTCTTCAAGCGTTTTTGCAGCTTCAAATTGGTTAGCAAATGCATCAAATTCAGCATTACTAAATCCTGGTGTATTAAATCCACCATCACATGAGTCTTTGTCAGACTTGAAGAATTCTACTGTATGGTCAGGGAAAATTCCTGTTCCCCATCCAAGCATGTAGAAATGCCAATCTTTACAACCCTCGGCACTGAAAGCAATGTCAACAATAACACTGAATCCAGTAGGTCTTGCTGTAACATCAAACCCTAATTGTCTGATGTAATCAGCTATGAACAGAGAGAATGTATTTCTCAATGGATCATAACCCGGACCTGGAGCATAAATTAACATATTATCGGGTGCAACTTCACCATTAGGACCTTTTATTCCTGTTGGTGGAATGGCTCTAGTGTCATTTCCAGGGTGTTCTCCCCAGTCATCAGCTGTCCATCCAGCATCCTGTAATATAGATATTGATTTTTCCCACTTTCCAACAGAATCTAATTCTTTACATTCTGCCATAACACCTTCTGTTGGTGTAACCCAAGCAGTAAGTGCAGATGAAATCATACCATCCATACTTTTGACAGTTCCTTGAAGAACACTGTCAATAATAAATTCTTTATCAATAATACAAGCAATAGCCTGTCTGAAAGCTTTATTACTTCCAGGGAAAATTCTTGTATTAGATGCAAAATATCTCATTCCATTTGGATTGTTAATGATAGTTTCAACACCTGGTGTAGTTGCAAGCTGGTTAAATGTATTTCTCTTAACTCCTAATGGGTTTAGAACGAAATCAACTTCACCATCTTGAAATGCTAAATATGCAGCATCTTGATCACCATATAGTGTGAACTCTACTGTTCCAACAAATGGACCTACTGAGTATGAAAATGAATCTCCTGAAACATCACCAAATGTTGCATCTACAGCCGGTGCTTTACCATTATCCCACTTAATTCCGGTACCACCGGAATCATAGATAGTGTATTCACCACCTGGTGCATACATTGAACTTGTATCATAAGCCCATGTATAAAACGCACCTTGTTCTAGCTTATCATAAACGAAAGCACTAGCAACAGGAGCACTTGAAGCATCAGCTGCAAGTAATGACTCTCTGTCAGTAGCAATTGGTTCCCAGTAAGCTTTGCTTAATGCAGGTGCTTGTGCAGCACCATACTGCCATTTGGCCAAACCTGGATCAAAGTTAAATGTTACTTTGACTGTATAGTCATCAGTAGCTTCAACACTTGTGACACCTTGAGCTTCTTCAGTTCCAAGTGTCCATAATCCAAGCCAGTTTCCAGCAAGTCCTAAGTTCTTTACAGTATTAAAAGTAAATTCCCAGTCATTTGCTGTTATAGGGGCGCCATCACTCCATTCAAAACCTTCAACTATAGGAACACTATAGGAAAAGGTGCCATCACCATTATCAGTTGATGTTTCAACTAGCTCTGTAGCCATTGATGCAACTAATTGATAGTTTGGTACTGACAATGTGAATAAAGAAACAGCTTGTCCGGACATAACATAACTAGTCCAAACATCATTTTCAGTATCGAGATAAGTCCAATAATTATTAGTTTGTGGATCAGAATAAATTGCCATCTTATATACACCAGCCGGTCCGGCAGGTGCCTCTTCTTCAACTGCTGCAGCTGTTGTAGCTGGAGCTTCGGTTGTTTCAGTAGATTCCTCTACAACCTCTTCTTCCTCAGCGGTATCACCGCAAGCTACTACAACTAAAGCAAAAATTGAGAAAAGTAAAATAAGGCGCCAAGATCTGGATCCTCTAAAATTACTCAATTTTTCTCCTTTTTGTATACAAAAAATCCACTTAAAAAAAAGTGGATATATACATAGTAGATTAATTGCAAAAGATATCAATAAAAAAACGTCTTTATTTATACATCAATTTGATAATTTAAATAAAAAAGTTATAAAAGACCAAATAATAATTGGTATATTCTAATCATTAAATAAAATCCAAATAAAAATACACCAAATTTAAAACCAAAATTTTCCATATTAAGACTTAAACTTTATTAACAATGATATATTCGAGAATTTAAATTCTTTTCTAAGTTTATTTTCAATAAATGACTCATAATTTTTTGGTATTCTTGAACTCAAATTAAAAGAAAATGATGGTGGATTTATTTCATATTGTGTAACATATTTTAATTTTGCTCGCCTTCCCCTAAAAGGGTGTGGCGGACTTGCAACCCATATTTCTCTGAAATATAAATTTAATTCAGAAGTATCGATTCTTGATTCAAGCTGTTTGTAAATTTCATTTATTGTCTTTGAAAATTTATCTAAACCTTTTTTTGTGAGAGCTGAAATTCTTATCACTTTTATCCAATTAAACTTCTTTAGATAATTGCTTAAATTCGTATTTATATTTAATTTTTCCTCCTCATTTAATAAATCCCATTTATTTAGTACAAGTATTGGTGTAGAAAAGTTATCAATTGACTCACTAATTAATCTCATATCTTCAAAATTAATTCCTTCAGTAGAGTCGACTACAACAAAAGATATGAGTGAATTATTTAAAGTATTCAAAGATAAGGTAGATGCATATCTATCAACTTGATTTTTTTGTTTTTTTCTTGGGACACCAGCTGTATCAATAACTTTAAAAGATTTGTTATTGAATACTATCTCTTCAACTAATGAGTCCCTAGTCGTGCCTGGAATATCAGAAATAATTGACCTTTCCTCATTTAAAAGTGAGTTAAATAGTGTTGACTTTCCAGAATTTGGTTTTCCAATTATTGAAATAAATATATCATTAATGCTATTTGATGATGTCCTTATGCCTGAATTCTTAATTATATTTTCAAGTAACTCCTCCGTTCCAATTTTGTGATATCCAGACACATAAAATTCTCTGTCATATATATATTTAAATAATCTTTTATCTAATTCATAATTATTAAAATTTTCACATTTATTAAATACAGTTAAAACTTTGTTTTCGGCATCTATTTCTTGAATTAATGAATTAATTTTATCAAGACCATCAAAGTTTTTAGAGTCAATATCTATTACAAATAAAATCCTGTTGGCATCAATCAAGAATTCTTTGACCTTTTTTTGAAATTCATTGTTTAAAAAGTCTGGATTATCGTCTAAACCCGGTAAGTCAGATAGAATAATTTCTTTATCATGGAAATTTATTCTCTGACTAACTTTGTCTCTCGTAGTATTTGGCTTTGAACCAACTATTGAGGTTTTGTTTTTTGATAATGTATTAATTAGTGTTGATTTACCTGAGTTAGGTAAGCCAATCAGAATTACTTCATTATTTTTATTTTCATTCATATTTTAAATATAGCTAATCTTATTTTATGGTAAATAAGCTCTATGTTGTAACTCCAAGAGGGTTTTGTGCTGGTGTAGAAATGGCAATAAAAGCCTTAACCTGGATGCTAAAAATATACGATGAACCAGTTTATTGTTATCACGAAATTGTACACAATGACTGGATTGTAGAAAAATTCAAGAAAAAAAATGTAATATTTATTGAAAATACTGATGAATTACCAAAAGATTCAATCGTTATGTTGTCTGCCCATGGTACGGCACCTGATATTGAAAAAGAATTTAAAAATATATCATTAACAAGCGTCAATTCTGTGTGTCCATTAGTAACTAAAGTTCACCATGAAGCTAAGAAATTTAGTGAAAGTGGAAAACAGATAATATATGTAGGCCATAAAAATCATGATGAAGCAATTGGAGCATTGGGAGTAGCACCAGAAAATATGCATTTAGTAGAGTCTGTTGATGATATTAAAAATATTAATTTTCAGGATAAAGAAGTTGCATTACTTGCTCAAACTACTCTAGCCATGTCTGAATGGGAGCCAATACTAGATAAAGTAAAAGAAGACTTTGATAATTTAGATCTTCCAAGAAAAAGTGATCTTTGTTACGCAACTACAAATCGTCAAAAAGCTTTAATTAATATTTCAAGTAATGTTGATGTTGTACTTGTTGTAGGGTCAAGTACTTCAAGTAATACTAAAGCTTTAGTGACAACCATAAAAAACTTAGGAAAAGAAGCCTACAGAATAGAGACTTTAAATGATTTAGAAGATATAAATTTAGAAAGTAAAGATGTAGCCATTACTGCTGGCGCATCCGCTCCCGAACATATTGTAAATGAGATTTCCAATTTTTTAAAACCTAAAAACTTTGAGTATTATATAGACACAGATGAGGATGAATACTTCCCACTTCCAAAAGAGCTTAGAGCAAATATTTCATCTCTTTCAAGATTGCTTGAAACAATGTTTCCCAGTAATAAGATAGAAGCTAAAAATAGTATCTCGAAAGATAAGAGTTGGTCAGCTACTGAAGCCCTAGCTTCTCTATAATCAAATTAATTGTTTCTTGAAGAGTTGAGTCTGTATTGTTTATTACTAAAGCTCCATCGGGAACTTTTAATGGAGAAATCAATCTATTTGAGTCTTCTAAATCTCGTTTTTTTAAATCAGATACAGTTTCATTCATTTTTGACTGATCCTCTCTTCTTTTACCTCTAGTTATCAAATCAGCATCTAAATATATCTTATATTTTGCATTTTGAAATACGACACTGCCCATATCTCTACCTTCGATAACTAAGGATTTATCTAAAGATTGATAATATTTCAATAGACTTTCTTTAACATAATTTCTAATCTTCTCTTCCTTGGCAATTTTAGAACTAGTTATTGTAACTTCATTTGAATACAAATCTTCCGAACTATATGTTTCTTTATTTACGTAACAAATACCATCTAATATCTCAATATCATATTTTCCATAATCCTTATCAATATTTTTATTTATAAACATAGCTAGAGATCTATAAACATTTCCACTTGAAAAAAAATTACACTTAAGAATATCAGCTAAATGTTTGCCAATTGATGTTTTACCCACTCCTGATGGACCATCAATTGTAAGAATGAACTTTTCCATAATCTAATACTATATTTTTTTCATGAATTAATTTCTCTTAATTCACCTATTTTTAAATTTCCTAGTTTGTAGTCACCAATCGAAACTCGCTTTAAAGTCATAATCTGTATATTATTTGAATCGAAAATTCTTCTAATCTCTCTATTTTTACCAGTTTTTAAAGAAACTTTGTATGTTAATCTTTTGAGTTCTTGAATATCTAAAATTCTTAGATATTCTTCTTTATCAACTACAGCTTTTTTAAATTTTTGAAGATTAATCGGGTTACTAACACTTACAATATATTTTTTTATCAATCCTTTAGAGGGGTGAATTGTACTGTTAAGCCAATCGCCGTCATTACTAAGAAGCATTAATCCTTCCGAATTTTTATCGAGTCTCCCATTGAACTTAAGGGATTTGTCCGGAATTATTTCATATATAATTTTTGAATTACTTTGGGCTTTGTGAGAACAAATATAGCCTTTTGGCTTGTAGAACTTATAGTATTTAAATGTTATTGATGATTCTATTATTTTTGAATCATATGAAACTTTATCATTAGTAAATACTTCATCTCCTAATTTTGCAAGCTTTCCATTTATTTTTACTTTGTTTAAACGGATTAATTCATCGGCTTTTCGTCTAGAGGTATTTAAATGAAGTGCTAAAAATTTATTTATTCTCAATTATTCTTCTTCTGCAGGTGAAGAAAAATATTCACCAATATTAGGAAGTTCATCAATACTTTGAAATCCTGTTTTTTCTAAAAATATATCTGTCGTTGTATATAGAATTGGGTTTCCTGGTACATCAAGTTCTCCAGATTTCTGTACTAACCCTCGAGACTCGAGAGTTTTAATAGATGATTCTGATTCTACTCCCCTTATCTCGGATACTTTTAATTTAGTAACTGGTTGTTCATAAGCAATTATTGCTAAAGTTTCTAATGCCGGTGTGGATAAACCTTTCAAAATAGAAGGTGGTTTTACTGAGTCAAGATATTTTGGAATATCATTTACAGTAACTAAATCAGATTTTATTAAATCAAACCGTATATAAAACCCAAATTCAAAATTTTGAAGATCATTATTGATTTCTTCAAATATATTTATTAAATCTTTTTGTTCAATTTGTAATAATTCATAAAAATATTCATTTTCAACTGGACCGTCGCTTACCAATAGCGTGGCTGAAATAATTTTTTTATTGTTCATAGTTTTTCTCAATTTTAATTAAATCATTATTATTTAATTGTTCTGCTTTTACAAATCCCCATCTTATTGCTTCTAATAATGCTAAAAACACAGCAACAGCTTTTTCTGAAGAATCAACTTCTGAAACCAATTCCTCAAATGAAGTGTTTAGCTTTTTATCAACTTTTGATAATAAATCATTAATTGCCTGATCGATATCTGGTAAGTCATATTCTATATGATCAAATCCTTTTATAGATTTATATCTTTGAAATACTTCTTCAGCAGTACCATTGAAATTATTTATATCAATCGTTACTTCGATATCAGGTTTTTTATAAAGATTTAAAGTTTGATAATACTTGAAAGCACTAATTGATGTTTCATTTTCTCTAATTCTTGAAGCCAACGCAATACCAACCTCAGAAAAAGCTTTAAATTGTAAAAGTCTTGCAAATGCTAAATCTTTATCTTTTATAAGCTGAATTTCATCAAGCCAATCAACATTTTCATTTTGTGGAATTAAACTTTTTGCTTTTAGTTCAAAGAGTGACGCAACAAGTAGTACTATTTCAGAGAAACTATCAATATCTTTTCTTACATGATCTAAATTAAGTGAATTAAATAGATTTGTTAAGTTAGTGTTTTGTTTTGTATTATTATCATCGGAAAAATCGATTATTAATGTTTTAAGATTAGATATTAGCTCTTCAAGTTGCATTAATAATCAGTCTTATCCAATACAAAATGTTTATTCTCTAATAATTCTTTTTGATAATACTTCAAAACTTTATCGTCAATGGAAAGTTTTTTCATTTGCTCTAATCCAATGCTTTCATGATTGAGATAAATTTTTGACTTTTGGTTATTTACAATATTTAATTCGGAAAAAATTCTAAATAACCATGAAAAATTACCTGCTGATTTTCCAATATCATGCAACAAACATAGGGTATATAAATCATTAAGAGACTCTAGTTCTTTAAGCGAAAGTATTTCATCATCAAGAGTTTTATTTATAGTTCTTTCAAGCACTTCAATAGAGTGATGTCTGTCCTGCATCGATAATTGCCAAAAAAGTCTAGTTAAATCGTCATTATTGAATTGTTCTTTAACTTTTAATTGATCTTCAACAGAAATATGTTTGTAAAATAGATATCTTATTGCTCTTTTAATTTTCAAATATGTTTTCATGCTCTTGGATGACTTTCTTTAAAAATTTCAACTAAAAATTCTTTTGTTAATTTAGTATAAATCTTCGTTGTAGAAACAGATGTGTGTCCCAAAAATTCTTGAAGGGTTCTTAAATCACATCCAGCTTCCAACATATGTGTTGCAGCACTGTGTCTAAGGGTATGAGGATGTACTGATGAATTTATACCTGCAATTAATGCAGTTTTTTTAATTAGTCTAAATACAGCAGATCTATCTAGTTTCTTTTTATTTTTAGATATAAATAAAAATGATTCATTATTCTCGAATTCTTTTCTTATTTTTAAATAAGATTGCAAAGTTTCATTTAGTTCACTACCGATAGGTACAATTCTTTGTTTTGATCCTTTTCCTTGTAATTTTACAAAATTATCATCGAAATCAATATCTGAAATTTTAACATCCGTTAATTCAGAAACTCTACAAGCTGTAGAGTACATAAAATCAATAATGGCTTTATTTCTAGCATTTAAAAAATTGTCAAAGTCATACGAATCAATCATTTTTATAATATCAGATACTGCAAGCGTCTCAGGAAGATAGGAACCAGTTTTTAATGATATTTTTTCAATATTTATTTGTTTTGATAAATTAACTGAATTCGACCATTGAACATACTGATTAATTGATGATATTTTTCTAACTTTTGAATTTTCAGATTGATTTTTATTAGAAAGTAAAGTTACATACTGTTGTAAAGATTCATTACTTATTTCATCTCCTTCAAGAAATTGTAAAAATTTAAGAATATCTGACTTATAAGCTTTTATAGTGTTGTCTGATAAACCTTTGTTAAATTGTAGGTAGTTACAAAAGTCTTGAACTAAAGCAGATTTACTTTTTTTTGACTGTTTCTGAGACAATATTATTAGATTCCGATGATTTAGTTTTTATAGATGAAGCAATAAAATCATTGAATAATGGTGCAGGTTCCCACGGTCTAGATTTAAATTCCGGGTGAAATTGTGAAGCAACAAAATAAGGATGATCTTTTATTTCAATCATTTCAACTAAATTATTATCTGGCGAAACCCCACCAATAATCAGACCAT
>CACLRL010000018.1 GCA_902609285.1 uncultured Candidatus Actinomarina sp. | reverse complement strand
TTTATAGAGTCAACTCTAAGCTTATAATTTCTGATTTACATTTAGAAAAATTAATTTCAATTGTAAAAAAACTGCCTAAAAATTTTTCTGTTAGTGATTTTAAAAAGGAATCTAATCTCTCAAGAAAATATTCTATTCCATACCTCGAACTTTTGGATAGGTTACAAATTACAACAAAAATTGATAAATTAGGAACAAGAAAGATAATTTAGGAAAAAATTAAGTTCCTCTTGCGTTCAACTTCATTTAGTCCTCCCCAAATTCCAAAAGGTTCTTCAATTTCCTTAGCCTCCTCTAAGCAATTGACTTTCACAGGACAACCACTACATACAGCCTTCGCTTTTAATTCTCTTTTTTCTCTATCTTCTTTTTTTTCAAAGGTGGCTGGTGGGAAAAATAAATTTGTACTATGTTGTCTACAAAGAGCATCGTATTGCCAAGTTGAAATTTTTATTTCTAACATATTGGAACATTATTTCAAAAAAATTAAATGGCAAAAGGTTTTTTTCGCGAAGTTTTATTGATATTTCTTAAATATATAAGTTTCCGTCTTTTTCATTAAAAATATAATTATTTTCTTCTTGATAGGATTTACTAATGTCAAGATTTACTCTCAATTTCAGATTTTTGTAACTAACAATTGCAACATCTGATTCGAGTATTTCTATTAATTTACATTCTTTATCAACAAGTGAGGTTGCGCCACTCGTATCAGTTGTAAGTCTTGATCTTATAACAGTCGGTATGGCAATAAAATAAAATAAAGCTAACGCAGTAGAAACTGCTAACAACAATAATCTATTGACAATAACTACATAATTACTAAACATAATTTGGGAAGATGCAAATAAAACTAAAAATGCTATTACGCCTAAATAAGAAAAGTATCCTCTCGATAAAATTTTTAAATAAATAACAAAAGAAATTAAAAATACAACAATTCCAAAATAATTTATTCCAAACTCATTAAAAGGAAGACTAGATGAAATTACTAAAAGTGATCCAACCACTGCCATCAATCCTGGTCCAATTGCAAAAAGTTCTAATCCGATTAGCGCAAAACCTAATACAAAAAACATATATGTAAATATCGGGTTAGAGATAGATATGTAAAACCTTTCTAACAGAGAAGGTTTGAAAAATTCTATTGATTGATCTGTTTTCTCAAAATCAATATTCTCAATAAATGAACCTAAGGTTCCAACTATAAGGTAACCATCATAAACGCCTTCCTCATCAGAAATAATAATTTTTCTTTCCGTAAAATTACATTTGTTGATTACGCAAAACTTATCTTCTGTTGACTGGTCAAAATTTACATTGTAAATTTCAATTCCAGGAGATAACCCTATATATTTAAAATTTTTTAATAAATCAAAATTAATAGAAATTTCAAATGGTCCAAACCAGACAGCGACAGGAATATCATATTTTGCAAGTAGATCATTTAATTTCAAATCGCTATTGGTGCTTCCCTCTTTTGAGCTATATTGAAGAATTAATAAGTCTTCATCATCGTAATCTTGATCGATTATGTGTTCTTCTAGTGCATTTAAATGAGCACTTGAAAAAATACCTTCGATTTCGAATATGTTTAATTGGGAAGTCCCAACAACAGCAAAAATTAAAGTAGTAATTATATATGTCATTATTATTTAAAATTACAGAATAGTATGCTTTTTAAACTGTGAAAATTTTAATTTATAGTGATAATGAATGGGTCATAGAATCAGTAGAAAAGTATTTAAACTTTGAATATGAACTCATTAAAAATATTGATGTAGAAGACCTGAATGACCGTGTTGATTTTATATTAGTTGATATGCAAGTAAAAAATAATGGAGGTCCATCAATAATTAGAGAGTTGAAAAGGCAAAAAATAACGAAAAATATACCAATTGGCCTTATTGCTGACAGAGAAGCTGATGAATTCCAGGCAAATAGAGTGGGTGCTGATTTTTTTGCAGTAAAACCCTTGTCCAAAACTAAATTAAATAATTTCTTTAATAAAGGATAAAAATCCTCTAGAATCATATATACAAATTGAGTATTAATTTTGATATCGTTTTATACATAGTATTTTTTCTTTGTTTAATACTATCTGGCATGTTATCGGGTTCTGAAACAGCTATAACTTCTATACCTAAGCAAAAAGTTCACCAACTAGATGAAACGAGGAAAAACAACAGAATAAAACGAGCGAAAGAAAATATAGAAAAAACTATAGGAGGAATTCTTGTTGGAAATAACTTCGTAAATATTTTAATGGCATCTGTGGCAACTTTAATTTTTGTTAGAAGGTTTGGAGAAAGTGCTGGTAGCGCAATAGCAACTATATTTACTACAGTAATTGTTCTTATATTTGGTGACATAACACCAAAGACGTTGGCAACGAAGCTACCAATAGTTTTTTTATCTAGGACTACGTTTTTAGTAGAGTTACTTTCTAAAGTTTTTGCACCATTTACTGAAGCTATAACAAAAATAATAATGAAATTTGTTAGAACTTCTGATGAAGATGATGCCGAGGTGACTGAAGCTGACATACAAGCATTGACTGCTCTTGGAGAAATCGAAGGTCAGATACTACCTGCTGAACGAGAGATTATTGACTCATTACTAGATTTTTCTGACAGACCAATAAAAGAGATAATGACCCCAAGAGTAGATGTATTATTTTTATCACTTCCTATAAATATTGTTGACGTAAAAGCATTAGTAAATGACAAGAGAATATCAAGAATGCCTGTTTCAAAATCTAAGTCTCTGGATGACACATTTGGCATTGTGTATGTTAAAGATTTATTTAATTTAAAAGCAGATTCAGACTCAGTTGAAATTGAAAATCTTGTCAAGGATGTTATTTATCTACCAGAATATACAACAGTTTTATCAGCTTTAAATATTCTTCGAGAAAACAAATCAAGCTTTGCCTGTGTTATTGATGAAAATGGTGGCATTGAAGGAGTAATTACAATTAAGGATGTTTTATCAGAGTTTGTTGGTGATCTACCTGATGAACATGATCAGAGATTTTTGGGGATCAGAAGACTTGGTCCTGGTCAGTGGAACATTGAAGGTAAGACAGACATAGATGACTTTGAGGAGTTTTTTGGATTAGAGCCAAACGATAAAGATGTCGCAACTGTTGGAGGATTGTTTTTAAGCCATTCAGAACAACTTCCATCTCAAGGTGAAAAAATAACAATAAATGGATTGGAAATTACAGTTATGGAAATAGATAATCGAAGAATTGAGTCAGTAATTGTTAAAAAAATTGCAAAGAAATAATCTAATAATTTTTCATTAAAATATAATCATGGGTGCAATTTGGGCAATAATTTCATTACTAGCTGTCTGGTTAATTTATGGATTAATTGCATCTATTTTTGTAAAAGGAGTTGGGAGTAGAGACGGTTTAAAGTTAATTTTTGCTGGAATGTTAGGCGGGTATATAGGTGGACAAATTGGTGCATTTATGGACATTCCTCAAAACCTCTGGTGGATGAGAGAGCTTATTAAACTTCTACTTGCAATTGGATCTTTGAATTTGATTCATAAGCTTGGTATTTTAAAAAAACGTGGTTAACTGAGTTAGTTTTTTGGAATTCTTGCAGCTTTCAGTATATTTGCATTTTCATCAATAACACCACATCTTTTAGAAACAAGTTTCATATTAAAAAGAAAAAGATCTCTTTTCCAAATACAAAGGTAACCGTAACCTCCAACAGAATCTAATTTTTCTAGTGCTTCACTTAATGTTGAGATACTTTCAACAATAACAACTGGTAATTTATTGTATGTGGCGTCCCATTCTTCCGAATTTTTAACCTTACCTGAATTAATTATTTGCTCTTTTAATTTACTCATCTTTTATTACTTCAAAAACTGAAAGTTCTTCTTCGTTAAGACTTTCATTATCAAAATCCTCTTTACTTTTATAGGCATTAGTTTTCCAATTTATTAAATTTTCCATTAATTCATCCTCATCAGAACCTGAAATACTTAGATCAATAATTGAAAATTGTTTAGGTTCGATTTTAAATAAGGCAAGTAGACTCTTTCCATTTGCTGTTTTATCTCCCACTTTGATTTCAATCTCACTATCAAATTTTTGACAAAATTTAACAAATTCACTTCCAGGTCTCGCGTGTAGGCCAGGATAGATCAATATTTTTACTTTTTTTGATTGCGACAAATTATTCTCCAAGTTTTTCAAGATAGATATTGTAATTTTTATCTTGTTTCCAAAAGTTTTTATATAAATTTTCTCTACCTAAGTTTAGCACTCCGTCTTTGAACTCATTAAAGCTATCTATACCCTCATATGGATAATCAAATATTAAATCTAATATTTTTTTGAATCCTAAAATATTTTTATCATTTTGTATAAGAAGATCCAATGGTTCATGAAATCGTTCTAAATATGAAAATTTTATCATAGGATTTCTTGCAACTCTTAACAACTGATCATTGATTTTATTGTTTGAAAATCGATCATTTATTATATTTTTATATTTTTCAAGATTTTCTCGTTCTTCATATTGTAGAATTTGTACACTTTCCATTATTTCTGAGGATATCAAATTTATAAATGAGTATGTCTCTTTATTTTCGTAGAGCTCATGAATATATTTGTAATTTCCAGATATTCCAAAATATGCAAGACATAAATGCAAGCCATTTAGCATCCATAGCTTTTTTTTAAATTCATAATCATAATCACCATCTCTAACAACTGATGAAAAATTTAAGGGTGTCGTTCTGTTATTGTCAAAAACAATTGACCCATATTTTTCTACATTCACATCTAGACTTTCTTTTGATTGAAGCGGTACTATTTTGTCGATTACAACATCCACAAATTTTACATTTTCGTTGTGGAATTCACTTTCTTCTTTTGCAGATGTTGAAGCTCTATATTTGTTTTCAAATGCAATAAAGCTTACTTGTTTGTCTATTCTTACATTTGAAATTGCATCAATTACATTTTTTACATACTGAGGACCAACCGATGTTGAAATAATCTCACAACTTGAAATTAGACTTTGAATTTTGTCTGTATCACTAATATTTAAAGCCTTAATATTAGAAATATCAATATATTCATTTTTTGATCCTATAAAATTCACCTTGTATTTTTTAAACGTGTTTATTTTATTAATCAGATCATTGTCTACATCAACAAAAACTACTTCATAATCGTTCTCTTGAAGCACTGGAGCAATAAATCCTCTTCCTATATTTCCGGCACCAAAATGTAATGCAACTTTATTCATTGTTGGTTACTTAGAATTGAAAAAAGTTCATCAACTGAATTTGTTTTCCAAAGTTTTTTTGCATCTTCTTCAGACTCGAGAGCATCACTCAAAGATGCTAAAACATTCATATGCTCATCACTATTTGCAGCAATTGCGATTACAACATAAACTTTTTCATCAATCCAATCTACCCCATCAGGTATTTGCAAAACGCTGATACCAGTGTGTTTTATGAATTTAAAACCATTTGACATGCCGTGGGGTATTGCTACTCCTGCTCCAGGCAAATAAGTTGTATATGGATGTTCTAAGACTTTTTCTTTCATTGAAGCAATGTACTCTGACTCAATATATCCATTCTCAAGAAGGAGGTTTCCTGCTGTATCAATGCTTTGATTTAAATCACTAAAATTTTGATCAACCAGTATTGATTCTTTTATTAAAACTGGTTTGGATGTCATGTAGAAGTTATAGTATTTCCTTCTGCAAGATCTTTTATTAATTTATTGAGTGAAGGATCATTCATAAACATTAGGTACTGAATTAAAACGGCATTTTCAGGAGCTGATTGTTTTGCTACTCCTGCTAATCCTTGATGTGTAACAACAATATCTGCATCTGCTGGTATCTGAGTCGCAGGAGAATGAACAATTTCTACCTGAATTCCAGCTTTTTTAGCTTTTTTAATAAGACTGTTTTTTACCATTAAACTTGATCCTGCTCCAGCTTCACAAGCTAGACATATTTTTTTTACATCTGCTGCTTCAATTGAACTCATAATATTCCTTTCAAAAAAAAATTGACTTGGGAGTTTCCTCCCAAGTCAATTATAACTAATTTTTTTTAGTTCTTATACATCAACTCCTGGAATTGAAGTATCGATAGCTTCATCTACCCCTGCATCAGTTTCTTTAATTGGTCTAATTCTCAATAGAATCGTTCCAACTACTGCTGCTGCAACAGCACCTATAGCTACACCAATCAAAACATTGGCTGCACCGTCTCTTGGAAGCATCGCAATATATGCAAAAATACTACCAGGAGATGGAGGACCAACTAGTCCTGCATTAGTTACCTGGAACCAAAGGTCAGCTGATATTCCACCAGCCCACATTGCAAGAATCATAATTGGATGACCCAATACATATGGGAAATAGATTTCATGAATACCACCAAAGAAATGAATGATTATTGAGCCAGGTGCTGACTGTTTCCACATGCCAGTTCCTGCTACCCAATAAGCAAGCAATAATCCAAGACCAGGTCCTGGATTGGTTTCGAGCAAGAAAAATATTGATTTTCCTGATTCAGCAGCATCAGCTACACCAAGCGGAGTCAATACTCCCTGGTTAACTGCATTGTTAAGGAATAGAACTTTAGCTACCTCAATAGGTATATCTGCTAACGGAACTAAACCATTGTCTACCATGCTTGCAGCAAAATTTCCCAAACCATCTGTAATGGCTTGTAGAATTGGTGAAAGCCCTCTGTAAACTACTACTGCAAGTATCCAACCTAGGATACCTGATGAAAAGTTATCGTATAACATTTCAAAACCTTCTGGGACACTATCTCGTGCTCGAGTATCAAGTTGTTTTAATACCCATGCTGCACCAGGTCCAACTAACATAGCACCTAGGAATTGAGGACTGGAAGTACCAACAATGGCTGCCATTGTTACTACGGCACCAATCACTCCACCTCTGTGGCCATGTATCATTTTACCTCCGGTGTATCCGAGAAGTAGTGGGAGAAGGTTAACGATCATCGGTCCAACCATTGACGACAAATCTTCATTTGGCGCCCAGCCTGGTCCAATGTATAGGGATGTAATTAATCCCCATGCGATGAAAGCACCAATGTTAGGAATAACCATTCCTGACGCAGCACCACCAACGCGTTGTATGAATTCTCTCATATCTTTTCAATCCCCCTTTAGATTGATCAATCTGTCACTTTTTGTAACAAATACGTGATATTACAAATATCACATAGTTTAATTATAAAAAATAAAAGCACACCTTTCATCCGTCTTCAAAGAAATCTTCATATAAATTTGTAACTTTGATAATTCATGACAGTCATATAACCCCTGTCTAGCTTATAATTTAATTAAAATAGGAGGTTTTTATGGACGTAGAGTCAACAATGTTACCACTTGGTACAAAAATGCCTAACTTTAATCTTTTAGGTATTGATGAAAAAATTTATACAAATGAAATGTTTAATGGAAAAATAGGATCTCTTGTAATGTTTATTTGTAATCACTGTCCTTTTGTTAAACACGTTAATGATGAGATAGTGAAATTAACAAATGAAATAATGGACAAAAATATTGCCGTAATAGGAATTAATTCAAATGATAGTTCTCAAGAAAAATATGCAGAAGACAGCATTGATAAAATGAAAGAGTATGCAACAAATCTTGCATACAACTTTCCTTATGTTGTTGATGAAGATCAATCAGCAGCAAAAAATTTTACCGCTCAATGTACGCCCGACTTTTTTCTATTTGATAACGAAAGTACCCTTGTTTACCGTGGTCAATTAGATGGTTCTCGTCCTGGTAATGATATTCCAACTGACGGAGTAAGTTTAAGAAGTGCGATTGATGCTTTAATAAATAATGAAGAGCCGGTTTCTGAACAGCTTCCTAGTATGGGTTGTAATATTAAGTGGAAAGTCGGAGAAGAACCAGATTATTTTTTAAGTGTGAAAAACTAATTTATATCTTGGATTTGAACAAAAAGTCGTCTAGAACGAGCACAATCTAACTCTACAAAAAACAATCTTTGCCACCTGCCAAGAATGATTTCTGAATCTACAACTGGCAATGTTACGGATGTAGATCCTATGATTGAACCTCTAACATGTGATCTTCCATTCACGTTTTCATCCTCTTGCATATTTTCTGTTCTAAGATCCCAATCATCATGTTCAAAGTACTCATCAGAAGGTACAAGTTCTTCTAATTTTCTTTTAAAGTCATTAATATAACCCGTTTCTGATTCGTTAATAATTATTGCTGTTGTTGTGTGTGGAGTTGAGATCGTAACTGAACCATGAGCAACATTTGAATTGGATAATAAAAGTTGAATTTTTTCTGTGAAGTCACAGAATTGATTTGTCTCTTGTGTATCAAAATGTAATGCGTATGTAGCAGATTTGTTTGATTTTGATTTATACAAATCTACTAATTCTGTTTTTAATACGTCTGCACCAATTCTTTGATTAGGTTTTTTCATTACAATCTCAAATTTTATAATAACAAAAAGTTAAATTAATCATGCTTTAGCAAACTATTTTGCATTAACCAATATTTATAAAGATGATTCTCGGCTATATCTAGACTATCTATTTGGATAGGGTCACCTTTTTTTACATCTTGATTTAAAATATTATTTTCTGATAAGCCTAATGGTGCAAGGCCTTTACTATTCGTGACTTTCATAGCTTTACCAAAAATATAATCTCCACCAATTGAACCAAGATTTGTTCCTGCTTTTAAGTCTTTCTTCGCATGCGCTACAACTTCAATATTCCATGATGTAGCACTTAATTGAGTTTCTTTATCAACCATTAACTTCATGATTGTTCTTGGAATTTCAAGACTTGTTAAGTGATAAGGCCTATAAAGAGTCCAATAGGGCCCTTTACCCATTTTTAGGTATTCCATTTCGTAATTAACATAATCATCTTCAGAATATACAATTGCAAAAACCCCTGGAGCAACACCAAATGCAAAATCAACAACATTTATATTATTAAGTATTCCGCCTGAAGATTCTGGAATAAAGATTGAATTTAAACTTTTATAATCAGAATCTGGCCCATGCATTCCATCAATATCCAAATTAAAATCTAGATAATTTCCTAATGCAGCCATTTCAATCATTGTTTTACTTCCGTCAACAAAACTTGTTAACATATTTGGATTCATATTTTTTTTATGAGCTTCTTCTTCAAGATCTTTTGGTGTTGCATATTTGTTAAAAGGATTGTTTTTACCTTTCCCAATTGCAATTACATCCATTGAGATTTCTTTTGCGAAGTTATATAATTCAACAGCAGCTACTGGTTCATCCCCATCGCCAACTGTTACAATGCAATTATTTTTCTTTGCTTCATCATTGAGTGCTAAACCAATAGTTGCCTCAGTTTCAACATTTAAAAGTATTAAATGAATTTTTCTATTGAGCACTTTTGAGGCGACATCTGCACCAGATGAAGGAGTACCCGTTGCCTCAATAACAATATCTAGATCATATTCATCTAAAGCTTCGACATTACTTGATAAAGTAACTTTTGAATTGTTATTATACCTATTAATTGCCTGTTGTAACTTCTCTTCATTTTTATCAATGACTAAAACTAAATCTGTAAAGTCCATTTTGTTTAGTTGAGCAACAATGCCTTGACCCATTTGGCCTGCACCAATTAAACCCACTTTTGTATTTTTACCTCTGTCTGAAACAAAAGTTGAATATCTCTCTAGTAAACTCATTTATTTAATATTCCCCCCAAGTCTAGATTTTAAAATCTCTAAATCTTCTTTATATGTTATTTTAAGATTTAAATTAGAACCATTTATCACCCTAGATTCTACACCTAAAATTTTTGATACTTGTTGAGTTGTGTCGTGTGAATCCATAATTTTTTCAACATTATGAAGATATGCTTTTTCTAAGATATCAAAAGTAAATAATTGAGGAGTTTGTATTTCCATAATGTTTTCACTTACAATTTGGTCTGAAGTTTTAGATATAAATTTACCCTTCATTGCTGGTGAGCAAGATCCATACTTTTTTGCTTCAATTATCAGATCTTCTAGTAAATCTGGTGGCAAGAAAGATCTTGCACAATCATGGATTGCAATAAGATCATTTTTCTCAATGTCAAATTCATCCAAAGCTTTTAACCCAAGAAATTCACTTTCATGTCTAGTCTTTCCACCCAAAATTGTTATTACTTCTTGTTTAAAATTCATGGAGCTTAAAATCTCATTAATTCTTTTAATATTTTCATTGTTACAAACAATTACAAGCAAAGATATCTCTTTGTTCTTCAAAAAAGTTTCAATAGGAAACCGAATAAGTTCTTTGTCTTCATGCTCTATGAAGAGTTTATCTGCTCCAAATCTTTTGCTAGATCCAGCAGCAAGTAATATTCCTATGACTTTCAATATATTTTTATGATATGAGTTTTCTCAAATTGTGAGAATCTAATGAAGAAAGTATTTCTTCTTTTGTAATGTGAGATAAATTCTTCTTTGCATAAACAAGAGAATTTATGATATTTGGCCCTTGTGAGGGTGCAATACTAAAGACTCTTAATCCTAGAAGATACAAAACAACAGCTGCATCTTTGTCAGATGCCATATCTCCACATACTGAAACTTCAATGTTATTTTCAACACCAACTTGAATTACACTATTTATCAACTTTAATACTCCAGTATCAAGTGGGTCTTGGTATTTGTTTAATGAAGCTAAACCTCTATCTGCCGCATAGGTGTATTGAATTAAATCATTAGTTCCTATTGAAAAAAAATTCACATGACCAACATATGATTCAGCATTTAATGCAGCGGAGGGTGTTTCGACCATTATTCCAAGAGGAGGTGTTTTAATTTTTAACTTTTCAGATTCCTCAATGACAATATTTTTAGCTTTAGTAAAGTCATCTAAGATTGACACCATAGGAAACATTATTTTTACTTTATTATTTAATTCTGAGGTAAGTATAGAAATTATTTGCTCTCTAAAAAGTGCTTCTTCTTCAAGTGAATACCTTATTCCCCTTACTCCTAAGAAAGGGTTTTCTTCTTTTGGCAATTTTAAATAAGGGACTTGTTTGTCTCCACCAATATCTAATGTTCTAAAAACAATCGTTTCACTAAACTTTGAATTCAATTCATTATTAATCTTTATCTGATCATCTAATGAGGGCTTCGTTGTCTTATCAATATAAATAAATTCAGATCTAAACAACCCGACGGATTTAATTAATTGATCATTAAAAGCTTGTATTTCATCATTACTTCCAATGTTCGCTCTCAATGTTAGATTTAGATCATCGATAGATTTCTGATTGTAAATTTCTTTCAGCTTATCGACTCTATCCATACTTTCTTCAACTCTATTTAGAACTTTGTCGTCAGGATTTAAAAATATTTCGCCTGAATCTCCATCAATAACAATTTGCTCCTCAGTACTTAAATCTAAGATTGATATATCGAAATTTATTACACAAGGTATTCCCAAGTTTTTAGCAACTATGACTGCATGAGAAGTAGGTCCAGAATTCGTAACTACAAAACCTTTTACTTTT
>CACLRL010000017.1 GCA_902609285.1 uncultured Candidatus Actinomarina sp. | reverse complement strand
AACCTTACTACTACACTGATAATTTCTAGTATTGAGTATCTTCTCAAATCATTATGAAAAATCAATATAGATTTACTTGTTTCCGAAAAAGTCTGAATAATTCTTGTAAGTAAATAAATTAATAAAACATTTGATAATGTCTCAATGCCAAAATAATCACCTAAAGATGAATTAATGATTATTGGATTTGTAAAAACTACAAGACAAAGTAAAAAACTAAAGATTCCGGTTATAAAGTTGAAAAAGATAGATTCAAAATAAAAGTTTTTTCCATCCTTAAGAACAAGAAGATTTACATCACTATTTCTTGCATGTGAAGCACGAAAAATAAGACTTGGTATTGCAATTAAAAGTACTACTGCACCATATTTAGCAGGTCCAAGTTGGTTTACCACAAATGAAACTTGAATAATTGATATAACTGCGATTCCCGATTGAGAACCTATCAAATCTTTTGTTTGACTAAATATCTCTTTAATATATTTTAAGTTCATATTTGTTTGTGGAGCTGAGGGGATTTGAACCCCTGACCCCGTGCATGCCATGCACGTGCTCTGCCAACTGAGCTACAGCCCCAATACAATTAAGATTACCCGTACTGAAGCATTAGATTGCTATCAAAAAATAAATCATCTAAGTTATAGTATTCTCTTGCTTCTTCCGTGAAGAAATGGATACCTACACCTTCAAACTCAACTAGTGCCCATGAAGAATCTAAACCCTCAGAAAAGAAGTTTTTATTTTTAGATTTAACTAAATTCTTAAGCTTTTTTATAGAAGAGACCATTTGGGTATTTGAATTAACATTGCACATAATAATTACATCAAAGTAGCTATTGTTCTCAATTTCAAATGCTTTTATGTTTGTACATTTTTGAACCAGAAGTATATCGATTACGCTTTCAAAGAAAAAGTTATGTAAATTTTTTATTTTTTCTTCTGCCATTATTAAATATGTTACCATGTAAAAAATAAAGACACTATTCTTATATTGAGGAGAGATTTGAGTAGAGTTAAAAACTTTTTTTCTTTATTAGAGACAATTTTCAACAGTAGACGCCTGAGGACTATTCTTGCAGCGTTAATATTTTTCATAGGAATTTTCGGCTACTTATTTTATGCTTCAGAGCCACAAGTTGAAACTTTTGGTGACGGTATCTGGTGGGCATTGGTAACCATCACAACAGTAGGGTATGGAGACATCACACCCTTGACCACCCTTGGCAGAGTTGTAGCTGGTTTATTGATGTTATTGGGACTTGGATTGATAGCTACTATTACAGCGATTGTTTCTGCAAAATTTATCCAAAATTATGTTGATAGTCATACAAACGATGATGTTTTAGAAAAGCTCGAAGAATTAGAAACAGAAATAGAAAAAATTGAGGAAATAGAAGATAATGTTTTGGGAAAGCTTAAAGAGTTAGAAACAGAAGTTGATGAACTCAACAAAAAAATTCAATAAATATTATTTTCCTTTATATAGTTAAAAATTTCTGAAGGTAAATCATTATTATTCATTCTATTTTTCTTTAATTTATCTCGTAATCCAGTTGAACTTAAATCTAATTTTTCACCTTCTATTAATTCATAATCAAACGGAAAATTTTTAGAAAGTGTTTCAGAATTATCTTCTCTTCTAAGGGCGATTAAGAATTGCGTCAAATTTGATAATTGATCATAATTTTTCCATGTTTTTATATTCATTGCGGCATCTGAGCCAAGTATGAAGTATAAATTTTCTTTTGGGTGCTGTAACTTTTCAAGTGTTTCATATGTATAAGAAGGATTTTGTTCTGAACTTTCAAGGTCGCTTATTTCCAATGAATCAGAATTTTTAATTAAGATTTTTGTCATTTCAAATCTATGATAATAAGGCGTTGAATCTTTTTTTTGCCATGGATTACCAGATGGAATAAAAATAATTTTATCTAGTTTAAATTGATTTAAAGATCTTTCTGCAATTTTAAGATGAGCTCCATGAGGAGGGTCAAAAGTTCCACCCAATACACCAATATTTTTCACTTGAGATCTCGTTTAAAATCGATTGAATTTACGAAATTTTTCATTTGTGTATAGTTTCTAACTTCTGAAGTATTGTTAGTTACTCTATCAAATTTTCTTATCAAACTATCACCAGTATTCCAATACTTTAATCTTTCAGGATTGAGCCAATATATGTTTTTGAATAATCTTCCAACCTCATTAATTAATCGATCATCAATATCTCTATAGTTATTTCTAGCGTCTCCAATTACTATTAAACATTTATAGTTAGAATTACTTTTTTTTATTTCATCAACTAGTTCTTCAAAAGTTCTTGAATAATCTGAATGACCATCATGTTTTACGTAGTTATTCCAGTTTTTTAGAAAGGATTCAATTTCATTTTTTTTAAGCTTTTTAATATCTTTTGTTACTTCTGTTATTCCATCAATAAATACAAAAGACTTTATTGAATTAAACCTACTTACCATGCCATACAATAATGTAAGACCAAAGAGGGAATATAAAGCCATTGAACCACTGATATCACATAAAATTACTAATTTCGGCTTCTTCTTGTTTTTTGGTTTAAAGATGATATTTTGGAGCACTCCTCCAGATTGTATAGATTTTCTAATTGTTTTTCTTAAATTTAGATTTCCTTTATTTGAATATTTAATTTGTTTTTTAAACTTAAGAGCAAGTTTATTCCCCAAAGCATAAGTCTGTTCAAGAAGCTTTTTTCTTTCATCTATATTTGTATAAAGATAATCTAGTTCATTTAATTGATCTTTATTATTTAATTCCGATGGTTGATATGCATCTCTTGTTTTGTTTCTTTCATCTTTTAATAATTCCAATAATTTCATATCTAAGTAATTTGAAAAATTCTCCCTATTTAAATCATTCATAATATTTTCGAAGGAATCTTCAAATTGAATATCAAATAAACTTATTATCTCTTTATAAGCTTGTGTTTTTTTTAATTGATTTAACCAATATGCATTAGATACTGGGCGGGAAAAATCTAAATTCTCAAATTCTTGAATTATATCAATAGCTATGGAAGAAAAATCTATATTGATATTATTTTGATCAATAAATATATCTTCAAAGTTATCGTTTAATTTATATTCATCAAGATAATTAAAATTAAAATCTGGTGTTTCTTCAGTACTGAAATTAAAAAACTCTTTGATAAGGTATTGAAGTTGATCTTTTTCGTCTTTATCTTTTGGTATTAACAAAAACAAATATTTTAATTTATCTTCTTTAGATTGAATTTGTTTTGAATCAATATATTTAAAATAAGTTTCAAGTTTATCTATTGATATAAAAAACTGATTTTCTTTACAGAATTGTGAAAAATCAATTATGTCATTCTTGAATGAGCTCATTGGTATTTTCGATTTGTTCTTTATATTTCTCTTGATCAGATTTGTCTTTCAAAAGTATTCCAAGATTGTCAGTATTAGATTTATTTTTATTAATTAAATTATATTTAACCCACTCTACAGATTCGATTAGAGACGGTATCTTATTAAGGTTTAAATTTCTAACATATGAAATAAAAGATGCGTATGTCCTTGCTTGCTCTTCTGAAATTTCAGAAATATTATTCATCAATACTTTCGATTCAATTTCTACTGAAGGAAAGTCTAGATAAAAATAAAGGCACCTTCTTTTGAGAGCGTCTGAAAGTTCTCTAGTGCCATTAGATGTGAGGATAGTAATCGTATTATCACTTCCATTTATTGTTCCGAATTCAGGAATTGTAACTTGGTTTTCAGCTAGAATCTCAAGAAGCAAAGCTTCAAATTCTTCATCAGAACGATCTATTTCATCAATTAAAAATAAGCTTTCTTTCTCAGAGGTTAATGCATTAAGTATTGGTCTTTTGATAAGGTAGCTTTCATCAAAGAGATTTTCATCATTCTTATCTTGTTGAATGCTTAATAGTTGTTTTTTATAATTCCATTCGTAGACTGCCTTATCTTCATCAATGCCCTCGTGGCACTGAAGCCTAATAAGTTCTAGATTAAATAAAGATGAAATAGCCTTTGCTAAAAAAGTTTTACCAGTGCCCGCAGGACCCTCTATGAGTAATGGTTTTTTTAAAAAAATTGCTGCGTTTATAACATCAACTAAATTTTCATTTGAAAAATAATTTACCGATTCTAAATCTTTAATAGATAATTCTTTATTCATCCTCTTACAGTTCCTCTACCACTAATTACATATCGTTCTGTCGTTAATGCTTCTAACCCCATAGGACCTCTCACATGAAGTTTTTGTGTGCTAATGCCGATCTCTGCACCAAAACCAAACTTTTCTCCATCAGTAAATCTCGTTGAAGCATTAATAAATATTACTGAAGAATCAATGGAACTTGAAAATTTTTCTGCAACTTTATCTGACTCTGTAAGTATTCCTTCAGTGTGTCCGGAAGAAAAAAGATTTATATGCTGAATTGCTTCATTTTCACTATCAACAATTTTAATTGCAATTTTTAAGTCTAAAAATTCTGTTGCATAATGCTCATCATTAGCAATCTCTAACTCAGGAAAGTCGTCTTTCATTTGTTCATCAATAACTATTTCTACATCATTTTCTTTCAATGCATCAATAATTTTTGACCCATGTTTATCGTATATATCTTTGTGAAGAATAAGAGTTTCTAATGCATTACATACACCTGGACGTTGTACTTTTGAGTTGATTACAATTGGAATTATATATTCTTCTTTTGTGTCACTATGAATATAGAGATGAACATTGCCATCACCATCCAAAATAAAAGGTACTTTCGAATTATCAACAAGAGTTTGAATTAATCCTTTTCCACCTCGTGGTACAATTAAATCAATATATTCTGTCATATTCATAAATTCAATAGTGTCTTCTCTGTCCTTACTTTCAATAATCTGAATGGATTCTTTTGGTAAATCATTTTGTTCTAAAGATTTTTGTAAAGTTTTTAAAATCATTAAATTTGAATCTAAACAATAACTGGAGCCACGGAGAATAGATGCATTTCCTGACTTCAGACATAAACCTGAAACATCACTAGTAACATTTGGCCGTGCTTCATAAATTATTCCTATGACGCCAAAAGGTGAACGAATTTTACTAATATCCAGCCCATCTTCTGACTTCCAAGATTGTGTAACTTGTCCAACTGGATCATCCAATGGGATAATTTTTTTAAGTCCATCGGACATACCTTGAATTCTTTCTTTATTTAGAGTCAATCGGTCTGTGAGTGCAGCTGTTAACTCAAGTTGTTTTGCGTTTTCTAAATCAACTTTATTAGCATCAATAATCTCATCAGCATCTTTTACTAGTTCAGATGCCATATGGTCTAAAATTTGATTCTTTGTTTCTGTATTTACTGTTTTAAGCTGTTCTGCAGCCATTACAGCATTTTTACCGATTTCTTTAAGCACATAACAAGAATAATTTGATTTGTTAGAAAGTAAAATTTTTTAAAGAATTAATAAGTTGTCTTTATGAATTACTACAGTATTTTCGCTATTTTTTGAATCTTCAATTTCTTTACTTGATAAATTTACAACACCCCTACCAATTAGAGTATTTTTTGTGTTTTTTATCTCTACACCATTATTTTCTTCAAAAGTTTGATTAACCTTTAATACGCCTTTTGAAAGTAGTGAAGCGTCTTTTACTAATGCATCCTCTGCCCCTTCATCAATAATTATTTCGCCATCAATTGTCATTCCAAATCCAATCCAGATTTTTTTAAGTTTAATATTCTTATTTGAAGGTTTAATAATTGTTCCAATTTTTACATCATTAATTACATCATCAACACAATTTATAGACCAAGAAATTATTTGGGTTTCAATTCCCGAAAATCCAGCCATTTGTGCCGCCATAATTTTTGTAGAAAATCCTCCAATGCCTTTTCCTGAAAAAGATTTTGGGATCAATTCATTAAGTTCTTCGGAGTTATATTCAATATTTTCTATTTTTTGAGCTTCTTCACTTATTTCTGGATCCGAATCATATAAACCCTCTTTATCTGTAATTAAAACTAACTTATCTGCTTTTAATATGATGGAAACTATTGCTGAGAGCCTATCGTTGTCACCAAACTTTAATTCTTCAGTTGCAACGACATCATTTTCGTTAATTATCGGCAATATATTTTTAGAAATTAGACCATTTAGTGCTTCCGTGGTGTTTATAAACTGACTTCTATCTTCCAAAACATTTTTTGATATAAGTATTTGAGCAATATTTATATCTTGTTTGTTAAATATCTCTTTATAAGTGTTTATTAGACTTACCTGTCCTACTGCTGATGCAACTTGTAATTCTTTTAAATTTTTAGGTCTTTCTGATAAGTTCAATTCATTTGCTCCAGATTGGACAGCACCTGAAGTAACAATCGCAAAGTTAATATTTTGTTTTCTGTACTGTTTAATAGAGCTCGCAAGAGTATTCAACATATCAAAATTAATTTCAGCATTATCGAACAATGTATTTGTTCCAATTTTTAAAACAATTAATTTGTTACTCATATGAAAACTCGTGTCCGTTTAAATCTACTATATCACCCTTTTTAATTCCTCTATTTTTTAACTCGTTAGAAATTGATGATTTTTCAAATCTATAAGAAATTTCATTTAAGACTTCATGGGAACTGCCCTTTAGGTTCGTGATTTTATCTACTTTACTACCTGATACAATCCAGCTATCTCCATGTTGATCAATAATAAAATTATCTGATTCAATAAATATTTTTTCAAAACTTTTATTTACTCTTTCTAATTCCTCAAAATTAAGTCTATTTAACTCTTCTATTAGTTCATCAATACCTTCGTTTGTTAGGGTTGAAATGTTTATAAAGTTTGGAACTTTTTTGTTTAGGTCTGATTTATTGACAACTTTAAGAAACTTTATTTCTTTGTATCTTGAATCAAATTTTTCAACCTCTGTTTCAAGTAAATTAATTTGTTGTTTTACATCATATTCTAAGTTGTCTGGATCGAGAAGATAGATAATATATTTTGTATTTTTGAGATGTCTAAGTACAGATTTACCAAGTCCAGTTCCTTCTGCTGCCCCGCTAATGAGTCCTGGTAAATCGCATATTGTTACCATCCCATAATCGTTTGTATAGGCTCCCAAGCTTGGGCTTATTGTTGTAAAGGGGTAGCTGTCAATTTTTGAGTTTGAGTTTGTAATTGTTTGGATCAATGAACTTTTTCCTGCATTTGGCAATCCAACTAAAGCTAAGTCAGTAATCAAACTTAATTGAAGATTAATTCTCATTTTTTTTCTTTTTTCACCCGACTCACATATTTCTGGATTAGGATTTCGTTTAGATAGCATATCCTTGTTACCTCTACCTCCCTGTCCTCCTTTGCAAATAAGATATTCTACATTGTCTTCAATTAGTTCTGCTATCAGTTCACCTTCATAAAATATAGAAGTCCCTAAAGGTATTTTCAACTCTAAATCTTCTCCATTTTTGCCATTTTGAAGATTTTTTTGAGCATCTTCCCCATTATCAGCTTTAAATGAACCTTTAGATTTTAAGTTTGAAAAGTCGAAAAGTTTAGAATCAGTTTTTAATGTTATAGAACCCCCATTACCTCCATTTGCACCATTTGGGGAAGTTTGAGAGCTTTTAGAGTTAAAACTTACAGAACCAGAACCGCCAGCACCTGATAAAAGATCGATTTCAATATTGTCAACAAACATGACATTAAGGAATTATATTTACTAGTTTTCTTCCATTTCTAGTTGAATATTTCACAGTTCCATTTACTTTGGCATAAAGAGTATCATCTCCGCCCTTTTGAACATTGTTGCCAGGATGAATTTTGGTTCCTCTTTGTCGTACAACGATTGAGCCTGCTGAAATTTTTTGACCATCAAAAACTTTAGTCCCGAGCCGTTTAGACTCTGAATCTCTTCCATTACGAGTTGACCCACCAGCTTTTGTTTTTGACATCTACTCTTCTTCTCCTGATTTGCCTGATGAGATAGATTTTACTTTGACAATTTTAATATCTTCTCGATAACCTAATTTTCTTCTGATACCTGATTTGTTTTTGTAAGTAAAAATATTAAGTTTTTTTGATTTTTTTTCGTCTACAAGTTCAAAATCTACTGAATAACCTGACAACTTTTTTTCATCAGTTATCATTGAGCCTTTTCTTGCACTCATTAAGATTGGAGTCTTTGATTCAATAACAAAATTTGCAGGCACAGATAAAACATCACCTACACTTACTTTTTCCTGAGAAGCACCAACTTTTATAACAGCGTATTTACTCATAACTCAATTACTCTACTACGACATCTGTTTCAAGTAAATCAGTATCAACTGAATTATTAGAAAAAATATCACCAATAATCAAACCTCTACCGTTACATTCTTCACATTCATCTGAAAAACTTTCAATAAGTCCAGCAGAAACATTTTTTCTTGTCATTTCAACAAGTCCTAATCTTGAAATTTCAAAAACTTGCGTTCGTGTTTTGTCCTTTGCTAATTCTTGTTTAAATTTATTTAATAATTCTTGTTGTCTTCTTTGAGTTTCCATATCAATAAAATCAATAACAATTATTCCACCAATATCTCTTAAACGTAATTGTCTTGCAATTTCTTCAGCAGCTTCAAGATTATTTTCAAACACAGTCTGTTCAAGGCTGTCTTTACCAACAAACTTTCCAGTATTTACATCAATAACTGTCAAAGCTTCTGTTCTATCAATAATTAAATGTCCACCAGATGGTAACCATACTTTTCTATCCAAAGCTTTTTTAATTTGATCTTCAATGTGATATCTCTCAAATAAGTCAAGGCTATCTTCATACTTTTCAACAATCCCACTTAGTTCAGGTGAAGTATCAGATATATACTGCTTCACATTATCAAATTGTTTGTTATTTTCGATTAATAATTTTTTAAAGCCTGAATTTAAATGTTCTCTTATAACCTTAATTGAGATATCTGGTTCTTCGTGAATTAGAACAGGGGCGCTTCCAGAATCTTTACCTGAAGTAGCTTCCCACTCATTAATTAACTTATCTATATCATTTTTAAGTGACTCCTCACTTACACCTTCTGCAGCTGTTCTAACAATAACTCCAAATCCATCCGGCTTAATTTTTCTAATGATTTTGTCAAGACGGCTTCTTTCATCGTCAGGTAGTCTTCGTGAAATTCCTTTTGTGCTTGAATTTGGAATTAATACAAGATATCTTCCGGGGAAAGAGATTTGGCCCGTTAGTCTTGCACCTTTTTCTCCCATTGCATCTTTAACAACCTGAACCAAAATTTCCTGTTCTTGTTTAAGTAGATTTTCAATTTTAGAATTGCGTCTAGAATTTGAAACATCTGCAACATATAAGACACCATTCTTTTCTTCACCTATAGATACAAATGCTGCTTCCATTCCAGGTAAAATGTTTTTTACTTTTCCAAGATATATATTTCCTACAAGAGATTTTGATTTAGCTTCTGCGGTGTAATATTCAACTAAAGTCGCTCCTTCTAATATCGCAATTTTAGAGGATCCTCCCTTAAAGCTAATTAACATTTGTTTTCTATCAACAAAAGGAACTGGCAATGGAGTTTCTCTAAACCAGGTTTGTCGGTTAGCTTTTTTGTAGTCTTCTTTTCTATTTCTAGATCGAGAAGTACCTGACTTAATTTTTACTTTTTGTCCGTTGTACCGCTTAGTTTCAGTACTACTATATTTATCTTCGCTTTTTCTTACTACTTTCGACTTTTTGAAAATACCAAACATTAAAACCTCCATATTTAAGATGTGAATATATATTTAAAAACTTCATATTTCTAGGTTAATAGGCTTTGAATATTAAATTGTGATGTTATTTTCTATAAATATTCTGTTGGTTATTCCAAAAATTACAGCAATAGAGACCATTGAAGAACCTCCTAAACTTAAAAGTGGAAAAGGTAAACCAGTAACCGGTATTATTCCAACAACAGTTGATATGTTTATAAATATTTGAAATAAAAGTAATGAAATGAAACCAGATATTACAAATTTATCAAAATCAGAATTTGAAACAATTAGTATTCTCCTAAGTCTGCTTATTAAAAGGCCCCACAATCCAAGTAAAAATAAAATACCAAAAAAACCGAAGTTATATGCAAATGCAGCAAAAATGAAATCTGTTGTCTCAACGGGTACGAAAACTTTTTGAATGTTTTCTGCTGAAAAATATTGGCCAAATAAACCCCCACTAGAAATTAGTAATCTACTTTGCGCTTGAGAGAAATCTAAATCACTTGAAAAGAACTCATTTAATCTATCAATTTGATATTGTGTAACAATATTTACATTATCAAATCTTGACCCTAATTCGAGAAAAAGAAAGAATAAGAATAAACTGATGAGAATAATCAACAAAAAATAGCGTATCTTCAAATCTGAGAGTAGCAACATTGATAAAAACACAAATGAAATTATTAAAGCTGTTCCTAAATCTGGTTGAAATAATATGGTAAGTACAATCCCTGAAATTAGAAAAATTAATAAAGCTTTATTGAAGTTTTTTGAAAGATAATTTGCGATAAATATGACAATGATTACTTTTGCAAACTCTGAAGGCTGTATATCGATTGGACCCAAATCAAACCATCTTCTAACTCCCAATCTAGGCTGGGTAGTAAGTAATACAGTCAAAGATGAAAAGGCAAGAAAAAATAGAATATTTGAATAATTTTGGAGATTTTCAATTGATAAATATGTAAGTAAGAAAAACACTATTACGGATGCTACAGAAAATACAACCTGGCGGGTGAGTATGTTGTTGACATCAAACTCTAATCCCTCAAATTCTGTAAGAGTATAAAGAGTAAACCAAGAAATAAAAATAAAAATAAGAAATATCAGAAAGATAAATAAATTGGTTCCTTGGGGTCCTAAAAGAGTAATCTGCCTGCTGTTCATTCTGTAATCTCTCCATATTTTACAGGAGTTAAATCAGAGCCAATTAGATGTTGAATAATTCTCCTACTAATAGGTGCTGCGATTGCACTACCTGATCCGCCTTCTTCGACAACAGTTACTATTACGTGATTTGGATTTTTAACGGAGTCAATTCCTACGAACCAAGATGTGTTATTTTTTTCACCAGGGTTCTGGGCAGTTCCTGTCTTTCCTCCTATATCGTTTACTTTTCTACCCATAACTTCAAAAGCTGCATATGCTGTACCATTTTTGTTCGTCACAAGATTTAAATCATCTTTTAGAAAGGTAACCAACTCATTTGAGATATTATATTTTTTTAGTTTGAGGTTATCAGATACAGCAATATTTAAATAAGGACTTGAAGAAGTTGATGTCAAAAGAGTTTTATATGCATTTGCTACTTGTATTGGTGTTACTGTAATTGCACCTTGTCCTATAATTAAATTCATTAAATCTCCGCCTAACCATCCTTCAGGTCTGACTAAATCTGGTCGGGTTATAGTCCATTCTTCAAAAACTTCTCTGTCAGGAATAATTCCATTTCTTTCAAATGGTAAATCTATATTTGTTAATTCACCGAAACCTAAATTTCGGGCGTAGTCTTGAAGTATTGACTCATTTTCAGTTCCCTGATACGTTCTCCAAATTTTTAAAGCTATATCCCAAAAATACACATTGCATGATTGTTGCATTGCAGAGCTTAGATTTACCCTACCATGTCCATCTTCTTTCCAATCTTGATAAACTTGTTGAGACCCATCATCGAAACCAAATGACAAACTTCCTTCACAATTTATACGACCTCTCCTAGAATTTAAACCTTCTGGAAAAAGACCTTCATTTTCTGCGAGCCAATATGAAACAACCTTAAATACTGAGCCGGGAGGGTAAAGTCCTTGTATTGCAAAGTTATTAAACGCTTGTATCCTGTTTAATTTTTCATATTCTTGATTAGATATTCCATCTATAAATTGATTGGGATCAAAGTCAGGAATCGAAACCATTGAAACAATTTCACCAGTACTTACATCTAAAACGATAGAAGCACTCCTAATTACTTCATCCAGTGTGTCTTCGTTTTCGTTTGCTAGTTCAATGCCCTGCAATAACGATTCTTTAACAACCCGTTGTGTATCTATATTTAAAGAAATATTTATGTTTTGACCTTTTGTAGGAGGGATATATTCAATAATGTCACTTCCTCTAAATATTATTTCCCCAGGTGTTCCAGTTAGAGTATCTTCATAATATTTTTCAAGTCCATTCTTGCCTACTTGCAAAGTTTGTTTTGTATGTGGAAATTCCTGAAAATCATCTGAAGTTGGCCTACCAACGTATCCAATGACATGAGAAGTGAGGTTGTCATAATTATATATTCTTATTGGAAAATCAAATATTTCAAATGCATCTAATTCAAGAAGTTTCTGCCTTTCTGTCGCAGAAAAATCACTAATATTTTCAATTATTTGAATTTTTCTTCTATCTAGAAAGAGATTTACCAGATCATCTTCATCAAGTTCGGGAAAATTGTATTTAATAAATTGTTCATAAAATTCTAAATTTTCATCATTTATTTTTCTTTGGTTCAAAAATAAATGTGGTTCCATACTGGAGGTAGCGAGCCGTTCACTGTTGATATCAAGTATGTCTCCCCTGGGCGGAGTTATATAAAAAGTATCAAGTGTTTGGCTATCAATATCACTTAAAGCCGTTTCTCTTGATAAAACTTGTAAATCAAATAGAAATGAAATTATGTATATAAATAATCCGACTAAAAATAAAGCATATACATTATATCTTTTGTTTAAGAACATTTTTCTCTATGGTAATGTTCAAAATTCTAAATAAAAAGTAATTGACTAATGATGATATTAAAAGAAGGTACAAAAACTGGGGTTGAAGGAAATCAAAAGAGTAAGTGAAGCTATACAAGAATACACCTGCTACAAAAGCGGCTAAGTCCTGAAAAGTATTTTTGCTTTGGTTGTTTGTTAGAAAATTTAATATGACACACGTTATCAAAAATTTTGCACTAGTGAAACCTAAAATATTTGATGAAAATAATGTATCGTAGTAAATTCCTGCAACCAAAAAAATCGATATATAAAAATTTGAAAACCGTCTTGTTGATACATAGAAAAGTCCAATGTAAAAGGGCAGAAATAGAATATAATCAAACACAAATATCGTATTAATTAGTAGTTCAGAAAAAAGTAAAAGAACAAAAAATAAGATATTTAATATATTTCTAAGGTAAATCATTTGCTTTAACTACATAGATGTCAGAGAAGGAAAAATTAACATCTTCTATTTCAAAAGATGTGGATATTTTATTTTCATCGACTGTCAAGTTTATCTCATTTAATGAAAGTATTGGAAACCTCGATGGTTGATCAAATTTGGAATCTGTGAATATAAAGTCAATATTTGAAGTTAACTCATTTACAGATGTTGTGTATATCAACAACTCCTCTCCATTATTTTCTACTAGATACTCATTTCCAAATTTATCAATTGCAGGCATCGAAAATTCACTATCATATATAAAAATAACTTCTGAATGATTTTGAAAAATTTTATCGACAAATCCAATGACAAATCCCTCTTCATTAACAACAATATCATTTTTAACAAAATTTTTATCATATCCACCTGAAATAAGATAATGGTTTTCTTGATTTCTCATAAATGGTGATGTTTTGATGTAAAAGTAATTAAAAACATCAACTGATTTAATCAGATTTTGGTTTGATTCTAATTCTTCCTTTA
>CACLRL010000016.1 GCA_902609285.1 uncultured Candidatus Actinomarina sp. | reverse complement strand
TATTTACATCTTGAAAATCTAAAAGATGTCTCATTCTTACGTTACCTCGACCTTATCTTCACTATCTATTTCTTTCAAAAATACGGAAACATATTCATCTTGATTTGTTGGAATATTTTTACCTACAAATTTAGGGCTGATAGGAAGTTCTCTGTGTCCTCTGTCAATAAGGCATAAAAGGGAAATAGATTTTGGTCGACCAGAGTACATTACAGCTTCAATAGATGCCCTCAATGTTCTTCCGGTATAGATAACATCATCAACCAATATTATGTCTCTATCTTCAGGTGATATTTCTAGAATATTTTTTTCGACATTTTTGTCCAGGTCATCTCTAAATGGTAAATAATCTACTTTGCCAATATCATGTTTAAAGTTTTCGGCTAATAAATTATTTGATATCCGTTGCGCTAAAAGGTCACCTCGTTTAGGAATGCCTAGTAAATAAGGATTCAGAATATTTGATTCAATGATTTCTTTACTGAGTCGGAATAGAATTTTATCTATTGTCATTTTGTCCTTTCAATGCTCACAGACATTGTTTAAAGCTATATTTATATTAGCAAATAAGATTTGTAATTATTATTATTTATCTATTTTCTCTAAAGAATGAAATTCCAATATTTTTGGGAGCTCCAGTTTTTCCACCCTTGTAAATTGTGAGCAAAACTAGAACTAGAATTGTTATGACATAAGGAGCAATCTTTACGATGTAAGGATTTAATTCAAAACCATATGTTTGCAATCTTGGAACTAAAGCTTCAAGAAAACCAAATAAAAGAGCACCTAGGGCAGTTCTATAAGGCTTCCATCCTCCAAAAATTACTAATGCCAGTGCTATCCAACCTCTACCGGCAGTCATATTATCAGTCCAATATGGTACGTAACTTAATGTTAAATAAACTCCTGAAAGTCCAGCGAATGCCCCACCAATACAAGTGGCAATAAACTGAGTCTTTGTAACATTAAGTCCCATTGAGTCAGCTGCTTTTGAATCTTCTCCAACAGCTTGAAATCTTGTACCAAACATTGTGTTCTTAAGTATGTAAGAAATTGTTATTGTAAATATAATTGCGAGATAAAAAATTATGTTTTGATTTAAAAAAACTTCTAAAACATTAGATGGATTCTCTATAGAGAAAATACTTTCAAGCTTTGTTTCAAGCTTTCTACCTACATAATTTTTCCCAAGCAATGAGGAAACAGCTAAACCAAGTATTGTTAATATTAAACCGGAAACTGTTTGATCTTGTTTTAAAATTACTGTCACAATTGCATGAATAGATGCAAAGATTGATGATGATAGAATTCCTACAACTATAGCGAGAAAAATATTGTTGGTATTTACCGCTGTCATAAATCCTGCAACTGCTCCTATTGATATCATTCCTTCAACTCCAAGATTAAGAATTCCAGATTTTTCCGTAATCAATTCTCCAAGCGAAGCTATAAATAAGAGTGTTGCAGCTTGTAATGTTGCATTTAACAATCCAAGAAATTGAATATCAACCATCATCAGCTCTTTTTAATTGATAATTGAAAAAAAACTGAATTACTAATGCACCAAATAGAGTAGAGACTTGAATTATATCTGCAATGTATGTGCTTACACCTATTGTTTGAATAACAGAACCTCCAATAGATAATGCTCCAAATAGAGATCCAACCAAAAAAATACCGGTAGGACGCATCCCAGTTATAGCGGCCACAATTATTGCTGTGTATCCAAATCCCTGTGAAATACCTGTAGAAACACGATGGGTTTGACTTAATAATTCTATTCCACCAGCTAATCCTGCAAACCCACCTCCTATTAACATTGCAAAAAAAGCTTTTTGTTTAGCATTAATTCCTGCATAAATTGCAGTCATTTCTGATCCACCGGCAATCCTCATTTCGTATCCAAAAACAGAACTATTTTTAAGATAATGTGCAAAAGCAGTAAAAAATATACAAATTAAGAATCCATAACTTAATTTGCCAAAAATAGTTGGCAAATATACTTCTTTTCCTACATAGGCTGCAGCTGGAAAATTTAATGACCCAGGGTCTTTCCACGGTCCATTTACGAGATATATTGTTAGACCTATAACGATATAGTTTGTCAATAAAGTTGTAATTATTTCATTAACCCCAAATAGCACCTTTGCAACAGCAGGAATTAAAATACAAATTGCACCCCCTACAAATGCTGAAACTAAAAGTAAAAAAATAAATGATGTTGAGCTGGTTAATTGAAAATTTATATAAATTAGATTTACACCGATAGCACCCATGAAGATTTGGCCTTCTGCACCAATATTCCAAAGCTTCACTGTATTTATTATTGCTATTCCTAATCCCGCGAGTATTAGAGGAGTAGCTTTATTTAAAGATGAGCTAAGGCTGTTGACACTTCCAATTGATAATTTAAACATAAGCGAAAAAGTATCAATAGGGCTCTTATCCTGAATTAACAAAATGACTGAACCAATTATTAGGGCAATTAAAAAACCTGCTAAAAAAGAATAAAAGGTAGAGAGTTCATTTACAACTTGGCGCTTTGATAATGTATATTTATTCACTAGCACCCGCCATAGCTAAACCAACATCATTTATATTTGCATCTGTGGTGTTGAAAGATTTTACAATTTTTCCTTCAAAGATAACTAATAATCGGTGAGATAACTTAAATAATTCATCTAGATCTTCAGAAATTAAAAAAATTGCCGAGCCTTTATTTCTTTGGTCAATCAATAAATTATGAATTGCATCAACTGCATTTACATCTAGACCTCTTGTTGGTTGGGAGGCAATTATTACATCGGGATCTCCAACTAATTCTCTACCCATCAGCAACTTCTGCATATTTCCTCCAGATAATGTAGAAATTTCAGCTTTTGGATTAGGAGCTTTTATTGAAAATTGTTTTATTAAGCTTTCCAGTAAATTTGATGTTTTGTTTTTTGATAAATGTGGACCAAGTTTTGTATGAAAATAATCTCTAACTATTGAATTATCTATCACTGAAACACCAGGAGCTAGTCCAACCCCAAGTCTATTTTCAGGAATATATGATAAATTAAGCTTCTTTCTAGACCTCACTCCTTTATTAGAAACATCTTTATTATTAATAATTATTTTTCCTTCAAATATTTTTTCAATTCCTGAGATAATATTTGCAAGCTCCACTTGACCATTTCCTGACACGCCAGCTAATCCTAAAATTTCTCCTGATTTTACATGGAAATTAATCTCTTCTAGTTTTTTTATATTGCTAACTTCATCTATAAAATTTATATTCTCAACATTTAATTTAATTTGTCCAATTTTATTATCTTTATCAACAGTAGATGTTTTTACAGCGCCCATCATCAGTTCAATAAGCTGGTTATCTGTCACATCTTTTGTTGGCAAATCTTTTGCAACCATCTTTCCATTTTTCATAACTGAAACAATTTCAGTGAATTCTTTGATTTCCTTTAATTTATGAGTAATCAATACAATCGTTTTCATATCTTCTTGTGCTAAAGTCACAAGAGAATTTTTAAGTTGAGAAGTTTCCTGAGGAGTAAGAACAGCTGTAGGTTCATCAAGAAGCATTATGTTGCTGTCATTAAAAATTAATTTCATTATTTCAATTTTTTGTTTTTCTCCTACCGACAAATCTGAAATTATTTCATTTTCATTTACATTCAGGGCAAAAATTTCAGAATATTTTTTAAAAGATTTTAAGAAATTATCTTTGTAAATATTTGATTTAGAAAGGGTTAAATTATCTTTAATACTGAAGCTCTCAACTAATCGAAACTCTTGATGAACCATTCCGATACCTAGTCGGGATGCAATATCGGGACTTAAGATTTTTTCTTTTTGGCCATCAAGATAGATTGATCCTTTTTCAGGTTGGTATATACCAGATAATACATTCATTAGAGATGATTTCCCAGCTCCATTTTCACCAAGCAACCCATGGATTTTGCCTTTATATAAGTTAAAATTTACGTCATCTAAAGCTTTTATTTTTCCAAAAGTTTTGGATACATTCTTGGTTTCTAAAAATTTATTACTCATAAAAAAATTACAGCACCTCAATTAAGAGGTGCTGTAATATAAACATTTAATCTAGTGTACCTACAACGTTGTCAACAAAGTAGAACATGCCCAACAAGTCACCATCACTTGAACCTTCGAAAATTTCAAAAGTTCCGTCAATAATTTCTTGTTTTCTGTCCTCGATGAGTGTCTTTATCTCACTCGATACGTCATCAGATACTTCAAATAAATCAACAACATTATCAGACATCCCTGTCCAATATGGAGTTGTTGTGAATTCGTCGTTAACTACTGCGTTTACCATTTCAGTATAAAGTGGTCCCCAGTTCCATACTGGTGCAGTAACAAATGCATTTGGAGCTGCTTCTTGACCATAACCTGTGTGGTAGCCAATCCACTTAGCTCCAGCGGCCTCTGCAGCAATTCCTGTAGATGCAGAATCTTGATGTTGCGTAAGAACATCAGCCCCAGTTTCTAAGAGAGCATTTGCAGCTTGTGTTTCTTCCTCTGGACCAAACCATGTATTTGTCCATACAACTTCAACAGTTGCGTTAGGATTTACTTCTTTTACACCATTCGCAAAAGCATTAATTCCTCTAATAACTTCTGGTATTGGAAATGCAGCTACATAGCCAATCTTATTTGATTCAGTTAGTGAACCAGCTGCTAAGCCTGACAAATATCTTGCTTCATAAATCTTTCCAAAATAATTTGTATAGTTTGAGTCATTAGATTTATATCCAGAACAGTGAAGGAACGTAACATCAGGATACTCCAATGCCATTTCCTCCATGATATCTAGATAGCCGAAAGTTGTTCCAAAGATTATATTGTAGCCTTGCTCAATATATGCTTCTGCAACAGTTCTAAATTCTGTTGCATCTGGGGGAACATCTTCTGTGAAAGCTGTCTCTATCCCGGTCTCTTCGACAAGATATTGACGTCCTTCGTCATGTGCTTGTGTCCATCCTCCGTCATTTGCGGATCCTAGATAAACAAAAGCAGCTTTGTAATCATCTACGTCTGCGGCTCCACCGCAGGCCATAGTAAGAATACTGATAATTATTAGGCCTACTGCCCAACTTCTTCGCATCCTTACCTCCTTTTCATATTTTCAAGTATAGACACTGAGTTATTTAGAACATTTCATTTAGTTTTATTTTTTTATAAGATAAAAGAACTCTATGGTAAAAAATTTTGATAGAATTAGCTCTTACTATTATGGAAAAACTTTTTTATACCTGGGACGAACAATTTGATGACACAAATAAAATGTGTGATCAGTTGGAGGCTGATGACTTTATACCTGACGTTGTTGTTGGAATCAGTCGAGGTGGGTTAATTCCTGGTGTTATGATTTCACACAAATTAGAAATACCATTTAAGCCTGTTCACGCCTCAACAAGAGATTTCCCGCATTGGGAAAATTATCTTCCAAAACCTAAAGATGAAAAAATCTTAATTGTTGATGATATATGTGATAGCGGTGAGACATTTGTAAGGCTATCAGAATACATAAGAGAAAATATAAATTTTGAGTGTGATGTTAGATTTGCTTCACTATGGTGGAACAACGAATGTGAATTCAAACCACATTACTTTATACGAGATCTAGCAAAAGATACAGCAGACGTTTGGATTGATTTCCCACACGAGTCCTGGTGGGAAGAAAAAGCTAAGTAATTAGTTTTTTTGCGTATTCTTTAATTGTTTTGAGCATGCTATAAGCACCGTTTCTTCGAGCAGGGCTTAAAATCACACCTAATTCAAACTCTTCCATTAAATCTATTTCATTTGAAACGATATCTTCAGCCTTTTCGTCCGAATAAATAGATGCAATCAAAGTAACTAATCCTTTTGCAATTAGAGCATCTGAATCACTATTAAAGAAAAGTTTTTCATCTTTTTCTTCAGGGACAAGCCAAACTTGACTTTGACAACCAATTACTTTGAAGTTATCTAATCGTAGTTCTGAAGGAAATGAGTCATTTTCTTTAGCTTTCTCGATTAAATATTGATACTTCTCCTGATCGTTAGGGAATATATCAAGTATTTTTTTGTACTCATCAACTTTTTCTCTTATAGACATTTTTATCTCAGCATTTCGACACTTGATATAAGTGCCGACTTAAATGTATCAATATCTTTTTTATCGTTATAAATGTAAGCAGTCGATCTTATTGTTGCATCTATACCTAATTTTCTATGAAACGGTTGTACACAATGATGGCCTGCTCTTACAGCAACCCCATGTGTATCGAGCATTAAAGAAAGATCTGCAGCATGAACACCATCTACATACATCCCAAAAGTACATCCTGCTATAGTTTCTTGAGAATGGATCACATTCACTCCATCAATATCTAGAAGAACTTTCCTTCCATATTCACGCAATTCATCTGAATGTTTTTCTACTTCAGACATACCAAGCTCTTGAAGGTAATCTACGGCTGCTCCGAGACCAATTGCCTCAACATAAGGGGGAGTGCCTGCCTCAAATTTATGAGGAACTGGTGCCCAAGTGGCTTTATCATAATGAACTTCTTCAATCATATCGCCACCACCATAAACTGGATCAAGAGAGTTTAGCAGTTCTTTTTTACCCCAAACTATACCTATGCCTGTTGGACCTAGCATCTTATGTCCAGAGAAAACTAAGAAGTCAATTCCCAAATCCTGGACATCAACTTTTCTATGAGGGACCAATTGTGCACCATCAATAATTAATAATGCATCCGAGTTTGCTTTGACTAAATTATTTATCTCCTTAATATCTGGAAGCATTCCTGATAGGTTTGATTCACCGACAATTGAAACAACTTTTGTTTTTGAAGAAAGTTTTGAGGACAAATCATCAAGATCTAAAGAAAAGTCTTCATTAACTTTTACATACTTAATACTTAATTTATATTTTTCAGCGACCATTTGCCAAGGAATAATATTCGCATGGTGTTCAATTTCTGACAAAATGATTTCATCACCCTCACTCATGAATTTATTTGCTATTGAGTTAGCTAAGAAATTGAGAGCTTCGGTAGTACCTTTTGTAAAAATTATCTCATCCGATTCAGTTGCATTTAAAAAGGATTGAAATTTGTATCGAACATTCTCATATTCTTGAGTTGTTTCTGCTGAAAGTACATAAGTTCCTCTATGAACATTCGCATTATTAAATTTATATATCTCCGTCATTTTATCAATTACAGAGTTTGGTTTTTGTGAGGTTGCTCCTGAATCCAAGTAGGTTAATTTGTTACCATTAATATCTCTTTCGAGTATTGGAAAATCTTTTTTAATGTTTGAAAACTTGCTCATTGGTAAGATTCATATCCTTCTTTTTCTAACTTATCAGACAACTCTGTGCCACCAGTTTCTACAATATTACCATCGACAAAAACATGAACATAATCTGGTTTAACATATTCCAATAATCTCTGGTAATGAGTTACTACAAGGTAACCACGTTCTGGTGTTCTCAAATTACTAATTCCTTCTCCTACAATTCTTAAACCATCAACATCAAGTCCTGAATCAGTTTCATCTAAAATTGCAAGTTTGGGGTTTAAAACTGCAAGTTGTAGAATCTCATTTCTTTTTCGTTCTCCACCTGAGAAACCATCATTTAAATATCTATCAACAAAATCTGGTGAAAGACCTAAATCTTTCATTGCTTCGGCAACTTTTAGCCTAAGTTCTACAGTGGTATATTCAGTTTCTTCGATATTAGTAAGAGCAGTTTTGAGCATATTTACAATTGTTACACCAGGTATTGACTCTGGATATTGAAAAGCAAGAAACATTCCTTTCTTTGCACGATTATCTACCGGTTCTTCAGTTATATCTTCTCCACTAAATGTGATTTTTCCCTCTGTAATTTCATAAACTGGATTACCCATCAAGACATTTGCAAGTGTTGATTTTCCAGAACCATTAGGACCCATAATTGCATGAACTTCCCCTTGGTTTATTTCTAAGTTAACTCCCTTAATGATTGAAGTTGATTCTACAGATGCATGTAAATTTTCAATTTTTAACACATGTCTATATTAATTCTATTAAAAAACAACTGACATTTGATTAGTCAAATTTGAAAACAAAATTAGAATAAAGTAATGCAATTTAGTCTTACAGATTTACAAAACGAAATTAAAGAAAATGCCACGAAGTTATTATCTGAAAAAGTAGATTTACTTGAACTGATTAAGAAGTTTGATGACAATACAAGAATTGATACTGAATTATGGCAGCTTATTAATGAGCAAGGTTGGTTAGGCCTAGATGTATCTGAACAAGATGGTGGATTAGGATTTTCACAAATCGACTCTTCAATTCTGTCTGAAGTATTTGGTTACTATATGCCAATAGTTCCATTTTTTAGTTCGGGAGTAGTTTTCAAACAGCTATTACTTAATTCAGAAGATGAATTAAAAACTAAATATCTACAAGATATAATAACTGGATCAAAAATTGGAACTTATGCGATCTATGAAAATGACAAGTATGAAATTGATGACAAAAATGTTGAGACTACATTCGAAACAAGTGAGAAGGGTTATTTGTTGAATGGAAATAAAAGCTATGTTATGTTTGGAGACTCATCAGATTTAATTGCTGTTCTTGCAAAAGGAACTGACGGTTTTAAATTTTTGTTAGTTGAGAAAGAAACCCCTGGTATTTCAATAAAGGAAACAACTTCTTTAGACCAATCCAGACCAATGACAGAAATCAATTTTCAAGATGTAGAAATTAGTAAGGATAATGTTATGTTTGACATTAGTGAAGACAACAATTTATGGAATAAAGTAAAACATATATCCCTATCATTTTTATCAATGGAACAAGTTGGTGGTGCCCAAGCATGCTTGGATATGTCTACAGAATATGCAAAAGAAAGAATACAGTTTGGAAGACCTATTGGCTCATTTCAGGCTATTCAACATATGTGCGCAGATATGGTTTTACAGATTGAAAGTGCTAAATCAATAGCTTATAGTTCTGTGAGAGTAGATATTGAAGATCCAATAGAACTTGAGATGAGCTCCTCAATGGCTAAAGCATATTGCTCTGAAGTTTTTAATAAAGTTGCTGGAGATACAATTCAAGTTCATGGAGGTATAGGATTCACTTGGGAACATCCAGCACATCTCTACTTCAAGAAGGCAAAGTCGGACTCTTTAATTTTTGGCACATCAAAATCTGCCAGAGATGATGTTGCTAGACTTCTTAGTTTATAAAATTGCCAAGACTATCTAAATTTGAGAATTATAGATTCATTGGTTATCGCAAAAATATGAAAGTCTATGATTGCGACAATGATGATCATTTTAAAACTCTACAATCATTAGAAGATGAAAAGCAATTGATTAAAAATAATCAGTTACAATCATTTGCTCCTGATTCTCTAGAAGAAGCAAAAAATAGAAGTTATAAACCTTTTAAATAACTTCCCAGGTAATTGTTTTCGATCCGTTTTGTTTGATTATTCCTTGAGATTCTATATATTTCAAATGAGCCATTGTTTCTTGAAAGGCCATACGTAAATTCCATGAATCAAGCGGTCTAGAAAACAAACTTTGTGTTACTTCCCATCCTGTCAAAGAACCATTTGATAAAATGTCTGTAATCTTTTTTGATCTTTTCTCATGATGTAAAAGGATTTGCTCAATTCTATTGTGCGGACTGTCAATAACTTCAAAATGTCCAGGAGCAATTTTTTCGTGTTCAATATTTTTTACTTTTTCTAAAGAATTTACATAGTTAGACAACATATCAGTTTCTTCATCATGAAGAGGGATGAATGGAGTTATTCGTGGAAGGACATGATCACCAGAAAAAATAATTTTACTTGAGCCGTCAAGCAATGAAATTTCTGATATGTCATGACCAGGTGTAAATATAACTTTTATATCTCTATTGATATTCTTAATCTTTCCTTCATCAAATAATATTTCTGGGGGCGTAATTTTTCCAGTTGTAGTTGGAGTAGATATGGAGTTCATATCGTCTAAAAACTCTTTTGGTGCTCCTTGTTTTTTAGCATATTCACCTATTGCTTTAAAACGAGATGTCCAGTCATTGTAACGTGGAATAAAATCGGGTGCGTTTTTGTAAAGGCCGAATTTTATTCCCTCATTTCTTAAAACAGTTGAAAGCCCGACATGGTCAGAATGTAAATGTGTTCCAATCAGCAATTTAATATCTGAAAGTTGTATGTTTAGATTGTTTAAATTTACTTTTAGATCATCAAAATATTCATCTCCATTTACACCACAGTCAATCATGATGTAGCCATCATCATCCTCAATAAGATAAATATTTACAAACCCGGGCGGACTCCAGGGGAGTTTTAACGGAAAATGTAAGATTCCATGACCTAGATTAAAGTTCTTCAACTTAATTAGTCATGACCCAAACACCAAATGCAACAACAATTACAATTGCGGTAACTAAAGAAGCAATTATAAGATGTCTTGTTTGCATAGCAATATTGTATCTTATTAATGAGTTATCCTGAGTTGGATGTAAGCATCTTTTCCATTAGATTTAATAGTGACAATAACTATGACCAATACATACAGGGAACCCCTTAATGTGTTGCAGTTATTATCTCGATTTGATAGCGACCCTATCTTGAAAGAGGTAATTTGAAAAAATTAACAATTATTGGCGGTGGTCCAGCTGGTTATGCCGCAGCATTATATGCTCACAACTTTGATCTAGAAATTACCTTAATTGAATCCGATGTTTTAGGGGGGACTTGTTTAAATCGTGGTTGTATTCCTGCAAAATATTGGCTTCATGTTGCTGAGTTAAATCATGAAATTTCCAACTCTAGCAACTATGGAATAAACATTGAAAATAAAACAATTGACTGGAAAAAAACCTCATTAAAAAGAATTGAGGTAATTGATAAACTTGTTTCTGGAATTAAGACACTTTTAAAGGGTAAAAAAGTAAAAGTTATTGAAGGCTGGGGATCTATTGAAAATAAAAATACCGTTTTAGTAAATAAATCTGATGGCTCAACTGAAAAAGTAGAAAGTGATTATATCCTCCTTGCTACAGGGTCTAAACCAAGAGAGTTGCCTGATATTAAAATAGATGAAAACTTTATAGTTACATCAGACACTGCTCTTAATTGGGAAGAGCCACCAAAAAGAGTTTGTATTGTTGGTGCTGGTGCAATTGGTTGTGAATTTGCAAGCTTGCTTAATGATCTTGGTTCAGAAGTTACCATTGTAGAGATTGCCAAAGAGATCCTTCCAGGATTAGACAAAAGAACATCTGGTGAGTTAAGAAAACAGCTTTCAAAACGAGGAGTTGAATTTAAATTAAATACTTCAATTGAAAAGATAGATGTCAAACAAGTTAGTTTTTCAGATAACGAAACTAAAGAATATGATTCTGTTTTGGTTGCTATTGGTAGATCACCATTGACTGAAAATATTGGATTGGACAATGTAAATATTGTTACTGATAATGGTTTTATAAATGTTGACCTAGAAACGTTTCAAACTTCAGAAGAAAATATTTTTGCTTTAGGAGATATTGTCGCTAACACACCTCAATTAGCTCATGCAGCATTTGCAGAATCAATTTCTGCAGTCACATTTATTGCAACTGGTGATAAGAAGCCACTTGATTACAACGCTATCCCATATGTTGTTTATACAAGGCCAGAATTGGCAGAGGTAGGTTTAAATGCCGAAAAAGCAAAATTAAATGATATCGAAATTGGTCAATCACAACATAGCTTTGCTGGTATCGGTAGAGCGCTGATTACTGAGCAAAATCAAGGACTTGTAAAAGTTTATTCAGAAAAAGAAGGCCCAATAGTTGGAGCAAGTATATGTGGCCCATCAGCTGGAGAAATGATACATGAAATAATGTACATGGTTGGCTGGGAAGCTTTACCAGAAGAGGCCGCAGAATTTATTCATGCACATCCAACATTAAGCGAAGCAGTAGGCGAATCGCTACTTGGCTTAACCGGGAAAGGACTACATTAATGCAAATTGAAAAGATTGTTAGAAAAGGATATTCATCAGAACTTTCTAATGAGCAGTTATGGGAAATTTATAAGTCCATGAAAACTCAGAGACTTCTTGAAGACAGATTATTAAAAATGTATAAAGGGGGACAACTGAGTGGAGCTGTATATCCAGGTATAGGGCAAGAAGCCTCGATGGCTGGTATTGGTGCTGGAATGGATGACAAAGATATTTTTGGGGGCACTCATAGAGATCTTGGAGTTCAATTAATGAAAGGGGTAACACTAAAAGAAGTTGCACTTAATTTTTTTGGAAAAAAAGACGGACCTTCAAAAGGACGAGATGGTAATAGTCACTTTGGTGTAGTTGACAAGGGGACCTTGATGGTTGTATCTCCATTACCTGACTCAGCACCAGTTGCAGTTGGTTGGGCGCTTGCATCACAACAACAAGGAAGTGGAGTGGTTGCTATAGCTAATTGTGGAGAAGGTGCTACTGCGACAGGCACATGGCATGAAAGTGTAAATATGGCTGGAGTATTAAATTTACCAGTTGTCTTTACAGTTCAAAATAATCAATTTGCCTATTCGTCACCCAATGAAACTGAGTTTGGGACACCAAATGTTGCAGATAGAGGAGCAGGTTATGGTATTCCGTCACTAATTATTGATGGTAATGACATCTATGACGTTATCGACTCAATTCATGAAGCATGTGAAAATGCTAGAAAAGGTAAAGGTCCAACTTTGATCGAATTAGTTACTTTTAGACATTATGGACACGCTGGTCATGATCCTGCAGATTATGTTGAAGATGAAGTAAGAGATTTCTGGATGAAAAGAGACCCGATTGCAAGATTTGAAGATTCTCTTTTGACTGAGGGATTATTTAGCGAGGATGATTTTATTCAATTAGAAAGTGATTTAGAAACTGAAATAAAGGAAACTCTTGAGTGGGCTAAAACCCAAGAGGAGCCAGATCCAAAAGATGAATTAAATGATATGTTCGCTAAAAGAACTATCCCTGTAATTGAAAATACAGAAAATAATTTACAAACAATGAATTTTATAGAAGCCATAAATAATGGACTAGATGAATTGATGAAAAATGATGAAGGTGTTTTCATTATGGGAGAAGATGTAGGTGTTTTCGAAGGGGCTTTCAAAGCAACAAAAGGGCTTTTTGAAAAATATGGTCCATTTAGAGTTATAGATACAGCAATTTCAGAAGGTGGATTTACAGGTGCAGCAGTGGGAGCTGCATTAGCTGGCCAAAAACCAATTGTTGAATTACAATTTTATGATTTTGTTTACCCTGCGCTTGATCAATTAACTACTGAAGCAGCAAAATATCATTGGAAAGCTGGCAAAGCTGTTCCAATGGTTGTCAGAGGTCCAACTGGTGCAGGTACGCGTTCTGGACCTTTTCATTCAATTAGTCCAGAGTCATTACTTGCACACCATCCGGGTATAAAAGTTGTTGCTCCATCAAACCCATATGATGCAAAAGGCCTACTTGTTGCATCTGTTAATGATCCAAATCCTGTCATGTATCTTGAACATAAAAAACTTTATAGAAAATCAGACTTAAAAATGGATGTTCCAATTGGGTTATATGAAGTCGAAATCGGTAAAGGTAGGGTAGTCAAAGAAGGATCGGATATAACAATTGTTACCTGGTCAGGAATGGTTTCAGTTGCAGAAGAAGCAGCATACATTCTTGAAAAAGAAGATGTTTCAGTTGAAATTGTGGACATTAGAACGATCGTTCCATTAGATGAAGAAATCATATTGAAATCTGTAGCTAAGACGTCAAATGTATGTATTTTACAAGAAGATGTCCCTTTCTCATCTGTAGCTTCAGAAATATCATCTCTAATTGCTGAGAAAGGATTTTGGGATCTAGACAATCCAATTATAAAAATAACATCACCAAATACACATATTCCTTTCGCACCGGTGCTTGAAGATGCATTTATTCCAAGTGCTCAAAAAGTTGTAAATGCCATAAAAGAATTACAATAAAATTATGAGTGAACGCATCACAATGCCACAACTAGGAGAAACTGTTACTGAGGGAACTATTTTGCGCTGGCTTGTAAAAGTTGGTGATGAAATTAAAGAAGACGATCCAATCTTAGAAATTTCAACCGATAAGGTTGATACTGAAGTGCCTAGCCCCTTTAATGGAACTGTTTCTGCTTTACTAGTAGAAGAGGGTGAGACAGTTGAAGTAGGATCTCCACTATTGGAGTTAGACGGTATTTCTACTGAAAACTTAAATGCAGAAGCAACTGAATCAGTACAACAAGAAGACAAAATAGAAAAAACAGAAATAGCACCTCAAGAAATTTTTGAAAACGAACAGACTGTAACTGAAAGCAAAACTATACAAAGTACACAAGCCTTGGGCAAATTTTCACCTGTCGTAAGAAAACTTGCCTCAGAAAATAATATAGATCTAATTCAAGTTACTGGCACAGGAAAAAATGGACGAGTTACAAGAAAAGATCTAGATAAGTATTTAAATAATGGCCACCAAAAACCGAAGGAAGTTACTGATAATAATAAGTCAACAAATACAGGTGAGATACCTAGATTACGTAAGAAAATTGCTGAAAATATGATTCACTCAAAGCAAACTTCTGCGCATGTAATGACCTCA
>CACLRL010000015.1 GCA_902609285.1 uncultured Candidatus Actinomarina sp. | reverse complement strand
TGCATGAACAAAAGTTCCTGCTGGAATATTTCTTAACGGTAAACAATTACCATCTTTAATTTCAGCTTTAGATCCAGATTCAACCACGCTTCCCTCATATACACCATCAGGAGCAATTATGTAACTTTTCTCACCATCAACGTAATGTAATAAAGCAATTCTCGAATTTCTATTCGGATCATATTCAATTCCAGCAACTTTAGCTGGTATACCGTCTTTTGTCCTTTTGAAATCTACAACTCTATATTTTTGCTTATGGCCACCACCCCTATGTCTAGAGGTAATCCTGCCCTTATTATTTCTACCACCAGTTGATTTTTTTGATTGTAAAAGATTTTTTTCAGGCTTGGATTTAGTAATTTCACTAAAATCGCCAGTTACGTGGCCTCTCATTCCTGGAGTAATTGGTCTGATTTTTTTTGATCCCATATTTATACCCCAAAAGCCTCTATAGTTTGACCCTCTCCGAGGGTAACAATTGCAACTTTTCTTGTGCTTTGTTGACCTAAAATATATCCAAACCTTTTCTTTTTTCCTTTTTTATACATTGTATTTACTGACAGTACGTCAACTTCAAATATTTCTTCAACAGCTCTTTTTATTTCAGGCTTTGTAGAACTTGTGTGAACAAAAAAAGTATAGGAATTTGAATCTGCTATCCGATCATAAGACTTCTCAGATATTAATGGTTGAATTAATACATCCTCTAAATACTTCATTTTTTATCCAATATACTGCTCATAGCATTTTCACTAAAAACTACTACTTCATTAGAAATCACATCAAAAGTAGAAAGTTTTTTAACTGATGTGACGTTAGCTTTTTTTAAGTTTCTAAATGATTTAATTAAAAAATCATCATCATCTGCATATACAAAAATAAATGATTTGGATATTGATAATTCTTTAAGGGCTTCTGATGCTAGTTTTGTAGAAGGCTTCTCAATACCTGAACCATCAATAACAAAAACTGAATTTTCTAATATTCGGTTTGAAAGTGACATGTTTAAAGATTTTTGCTTCATTTTTTTTGGTGTTCTATCTTTGTAAACTCTTCCACCTGGACCATGAGCTATACCCCCTCCAACAAATATTGGAGAACGTAAAGAGCCATGTCTAGCCCTTCCTGTTCCTTTTTGAACCCAAGGCTTTGCCCCGGTTCCAGAAACTTGGGACCTTGTTTTTACAGATGCAGTGTTATTTCTTGCGTTAGTTCTATTTCCTTTTGTTACTTGGTGTAAAAGTCCGATATTCATATCTTCCTCCAAATTAAAATCGTATTGTTTATCGGATGCTTTTTTATCTTTTAAGGAAAAGGTTTTTAATTTTACACTCATGAATTTACCTTTATTGCTGAAGATATTTGAACTATATTTCCCTTACTTCCTGGTACAGATCCATTTACAAGTAAATAATTTTTTTCTTTATTTACTTCAACAACTGTCACTGACTGAATAGTTGTTTTTTGATTTCCCATTCTTCCGGCCATTTTTGTTCCTTTGAATACATGACCAGGATATGATGCGTTTCCAATCGAGCCACCTGCTCTATGAACTTTATGGACCCCATGGCTTGCTTTTTGTCCAGAGAAATTATGCCTTTTCATTACTCCTGAGAATCCTTTTCCTTTGGAAAATCCAGTTATATCAACTTTATCTCCAACCTCAAAGAACTCACTTACATTGATTTCTTTTCCTGACTTAAGTGTTCCTTCTTCGTGAATAGGAACTTCAAATAAACCTTCTCCAGGCTCAACATTGTATTTTTTATAATGCTCTTTTAAAGGCTTTACAACTTTTTTAGCTGTACCAATTGTTAATTGTGCTGCCTTGTAACCATCATTTTCATCAGACTTAATCTGAACAACACGACACCCAGAAACATCCAATAAAGTTACTCCTAAAGCAGCAGAATTTTCATCAAATAACTGAGTCATACCTATTTTTTTTGCGATAATTGATTTCATAACTTAATCTCTACTTCAACACCTGCGGGTAAATCTAATCTCATCAAAGAATCAACTGTTTTTGGGGTAGGCTCAACAATATCTATGAGCCTTTTGTGTATTCTCATTTCAAAATGTTCTCTAGATTTTTTATCAACATGAGGTGATCTAATTACACAGTATCTATGTATCTGAGTTGGTAATGGAATGGGTCCTTTGACTTTTGCTTGAGTTTTAATGACAGTTTCTGCAATTTTTCGTGCAGATTCATCAACAACGTAGTTGTCATAAGCTTTTAGCTTTATTCTTATTTGTTGATCTTTTTGTTTTGCCATTTTTTCCTCAAAAAAAACCGGGAGTAGAATTCTACTCCCGGTTAAGTTTTATTTACTCTATAACTTTTGTCACCTGGCCTGCTCCAACAGTCCTTCCACCTTCTCTAATTGCAAATTTAACGCCCTCTTCCATAGCAATTGGAGATATGAGTTCAACTGATATCGCAACATTATCTCCAGGCATGACCATCTCAGTTCCATCACCTAAAGTCACTTCACCAGTAACATCAGTGGTTCTGAAATAAAACTGCGGCCTATATCCTTTAAAGAAAGGGTTGTGTCTTCCACCTTCTTCTTTTGTAAGAACATATACTTCGGCCTCAAATTTTGTATGAGGTGTAATAGATCCTGGTACAGCTATAACCTGTCCTCTCTCTACATCTTCCTTGTCTATACCTCTTAATAGCAAGCCAACATTGTCTCCTGCCCTACCTTCATCTAAGAGTTTTCTAAACATTTCAACCCCTGTACAAACAGATTTGGTTGTTTCTCTGATACCAACAATTTCTACATCGTCATTTACATTTACTATGCCTTGCTCGATTCTTCCTGTAACAACAGTTCCTCGACCGGTTATAGAAAATACATCCTCGACTGGCATAAGGAAAGGCTTGTCAACTACTCTTACTGGTTCTTCAATGTAAGAGTCAACTTGTTCCATCAATTCAAGAACCGCACTGACACCATCTTCTTTTCCTTCTAGTGCTGCAAGTGCAGATCCTTTAACAACAGGTACGTCATCTCCAGGGAAATCATACTCATTTAAAAGTTCTCTAACTTCCATTTCTACAAGATCAAGTAATTCATCATCATCAACTTGATCAACTTTATTAAGAAATACTGCTATAGCTGGTACACCAACTTGTCTTGCAAGAAGAACGTGCTCTCTTGTTTGTGGCATTGGACCATCAGCTGCAGAAACAACAAGAATTGCACCATCTACCTGAGCTGCACCTGTAATCATATTTTTTACATAATCAGCATGTCCAGGCATATCAACGTGAGCATAGTGACGGTTTTCTGTCTCGTACTCAACGTGTGCTATCTGAATTGTTATTCCTCTTTCTTTTTCTTCTGGTGCTTTATCTATTTCATCAAAAGCAGTTGCCTCACCTGCACCAGCATCAGCCAAAACTTTAGTTATTGCGGCCGTCAGTGTTGTTTTCCCATGGTCAATGTGGCCCATTGTCCCAATATTCACATGAGGCTTGCTTCGGTCAAATTTTTCTTTTGACATATTTTCTCCTTTTCTAAAAGTTCAAGCTTTTAAAAAGCCTAAACTTCAACCTCTACTCCACGAACACTCGCAGTTATTTCTTTAGTTATAGCGTCTGGGACGTCTTCATAACTATCAAACTGCATCGTGAATGTTGCACGGCCTTGAGTTCTTGAACGCAAATCTGTTGCGTATCCGAACATTTCTGATAATGGGACTTTAGCACTGACAACTTTTGCCGATCCTCTTTGTCCCATTTCAGCTATCTTTCCTCTTCTTGAAGAAAGATCTCCGACAACATCTCCCATAAAATCTTCAGGTGTTACTACCTCTACAGTCATAATAGGCTCTAGTAGTTTTACTCCAGCTTTTTTTGCTCCGTCTTTTAGTGCCATTGATCCAGCAATTTTGAAGGCCATTTCTGAGGAATCAACATCATGATAAGTACCATCTTTCAATGTTGCTCTCATATTTACAAGAGGATAACCCGCTAAAACTCCAGATTCCATTGCAGCTTCTACTCCAGCATTAACAGAAGGAATATACTCTTTAGGAATTCGCCCACTTTTAATTAAATCCACAAATTCGTATCCATCCTCAATTGGTTCTAGCTCCATTATCACATGACCGTATTGGCCTCTTCCTCCACTTTGTCTAATATATTTTGCTTCAATATCAGTCTTTTTCTTCAAAGCTTCTCTGTATGCAACTTGAGGTTTACCAATATTTGCTTCGACTTTAAATTCTCGTTTTAATCGGTCAACTAATATATCCAAGTGAAGTTCGCCCATTCCAGAAATAATAGTTTGGCCAGTTTCTTCATCTGAATTAACTCTAAAAGTTGGATCTTCTTCTGCCAACTTTTGTAATCCCTCGGAAAGCTTTTCTTCATCAGCTTTTGATTTTGGCTCAATAGCTACAGAAATAACAGGCTCTGGAAATGTCATAGATTCTAATTGAATAGGATTGCTGGAATCGGATAATGTATCACCTGTTTTTGCATTTTTCAAACCTACGCCTGCAACGATATCTCCAGTAGATATAAAATCAATATCTTCTCTTGAGTTGGAATGCATTCTAAGAATTCTTCCAAGCCTCTCGTCTTTTCCGGTAGTTGTATTAACAACCTTGTCACCTTTACTTAATGTACCTGAATAAACTCTAAAATAAGTCAATTTACCAACGTGGGGGTCGCTGACTACTTTAAATGCAAGAGCAGAAAATGGCTCATCATCAGAATGTTCTCTATTGATTTCATCATCTTCTTTACCAGGTTTAAATCCTGAGACGGGCTCGATGTCTAAGGGTGATGGTAAATAGTCAACAACGGCATCTAAAAGGAGTTGTACCCCTTTATTTTTAAATGCACTTCCTGCCAACACAGGTACGAATAAGCCAGCTAGTGTTCCTTGTCTAATTGCTTTTTTAATATCAGCCACAGATAATTCTTCATCGCTTAAATATTTTTCTAAAACTTCATCATCAGCTTCTGCAACAATATCCAATAATTCTGCTCTTTTAGTTTTTGCTTCTTCCAATTTATCATCTGATATTTCACTTATATCCCACTCAGAGCCATCATCTTTTGTCCAAGTATGAGCTTTCATTTCAATTAAATCAATCACACCTATAAATTCAGCCTCAGATCCAATAGGTATTTGTAAAACTGCTGGTTTAGCTTCAAGTCTTTCAATTATTGACTGAACGTCATCCTCAAAATTAGCTCCAGTTCTGTCAAGCTTATTTATAAAACATATTCTCGGAACATTATATTTGTCTGCTTGCCTCCATACTGTTTCAGACTGAGGCTCTACACCAGCTACACCATCAAAAACTGCCACTGCTCCATCTAAAACACGTAATGATCTTTCAACTTCAACTGTGAAATCAACGTGACCAGGAGTATCAATGATATTAATTGTGTGATCGGCCCAGCTACAGGTAGTTGCTGCAGATGTTATAGTAATTCCTCTTTCTTGTTCTTGTTCCATCCAATCCATAACAGCAGCGCCATCATGAACTTCTCCAATTTTGTAGGTTTTTCCTGTGTAGTATAAAATTCTTTCGGTAAGAGTAGTTTTGCCAGCATCAATATGAGCCATGATTCCAATGTTTCTTAAATTTTTAAGTTCAACTGATCTCTCTGACATATTTACTACCACCTGTAATGAGCAAAGGCTCTATTTGATTCTGCCATCTTGTGTACATCTTCTTTTTTCTTTACTGCAGCTCCTGTATTGTTGCTTGCATCTAATAATTCTCTTCCTAACCTATCAGACATGGTTTTTTCTCCTCTTTTTCTTGCAGCATCAACAATCCACCTTATTGCAAGAGTTGTGCTTCTTCTATGAGGAACTTCCATAGGTACTTGGTAATTCGTCCCACCAACTCGTCTTGATTTTGTTTCAATTTGTGGCTTGACATTTTCAAATGCAGATTTTAAAACATTTATAGGATCGCCTCCTACTTGTTTTTCAACAAGTTCTAAGGATTTATAAACAATACTTCTAGCAACATCTTTTTTGCCATCTAATAAAACTTGATTTGTTAATTGGGATACAAGGACACTGTTAAAAATTGGATCGGCTTCAGTTTTTCTTTTGAGTGACGGTCCCCTTCTCATAATCTTTAACCTTTTTTACTTCCATATCTTGATCGAGCTTGTTTTCTATCGGTGACACCTGAAGTGTCTAATGCTCCTCTGATAACTTTATATCTGACACCAGGTAAATCTTTAACCCTTCCACCTCTTACCAAAACAATAGAGTGTTCTTGTAAATTGTGACCCTCACCGGGAATATAGGCAGTCACCTCAGTGCCAGTGGATAATCTAACTCTGCAAACTTTTCTTAGGGCAGAGTTTGGTTTCTTTGGTGTCACTGTATAAACACGCGTGCAAACTCCTCTCCTCTGGGGAGACCCTCTCAGTCCAGGTGTTTTTTCTTTAGACACCTTTGACTTACGTCCTTTTCTCACTAATTGTTGAGTTGTAGGCATAAAAATTCCAATCTAAAAAAGTAAATTTTTTATTACCGAAAAAGAAGTATATGACAGATTTGAACTTACAACAATGAATTCTTCATAAGTTTTTACTCTGTATCTTCGTCTCCTTCTTCGCCTAACATAGCTAGCCATTGAGCTGGATTTGGTAAACCCTCACCCTCTGAATCTTCTGAAGCAGACGATGGAGTTGCAAACCCAATTTCTGATACTTCTTGAGCGCCTGGAAGAGTTGGAACAAGTTTTTGATATGCATTTGAACCCGTTCCAGCTGGTATAAGTGTACCTATTATTACATTCTCTTTTAGCCCTGAAAGCGAGTCCGTACTTTTCTTCATAGCTGCCTCAGTTAATACCCTTGTTGTTTCCTGGAAAGACGCAGCTGACAACCACGAATCTGTCGCTAAGCTAGCTTTTGTGATACCCATCAGTTCAGGCCTGCCTTCAGCTGGAGTTTTTCCATCTTTAACTAGTCCTTGATTGATGCTTCTGAATAGAGTTGCATCTATCAATTCATTTGGTAGAAGGTCAGAATCGTTTGGTCTAACAATTCTTACTCTTCTCAACATTTGTCTTACAATCATTTCAACATGCTTATCATGAACTTCAACTCCTTGATCACGATAAGTTTTTTGGACCTCATCAACCAAATATTCTTGGCATTTTCGGATACCATTTACTTGTAAGACTTCTTTTGGATCTTTTGGCCCAGTCGTTAACGCTTGTCCAGCCTCAACACTGTCACCTTGATTTACAAGGAGTGTTTGTCTCCTTAAAACTAAAAGTTCGATCTCTTCTTTTTCATTTTGTATTGTTAGGATACGATTGCCTTCATCAGTCATATCTACTGATTTAACTTTTCCATCTATCAAAGAAAGAACTGATTTACCTTTTGGAGTTCTTGCTTCAAATAGCTCAACAATTCTAGGCAGTCCTGAGGTTATATCTAGACCTACAACCCCACCAGTATGAAATGTTCTCATTGTAAGTTGCGTTCCTGGTTCACCAATTGACTGTGCGGATATGATACCAACAGCTTCACCATCTTCTACGGGCTTCCCTGTTGCAAGACTAAAACCATAACACAACGAATCCATTGATTCGGGATCTAAAGAGTTAAAAGGTGTTAAGACGTTTACTGATTCAACCCCCGACTTAGATATCACATCTAAAGCCTCAGCATCAATGTAAGTTCCCTTTGATAATTTCCTTCCATCGGCAAATTCGATAGTTTTTTTATCTTTCTTTATATCCTCACTAAGCACTCTTCCAAATAAGGTTGAATGTAAATATTTAGAAGGCTTCCCGTTTTTATCAACTGTTTTTTTATTAGTTCCCTTCCAGTCAATATTTTCATCGCCACTGTCTTTAACAACAATTCCAGCTGCAACATCTACTAATCTTCTTGTTAAATATCCTGAGTCTGCAGTTCTTAATGCAGTGTCAGCGAGACCTTTTCTCGCACCGTGAGTTGAAATAAAGTATTCAAGTACTGACATGCCTTCTCTGAAGTTACTTTTAATTGGTCTTTCAATAATGTCACCTTTAGGATTAGCAACAAGTCCACGCATACCCGCAAGCTGTCTTACTTGCATCATGTTGCCTCTGGCTCCAGATTTGACCATCATATCAACAGGGTTAAATCTTTCAGATTCTAATTCTGTGCTCATGGCATATTGCACTTGGTCTGTAGCTTCATTCCAAATTTCAATAATTTTCTGTTTTCTCTCTGTTTCTGTAATTATGTCTTCTTTATATAATTTCTCAACTTTTTCAGCTTCATTCTCATATTTTTCAAGAATTTGGTTTTTACTTGGAGGAGTTTTTACATCTGTCATTGCAACAGATAAGCCTGCTTTGGCACCAAAATTGAAACCAACTCTTTTCATAGAGTCTAAGAATTCACGAAGTTCAGCTTTATTATAAGTTTCAATTACTTCTGAAATTATTTTTTTCATTTGTGGCTTCCTTACAGAAGCTTCTATATATGGAAAGTCCGAAGGTAATATTGCATTGAAATGTAATCTTCCGAGGGTTGTGTTTGTAAGTACGTCTCCAGATGTATATTCAGGAGTTAATAACTCCGAAAATCTATTTTTAATTTTATTATAAATTTCTTCTGATCCTGCAAGATCACCTACTCTGACCTTAATAGGTGTTTGTAAAGTTATATGACCTGCTTCATAAGCCAATTGTGCTTCGTTCGCATCAACGAAGGCATGCCCAGCTGTTTCTAAATCATCATGACATTCTGTTATGTAGTAAAGACCTATTACCATGTCCTGACTAGGCGAGACTATTGGGTTTCCACTTGCAGGAGATAAAACATTATTTGTTGCGAGCATTAGTACTCTTGCTTCAGCCTGAGCTTCCGCTGACAAAGGCACGTGAACTGCCATTTGGTCACCATCAAAATCTGCATTAAAAGCTTCACAAACAAGAGGATGAACTTGAATGGCTTTACCCTCAACTAATATTGGTTCGAAAGCTTGAATGCCTAATCTGTGTAAAGTCGGAGCTCTGTTTAATAAGACAGGGTGTTCTTCTATTACTTCCGCTAAAACATCCCAGACCTGAGCTCTTGATCTTTCAACCATTCGTTTTGCAGATTTAATATTTTGAGCTAAACCTAATTCAACAAGCCTTTTCATAACAAATGGTTTGAATAATTCTAGAGCCATCATCTTTGGTAATCCACATTGCTGAAGATCTAAGTGTGGACCCACAACGATTACTGATCTGGCAGAGTAGTCAACACGCTTTCCAAGTAAGTTCTGACGAAATCTACCCTGTTTACCTTTCAACATATCAGATAGTGATTTAAGTCCTCTACCCCCTGCTCCAGCTACTGCTCTTCCTCTTCGACCATTGTCAAATAATGCATCAACAGACTCTTGGAGCATTCTTTTCTCATTACTAATTATTATGTCTGGTGCACCCAGTTCAATAAGCTTTTTCAATCTGTTATTACGATTTATAAGTCTTCTATATAAGTCATTTAAATCTGAAGTAGCAAATCTGCCGCCATCAAGTTGAACCATCGGTCTTAATTCAGGAGGGATAACTGGAATAACTTCGAGAATCATAGCTTCAGGTGGATTTTTTCCATCAGCAAATGGTTTTATCACTTTCATTCTTTGTATTGCTCTTTGTCGTCTTTGAGCAGATTTTGAATCTAAATCTCCTTTAAGCTTTTGCATCTCAGATTTTAGATCAACAAGTTGTACTAATTCTCTGACTGCCTCCGCTCCCATTCCGCCGGTAAAATATTCATCATACTTGTCAATCATTTCACGCCATAATGTGTCATTTTCTATAAGAGTTTTAGGTTTTAAAGTTTTTAATGTAGAAAAAGCTTCTTGAATTATTTTTATCTCTGCATCAGATTTAGATTTTTTTTGCTTGATCTCTTTTTCAATTTCTTTTGTCCTTAATTGAATTTCAGCTTCAGGAACTTTTGCATTTTCCATTGCTTTTATTTCAACTTTCATTTGTTTAAGTCTTTTAACTTCCCACTCAGTAAACTCTTCTTCAACAATTTCTACTTCTGCTTCAACAGCTTCTTCAATTTCAGATAAATCTTTAGTCCGTTTCTTGTCATCAATTGAAACAACCAAATACGCAGCAAAATATATGACTTTTTCTAATTCTTTTGGAGACATGTCAAGGAAATATCCAAGCCTACTTGGTACTCCTTTGAAATACCAAATATGTGTAACTGGAGCAGCAAGTTCGATGTGCCCCATTCTTTCCCTTCGAACTTCACGTCTTGTTACTTCTACTCCACACCTTTCACAGACTATCCCTCTATATCTGATTCTTTTATACCTTCCACAAGAGCATTCCCAATCTTTTGTTGGACCAAAAATCCTTTCGTCAAATAAGCCCTCTTTTTCGGGTTTGAGAGTTCTGTAGTTAATTGTCTCTGGTTTTTTAACTTCACCAAAAGACCAACTCCTCATTTGATCAGAAGTGGCAAGACTAATGCTCAATTCATCGAAAATTTTTTCCATTATAATTCAGCCTCATCTTCCTCTGGTCTTGTCATATCAATACCAAGTGTTTCTGCAGTTTTGACATATTCGTCACTGATTTCCTTCATTGAGATTTCTTCTCCGGCAGATAGTATTTCCACATTGAGACATAAACTTTGCATTTCTTTAAGAAGAACTTTAAAGGACTCTGGTATTCCTGGTTCTGGAATATTGTCGCCTTTAACGATCGATTCATAAACTTTAACTCTTCCTACGGTATCGTCCGATTTAATTGTTAAAAGTTCTTGAAGAGCATAACTAGCACCATAAGCTTCTAATGCCCATACTTCCATTTCTCCAAATCTTTGACCTCCAAACTGTGCTTTACCACCAAGTGGTTGTTGAGTAATCATTGAATATGGACCAGTTGATCTTGCATGTATTTTTTCATCAACTAGATGGATTAACTTCAATATATATGTGTAGCCTACGGTGATTTTTGAATCAAACTTTTCTCCAGTCCTACCGTCATATAATGTTGCTTTTCCGTCTTCATTAACAAGAAGATTTCCATCTCTATTTGGATTAACATTTTTTAAAATTTGATGTATTTCATCTTCATCTGCACCATCAAATACAGGAGTTGACACTAAAGTTCCAGGTTTTGCACCATTTGAGGCTTTTGATTTACCTCTAAAGTCATTCCATCCTTCATTTGCTGCCCATCCTAAATGAGTCTCTAAAATTTGACCTAAGTTCATTCTGCTTGGAACACCAAGTGGAGAAAGTAAAATATCTACTGGAGTGCCATCTTCCAAAAAGGGCATATCCTCAACAGGATTTATTTTTGAAATAACACCTTTGTTTCCGTGTCTTCCAGATAATTTATCTCCTACTTGAATTTTTCTTTGTATAGCAACATACACTCGGACTTTTTGATTCACACCAGGAGGTAAGTCAGCTCCGTCATCCCTTTTAAGGATTTGTACGTCAATTACTTTGCCTCTTTCTCCATGAGGAACTCTTAAAGAAGTATCTCTAACCTCTCTAGCTTTTTCTCCAAAAATAGCTCTTAATAATCTTTCTTCGGGAGTTAGTTCAGTTTCACCTTTTGGAGTAACTTTACCAACCAAATAATCACCAGGAGTGACCTCGGCACCGATTCTAACGATTCCCATTTCATCTAAGTCCATTAAAACTTCTTCAGCTACATTTGGAATATCTCTTGTGATCTCTTCCTCACCTAACTTGGTATCACGAGCCTCTATCTCATGCTCAGCAATATGTACAGAAGTTAAAACATCTTCTTTAACTAGTCGTTCAGAAATTACTATTGAATCTTCAAAATTATATCCATCCCATGGCATGTATGCGACCAGTAGATTTTTACCTAAAGCTAGTTCACCACCTTGAGTGCTTGGTCCATCTGCTAAAACGTCCCCTGGTTTAACTTTTAATCCGACTCTTACGAGTGGTTTTTGATTAACAGAAGTTGCTTGATTTGATCTTTTAAATTTTTTGACTTCAAATATAAACTTTTTGTTTGTTTCATTCTCTTTTAGAGTTATTTCATCGCCAGTAACTGAAACTACTTCACCAGCAATTGGGGATATCAATGCTTCTCCTGAATCTCGAGCAACATTCTCTTCCATCCCTGTGCCTACGTAAGGTGCTTCTGTTGTTACAAGTGGTACGGCTTGTCTCTGCATGTTTGATCCCATCAACGCTCTGTTGGCGTCATCGTGTTCTAAAAATGGAATTAATGCAGTTGTCACTGAACAAATCTGTTTTGGACTCACATCCATATATTCAATATCTTTATCCATTACGAAAGAAACCTGACCACCATTTTGTCTACATAAAACTCTTTTGTTTTGAAATGTTCCGTCATCATTAAGAGGAGCATTTGCTTGTGCAATCGTATATTCATCCTCCTGAGATGCAGTAAGATAAACAGCTTTATTCGTTTTTACTACACCATTTTCTACTTTCCAATATGGGGTTTCAATAAAACCAAAACGATTAACTCTTCCATATGTAGCTAAAGTACCAATCAATCCAATATTTGGTCCCTCTGGCGTTTCAATCGGACACATTCTTCCATAGTGGGATGGATGTACGTCTCTAACTTCAAAACCTGCTCTTTCTCTTGAAAGTCCACCTGGGCCAAGTGCTGACAATCTTCTTCTATGAGTTAAAGCAGCAATTGGGTTTGGTTGATCCATAAATTGACTTAATTGGCTTGTTCCAAAAAATTCTTTTAATGAAGCCTGGATTGGCCTTATATTAATTAATGACTGAGGCGTAATTGCTTCGGGTTCTTGTGTTGTCATGCGTTCTCTGACAACTCTTTCTAAACGACTAAGTCCCACTCTTACTTGATTTTGAACAAGTTCACCAACAGTTCTTATTCTTCGGTTTCCAAAATGATCGATATCATCAAGTCTTACTGGAATAGTTCTTCCTAATTTATTTTCAAAATTTTCATCCCCTGCATGAAGCGCTACAACATATTTTATAGTGTCAATTATGTCTTCAATTTGTAACATGCCATCTATTTCAGTTGAATATGTTTCCGCATCTTTTTCTCCATAGTCTCTACCAAGTTTTTGCTCAACTTTATATCTTCCTACTTTTGTAAGGTCATATCTTTTCGGTGTATAAAACATCTGTTTCACTAAATTTCTTGCAGATTCAACAGTTGCTGGTTCACCAGGTCTTAGTTTTCTGTAAAGATCAATTAAGGCTGATTCTGGAGTAGTATCAGGATCTCTTTCAATAGTATTTTGAATTGATGGGTAGTCTCCAAAGAGTTCTATAGCTTCTTCCTTAGTTTCAATTACTCCAAGTGCTCTCAAAAATGCAGTAATGTGTTGTCGTCTTTTTCTATCAACTCTAACTCCAACGGTATCTCTTTTGTCTGTGTCAAATTCAAGCCAGGCCCCTCTTCCAGGTATCATTTTTCCAATAAAAATTTCTTTATCGGAGGTTTTGTCTATTTCTTGTGAAAAATATACACCTGGTGATCTTACAAGTTGACTTACGATAACTCTTTCAGTTCCATTAATAATAAATGTTCCAGTATCTGACATGATTGGGAAATCTCCAAGGAATACAGTTTGTTGCTTAATTTGGCCGGTCTCTCGATCTAAAAACTGTGCAGTCACATATAGTGGTTGAGAATAGGTCGAATCAGTAATTTTACATTCTTCCAAAGATTTAAGTGGTTCCTCAAAAAAATGATTTAGAAATTCTAGTGAAAATCTTCCTGAGAAATCTTCAATAGGAGAAATTTCGTCAAGTATTTCTTTTAATCCTTCTTCAATAAACCATTTAAACGAATCTTTTTGGACAATTAATAAATCTGGAATGTCTAGAACTTTTGGTATTTTTGCAAACGAAAGCCTAGAATTCTGAACAGCGGACAATAAGCCTCCTCAAAAATGTAAAAATGATATCCGAATATTATATTATATAGTTACTCGATATTTAAGTAAACAAATAAGTTAAATTTATTTAAGTTCTACAGTTGCCCCGGCACCCTCAAGGGCTTCTTTTGCTTTATCAGCATCTTCTTTAGAAGCACCTTTTAGAATGTCAGATGGAGCTCCATCTACAAGTTCTTTTGCTTCTTTTAAGCCAAGACTAGTTAGTCCCCTAACTTCTTTGATAACTTGTATTTTTTGTCCACCGGCATCTGCCAAAACAACATCAAATGAATCTTTTGTTTCTTCTCCGCCGGAAGGGTCTCCGCCAGCTGGTGCTGCAGCAACTGCAACTGGTGCTGCCGCTGTAACATCAAATTTTTCTTCAAAAGCATCTAAGAACTCTTTGAGTTCTAAGACAGACATTTCCTCAAAAATGCCTAATATTTCTTCTGTTGTCATTTTTGCCATTATTCCTCCTCTTTACTAATTTCTTCACCAGACTCTTTTTTTTCAATTAGTGCCTGGAATGCAAAACTTGTTTTGTTTGAAAGAGCTTTAAGTGTGTAAGCTAGTTTGCTTAATGGGGCATTAAAACCTCCAGCAATTTTTGCTAAAAGAACATCTTTTGAATCTATTGAAGCTAAAACATTTAATTGTTCAATAGTTAAAGGCTTGTTGTCCATCAAACCACCTTTAACTATAAATGAATCATTTTCATCTGAAAATTCTTTTAATACTTTCGCAGCATCTACAGGATCAGACTCTATAACTGTTATTCCTGTTGGTCCAGAAAAATAATCTAAAATATCTTCAAACCCAGCTTTAGTGGCTGCTCTTTTAGCAAGGCTCATTTTTACTACATTAAAAGAAGCTCCTACATTTTTTAAATTTTTTCTTAAAAGTGTCTGTTGACTAACAGTAAGCCCTCTGTACTCAGCTAAAACCAAAGTGTTGGCTTTTTTAAATAAATCTTCTAATTCTTTAACTTTATCTTGTTTATCTTTTCTTACCATAAAAAAATCCTTGCAAACCAAGGACTATCTTTTTACCTGCGATAGAAATTAAGGCAAGCCACTATCGGTCTTTGGTTTAAATTGTTCTTAAATTATATAT
>CACLRL010000014.1 GCA_902609285.1 uncultured Candidatus Actinomarina sp. | reverse complement strand
AAAGATTCCAACGTTTCAGGGTCTTTTGGCAGTGCTAGTTACACCACTTTGACAGCCAGTGGCACAGTAGATTGTGATCCCGCACTGACAGTCAGTCAATCTTTAGGAAATTGTTCTGCATCTGGCGGATACCAGACTTCCACTTTAAGCATTGAGAATACAGAGAGTTATACAGTTTATGTTTATGTAGAGTATTCCTTGAATGGCGGCTCATCATGGACGGATCATCCAAGTGCTGAAGAAAGTGATGGTTTTACGGTTGCGGCTGGACAAACTGATACATCTCTTACAGTTAATGTTCCAGATGGGTACGCCATTACTTGGAGATATAAAGATTCCCCAACTTCATCATTTAGTGGAGCAACTCAGTCTACATTAAGTGCAAGTGATACAGTTGACTGTACTGTAGGTGTCTCTGTATCTCAATCACTTGGTTCCTGTTCTGCAGGTTCAAAAACCTCAACTTTAAGTATTACTAATAATGAGAGCTATACAGCCTATGTATACGTTGAGTATTCGTTAGATGGTGGCAGTACTTATAGTGATCATCCAAGTGCTGAAGATTCAGATAATCTAACAATCGGAGCAGGTGCAACAAATACTGACTTGACAATATCAGTAGCTCATAACCAGACAGTTATTTGGAGAGTAACACCATCACCTACAACATCATCAAGTGGTGCATCAACTACATCTACAACTGAAAGCTCTGCTGTTGATTGTCCAGTAATTGATGTAGGAGGTAGTGCTTCTTTTGCATCATTGTGTCAGAATGGTGCAAAGATTTCTACCTTTACAATGACAAACTCCAGTAATGCTAATACAACAGCATATTTTAAAGTTGAGTATTCACTTGATGATGGTTCATCGTACAGCACTGCAGTTGCCAACCAATCGGTATCTGAAAATGGTTCTGCAACCGTAACTCAATCTGTATCAGATGGACAAACAATTATATGGAGATATGAGGCATCAACAACAAATAATACGTATACAGGAACTCCTACAGCAACCCTGTCTGCCTCTTCAGAAGTTGACTGTGGTAATGCAACTGTGTCAGCTGCTTTAGGAAGTTGTTCTAGTGGCTCAGCTACATCTACTCTTACCTTGACCAACCCACAAACAACAAGCGTTACAGTTTATTTTGAAGTCCAATATAAGGTCACTGACACTGCTGGTAATGACGGAGCCTGGCAGAATAAACTATCAAGTCAATCTGTCTCCCCAGCTGGATCATCCTCTACAACACAATCAATTGGGGATGGTGAAAAAATTACCTGGAGATATAGAACATCGAATGAAAGTGGAACGTTCAGTGGTTCTTACACAGAGACAAGTCAGAGTTCTGCAGTAAATTGCACCATTGACCCCGGTGGTTCGCAAGCATTAGCCGCATCATGTACTGGTTCATCAAAAATTTCAACGCTGACGATTACTAATAGTTCTTCTGCAACTACATCTGCTTATTTCCTTGTGGAATATTCAACTGATGGAGGATCAAGTTATGATGTTGCTGAATCAAGTAAAGAAGTAAGCATCAACGGTTCTGAAACTGTAACACAGTCTGTATCTTCAGGATCAGCAATTATATGGAGATATAAAACATCGAAAACGGATGGATCGTTTTCTGGTTCATACACAACATTATCTGCAAGTGATACGGTAAGTTGTGCAACTCCTGCTGCCTCTGGTTCACAAGGTAGTTGTTCAAGTGGCTCAGCAAATATAAGTATGGAACTTGATAATAGAAACCAATTAATTTCTCATCACTTTAAAGTTGAATACTCAACTGATGGAGGTTCAAGCTATACAACTGGTGACAATGGTCTTTCAGATAAAACTGTAATAGCAGGCGCAGTTACAACAGTCTCTCTTAAATCCTCAACAATCAGTCACGGTACAACTGTAAAATTGAGGTATTACACATCAACTTCGTCAGATTTTTCTGGTTCTACTGCAGTTGATCTCACCGATATAACAATTGATTGTCCTGTTTTAAGCGGTTCAGCGACTGCATCGGCAGCTAGCTGTTCAAGTGGCAGTGCAACAATCCCAATCACACTAAACAATTCAGGATCAAACGTTGCTGGTACATTTACTGTAAGGTACTCAACTGATAGTGGTTCAAGCTATACGACGCTTACTGCTACATCTGTCGCGGCTGGTCAGACAGATACTTCATCGTTATCAGTTCCAGCACAGACTCATGGCACAGCAGTAATTATAAAATACAGTGTTGCGAATACATCTGAGGGTTTAAGTCAATCAGAAGCAACTTTAAGCACTATAACCATAAGCTGTCCCGTCTCTGCAATTGTAGTTACAAGCTCAACTAATGGTTGTGGCAACAACGGTGTAGGTCAGGGTGGTGTATTCGGTAATTCAGTAATAAGTATCGATAACTCTGGTAGTAACGTTGCTGTAACACTTTATGTTCAGAAAAGAAAAGTTAATGCTGTAACTGGCAATGAGATCGCATTTGCATATTTTGCTAATGGAACAACAGGTGGTTCGAGTGGACAATCAATAAGCGCTGGAGCAAGCTCTTCATATTCTTTTGATAGCCATCCTCATGGAACAGAGATACAATATCGTTGGTCTACTGATGGAAGTAACTGGACTAATCTTTCTACATTTACTGTTTCATGTGCAAATGTCTCAACATCAGCAGGTACGTGTTCAAACGATACTGGAAAACAGACACCGACTATTACACTAAGCAGTGGTTCTCAAGCAACAGTCTCAGTATTTTTCAAAGTTGAATACTCAATTGATAGTGGATCCAATTGGGTAACACTTAAGAGCGATGAAGAAGTTCCATCTAATACTTCCGAAACTTATAGTGGTCCAGAATTAACAAATGGTGAATCAATCCAGTGGAGATACAGCTCAAGAAAATCTGGAGGATCTCACGATGATGCAAGTATGGTGACAGACGATACAAATATACCTGGTGTTGACCCAACTCTTTCATATACTTCAAGTTGTACAGCAACAACTACAACAACTACAACAACTACAACTACAACTACAACTACAACAACTACAACAACTACAACTACAACAACTACAACTACAACAACACCAGAAGAAGAAGATGCAATTTTTAAACCTATACTTAATGACAATCAGCAATGTAATGCGGATGGAACAGCATCATTTGGATTTACTTTGAATAACACACAGTCAACGGTTGGAACGATACTAAAGGTCAGAATGTTTATTAATAATGTAAAAATATACAATACGGGTAGGCTTGATGTTCCTGCTGGCGGATATGAATATATAAACGAGACAAGAGGCGTTCCTGAAGGATCAATTTATAAATTAAGGTTTATTATTAGAGATGAACTTACTAATAAAAGAACTACGGGTTCAATTTATAAAGTAATTAATTGTATTGATGAGGATGATCAAACTCCATCTTCAACAACTACAACATTACCATCTCCTACAACGAGCATACTCATAGATCCAGATCTATTCCCTACAACGACCATACAGCTAGATCCTGATCTAACCGATCCTGATCCGCCAACCGACCCATTTATAGATGAGTTCTGTGAAGATATGATCCTAGAAGATGATGATGTATGTGAAGGACCACTAACTGGTGAAGAGGGTAACGATTTCCTTCAATGGGAAGAATTTGATGACGATGTCTATCTTACTGATGGAAGTTACTTAGTGACATATATTTATCGCGAAGACAGCCTAAGTCTTGCTGCAACAGGAATTAATTTAGACTATATTGCATTAGGAGGATCAGTCTTTCTTATAGGTGGTGTAGTTCTTTATACATCTTCACGAAAAAGAAAATTAATGGAGAGTGAAATTTCTTTAGAAGATATCTATAAGCACTCATTCAAAGTAAAAACAAAAATTGAAAAGTTGATCAAGGAAAAAGTTGAAATCAATATTGATATCAATAAGTTTGCTCCATATGCTAAGAGCTTCACTACTTATCAATCAGAAATACAAGAATTAGATAATGAACTCAAATATACATTGGTTGCGATTGAAAATATTAAAACTAATTGTGAGAAAGAAAATAAAGAACTTACGAAAGTGGTCTTGGAAGATAGCTTAAGTTTAATTTCAAATAATTTTCAAATTATTTATTCAGGTGATAATTTAGATTCTAAGCTCAAAGTAGAAAATGCAGTTGTTTCAAAAAAAGATGCCAAAAAAATAAAAAGAAAGTTTTTTGAAAGAAAACAACTTAAAAGACCAGCCCTTGGTCTCGCAATACTATCAATCATTACAGGCATGGGGTTTGGTATATATGCAACTCAACAAATGTTCTTATCTAATGTTCAACAAGATAATGCTCAAGCATATCTAGAGAAAATGTATCGAGGTGAAGAAATCAAAGAAGAAAATCGTCCTGAAATCTTAACAAATCCTCTCCGTTTATTTCAAAACGATAATCCTGTTTTTGAAACACTCCAAGATTTTATAGTTATAGATCAAAGTGCAAAAATAGAAGAATTTCAACCAACTATATTCGGATTACTTGAAATCCCAGATATAAATATCAGCCAGTTTGTTGTTTCAGGAACAGACGAACTAAGCCTTAAATTTGGCCCAGGTCATTATATTGGAACAAAATTACCAGGATCTGGTGGAAATGTTGGGATTGCTGGTCATAGGACAACTTATGGAGCACCTTTTAGTCGTTTAGACCAAGTTGATATTGGTGATGAAATCTACCTTACAGTTGGTTTGAATAAGTATCACTACATCGTGGATGATATAGAGGTAGTTGATGCAAACACAGGAGACTACGTTCTTTTTAATCGAGGTGATGACAGGCTTACATTAACAACATGTCATCCAAGATATTCAGCGAGAGAAAGGCTAATTGTCTCGGGAATACTCACTAGGATTGAGAGTGGAAATTAAATGAGCATAAATCCAATAAAAAAAGATGGTAGATCACTTCGAGCAGAGAAAACATATGATGAAGCACATGAAAAATTAATTAAAAGTGCTGTAGAACTTTTTAACAACCCACTAGTTTCTCACGAAAAAATTACCGTTTCACAAATTGCTAAACATGCAGGAGTTTCTGTAGCCACTGCTTACAATCACTTTCCAGAGAATAAATTAGACATTTATGGATCTTTATTTCAATTAGGATTTAAAGACGTAAGAGATGATTTAAGTAAATTTTTAGAAACCTATCCTCAACCAGATGCGGCTATAACAATGTTTCTAAATACAATTGCAAAAGTAGTTGTTGATTTAGGCAATGCTATTCGTTTTGCTTGGTTCGAGGTTCGAGAAATTCAAGCCTCAGGTAAATGGATAGAGGGAGAGCCATACGATGTATTACATTCTTTATGTAAACAATATGATCTAGAAATTGCCGATGAACTTACTGATGACATATTTCAATTGTTTAATGGGATAACATTTTTATGGTTACGATACGATCCAAATTACACAGTCTGGTCCAAATATACAGATGAATGGTATCTTGAAAATATAGATATGATTTTTAGTAAGGTTATTAAAATTCACAAGTAGTTCATGAAAAAAAGTTCAATACTTTTAATATTTTTTTTATTTTTTAATGGTTCATTTTTTCAACCAACTTTAGATACAGAAAATATAAAAATTGATTTAAAGAGATTAGATGATGAGAAAATATTAGTCACTTGGTCAATAGATTTTGAGAGATATGATGATATTGTTCTTCAGATTTCACACAAAAATGAAATTGAAACAATTCAATTAGAGAGTCCAGAAGGAGAAATTGAACTTTGTTGTTATCCAGATTACGTTAGGGTAACGATACGAGTTTTTGTTACTGAACTTGAGGATGTAACAGGTCCTGATTGTCCTGCAAGTGAATGTAAAAAAATAGTTGAAATGGAATATCTAAACCAAAAGTTATTAAAGATAATTCCACCTCCAACAACTACAAGTACAACTACTACTTCAACAACTACAACTACAATTCCACCACCAATCATTGAGGAAACCGAATTTCTAAATATTGAAATTACAAATGAACTAATAACATCCATTCCTTTGTTTGAGGATATCGATCTCACTGATCAAGAAAAAAATAGTATTGCTGTAATTGTTTCAACAGGCATAATCTTTTTGTTCTACATTGTTTTACTATTACAAGAATGGTTTAACAAAGTTATTTCTACAAACAATATTCGATGGTTTTCTAAAGATAAAAATATTCGAAGCTCGAAAAAGTTTATTACTCTAATAAAAATTCTTTTTGTTCTTTTTTCAACTGCATTTCTCATTGGTTTTGTTGAAGAAGGTGCTGATTTATCACTAGATCTCGAAAATGTAGCAATATTTATTGCAGCACTTATTGGATTAATTTCAGTTACATTATTTTATGAAGGAACTGAGGGATTAATCGAAAGTAAGATATTTAAGCAAAAAGTAAGAGTTAAATGGGTACCACAAGCAATATTTTTTGCTGGAATATCTACTCTTGCCTTTATTTTTTTTCAAATGCCAATAGGTTTTATATTTGGATTTTTTGCATCTGCTTACATTTCTGGAAAGAGGAATATCGCAAAATTATCACCAAAATTTTACTCAACAATTGTATTAAGCCTTGCAGGGTTCGGCTTCTTTTATCTAACTTCAATACCTTTTATCAAAGACTCAACAGTATTAACTGCTGTGGCGGCACTTAGTTACTTGATGTGTCTAGAGGGAGTTCTGTTTAAGTCATTGCCTGGTGGCGGGAATGAATTGTTTGAATCTCTTACTGACTCTACAGGAGTCTTTAAAATCTTTCCTCTTATAAGTTTTATATTTGGTTTGTGGCTATTTATAAGAATTCTTATTGTTCCACCAGATAGTGAGTTTGCAAACATGCAACAGGATTTATTAAGCATGGGTTCATTCTCTTTAACCTTTGCTATTGGTCTCATTGGTTACATTCTTACAATTTTGATTTTAGGTTTGATAATAAAATTTAGGGCTAGAAGATGAACAATAGATACATAAATTCATTCATATTTTTGTTATTAATAGTTTCATTAGTTGTAATTAATTTCAATCAGGAAGAAGAGCCGATTGCTATTGTACAAGATGAGGAAATTGTAGCTATTGATACGACCATAACAACTTCATCTACAACAACCTCATCTACAACTACTTCATCAACAACAACGACTCCACCATCTTCAACAACAACTTCTTCAACAACAACTTCTTCAACAACAACTTCATCAACAACAACGATTCCACCATCTACAACAACAGTTTATACAGGGCCTTTTGGAGAGTATGCAGGGTTTGAGGGATCGAATCAGACAACATTGGAAGGGCTTGCAAAAGAACTACCAGCACTGATGTTACAAATCATTGATACCAATAACATAACTATTATTAACGGTTGCCATCAATACGGAGCATCTCTTGTTGGTAGATGTCCTTATGGAGTATGGGATCCAAGTGGGACAAACTTAGATGGAACTAAAGATGCAGATTGGCCTCTTTCAATCTGGATTTCGAATCGAGCTTTTTCTGCTGGTGTTGCTTATGATGTTTTACTTCATGAATCTTTGCATGCTTTTACATATTCCACTCGAAATTGCCCAAAGAATTCAAATACCAATTATCGCCAAGATGCACGAGATTTTTTTGGTGGAGAAGAATTTTTGGTTGATGCCCTCGTGCTGTATTACGGAGGTAAGTATAATCACTACCGAACATCAGGCGAATTAAATTCAGAAGAACAAACTTATTTAACTGACTACATCAATACCTGTTAGGCGTAAAAAATATTTAAATGTTGTTAATTTAAATTAGCTATGTATATAATGAGAATGTCTTTCAGACAAACACAATTCACAAGTCATTCCACATAACGAATGTTTTGAAATAGGAGAAAAATGTCCGCAAGGTCACAATTACAATCCAAACCCGTCGCAGATTTGCGTCAGATCGCTGATGGATTAGGTCTCGAGCATGCAGGCCTTCAAAAAGCTAAATTGATTGATCTTTTACTTGATCAAGGTGATGCAATTGGGGATATGTCCAATGGTGCTGAAAAAGAAGTTGCAAGTGTAGTTTCAGAAAGTGACATGCCATCAGTTGTAAATTCTGGTGATAGCCAAATTAAAGAGGGTGAGACTAGAGAAGGTATATTAGATATCTTGCCAGAAGGATATGGTTTTTTAAGGTGTAATGGCTACAAACCAAGTGAGAATGATGTTTATGTACCTGCAGGAGCTATCAAGAAATTTAGGATGCGAAAAGGTGATTTAGTTGAGGGACCTATAAGATCACCAAGAGCAAAAGAGAAATATCCTGCTCTTGTAGAGCCTAAAACTGTAAACGGTGCAGATCCAGAATTATTAGCAAGAAGAGTAGATTTCAATAAGCTGACACCGTTATTTCCAGATGAGAGACTCAAGCTTGAAGTTGAAGGTGAACCAGGCCGTCTTGTTGGAAGAATTGTTGACCTTATTGCACCAATAGGAAAAGGACAAAGAGGGTTAATCGTTTCACCACCAAAAGCTGGTAAAACAACAATACTTAAAGAGATTGCAAATTCAATTACCGCAAACAATCCAGAAGTTTATTTAATGGTCGTTCTTGTAGACGAAAGACCTGAAGAAGTTACAGACATGCAAAGATCTGTTGATGGTGAGGTAGTCTTCTCAACTTTTGATAGACCTCCTGATGAACACACACAAGTTTCAAGACTTGCAATAGAAAGAGCAAAGAGATTAGTTGAAGAAGGAAAAGATGTCGTCATATTGCTTGATTCCATTACAAGACTTGCACGAGCACACAACTTAGCGACGCCAGCTAGTGGACGAATTTTATCAGGTGGTGTTGATTCAACAGCACTGACTCCTCCAAAACAATTTTTTGGAGCAGCTAGAAACATTGAAGATGGTGGAAGCTTAACAATTCTAGGTACCGCACTTGTTGAAACAGGATCAAAAATGGATGAAGTTATTTTTGAGGAGTTCAAAGGAACGGGAAATATGGAACTTAGGTTAGATCGTCAACTAGCTGATAAAAGAGTATTCCCTGCTATTGATGTAACTCCATCTGGAACACGTGAAGAGCAAAGACTTGTATCTCCAACCGAACTTCAGTCTCTATGGACATTAAGAAGAGTCCTTGTAGGCCTTGAAGGTGGAGCAGCTACAGAGTTATTAATTGATAAGTTAAACACTACCAAAAATAATGATGCATTCTTAAAGGATGTCGCAAAGACTAACAAATAAACTAAAGTAGGAATTGTGAAAAAAGATATACATCCAGAATATAAAGAGGTCGTCTTCAGTGATGAGGATGCAGATTTTGCATTTCTAACAAGATCAACAATCAAATCATCAGAGACTATTACTTGGGAAGACGGAAATGAATATCCGCTTGTGAAACTAGACATATCAAGTGCTAGCCATCCTTTTTTTACAGGTAAACAAAAACTCGTTGACTCTACAGGTAGAGTCGAGAGATTTAAACAGCGATACGGTTCAACCAGCACAAGACAAGCACCAAAGCAAGAAGCTTCTTCTCAAGAAGAAGAATAACTTCTTTAATCTAAATTTCTAATGTCTAAAAACGATATTTCTTATGGTGGACAAGCTGTAATCAGTGGTGTCCTTATTCAAAGCCCTAAAGGCTGGTCTGTTGCTGTCAGAAATCAAAATAATGAGATTGTTAAATACTTTAAAGAAAGAACACCTTTAATAAGAAGAAAAGGGATATTTACCCTTCCATTAATCAGAGGAATAGGTGCCCTCGTCGACTCTTTATATGTTGGCTATCAAGCATTGACTATTTCTGATGAAATTTATTATGCAGATGAACCTGAACCCTCAACTCTCAATAAAATACTTAACTATTTATTTATTGTTTCTTTTTTATCAATACTTATTGCTGGTCCACGCTTATTAATCGATCTAATAAATACTGGTCAAACGTCAAAAGGTATTTACGAAGGCTTATTAAGAGGAGTGATAGTTGTGCTTTATATATATGTAATCGGTAAAACAAAAGATGCACAGGAATTATTTGAATTTCATGGTGCTGAACACATGACAATTGCTGCATTTGAAAATAATAGGAATCTTGATTTAGACAATATTAAAAACTATCCCAAAGAACATATTCGTTGTGGAACAGCATTTATATTTCTAATTGTATTTGTAAGTTTATTAACTCTTCCTTTCATCCCGACATTGAGCATTCTCTTGACCTTACTAACAAGAATTTTGCATGTATTTGTTGTCGCAATGATCTCATACGAAATTTTAAAATTAAATTTCAAATTTACTGGATCGTTGTTTTCCCGATTCTTCAGTACACCTGGGATATGGATGCAGAAGATGACAACAAAAATTCCTTCAGAAGGACAAATTGAGGTTGCTCGTGTAGCAATGGCAAATTGTATAAAATTTAGTGAAAATACAAACGAGTTAGATCAATATTTAGATAATACAAAAGAGGTTAGCAATGGATGAAACATTAATAGGAAAGCTTACAGCTATCGTTGAATCTCAAAAAAAGTTAGAAGAGGAATTGTCCAAAGTCGACATTTCAAATGATCCAAAGAAATATGCTGAGATGGCAAAAAAACACAGCGATATGTCATCAATAGTTGAATTATTTAATCAATGGGAAACACTGAACTCTGATCTATCCGACGCTGAAGAGCTTTTGGCTGAAGAAAATGATGAGGAAATGAAAAATGAATATTCAGAGATTATTAAAAACTCTTCGTCACAGATTGAGACCATTGTTACAAAAATTAAGGTAGGTTTGTTGCCCAAAGATCCCTCAGATGAAAAAGATGTACTTGTAGAGATAAGACCAGGTGCTGGTGGGGAAGAGGCCTCAATCTGGGTTGGTGATTTATATAAAATGTATACCCGTTATGCAGAGAGAAATTCGTGGAAAGTTGAAAAAATTGAGGTAACTGATTCTGATATGGGTGGCTATAGCAAGATAATTTTTGCTATTAAATCAAAAGGCGTATATTCGAAACTTAAGTACGAAGCCGGGGCACACCGGGTTCAACGTATTCCAAAAACTGAATCTCAAGGTAGAGTCCATACTTCGATAGCTACGGTTGCTGTTCTCCCTGAAGCTGAAGAAGTTGACTTAGATATTGACCAAAACGATTTGAAAGTAGATGTTTATAGATCAAGCGGTCCTGGTGGTCAAAGTGTTAATACCACCGATTCAGCCGTACGAATAACCTATATACCAACTGGCTTAGTTGTTTCATGCCAAGATGAAAAATCTCAATTACAAAACAAAGAAAAAGCCATGAGAATCTTAAGAGCTAGATTACTTAAAGCAAGACAAGACGAAGCTGAAGCTGAACGGGCAAAAAATAGGAAAGAACAAGTTGGTTCAGGTGAGCGTTCTGACAAGATTAGAACTTACAACTATAAAGACAATAGAGTCTCTGATCATCGAATTAATCTAACATTAAAAAAATTAGACCAAGTACTTGATGGAGATTTAGATAGTTTTATTGAGGCATTAATTGCAGACAATGAAACAACAAGACTTGCTAACTTAGAGGATTAATTTGGATATTAAATCTATCCCGAATCATGAACTTGAAAGATTAAAGCAAAAAGCTCAGGAATTATCAGGAAGTAAAACAGATTTTCATACTGAATATTCATCTTTATTAGCTCGAAGGCTAAACAATGAACCACTTCAATATATTGAAGAGTTCATGCCTTTTTATACTGTTCAATTAAGAGTTGATGAAAGAGCCCTTATACCAAGACCTGAAACAGAGTATCTTATCGAAGTCATTAAAAATAAGGTAAAGGATCCAAAAAGCATATTAGATGTTGGAACTGGTTCAGGATGTATCAGTATTATGTTGAAGTCGCTTTACCAAAATGCAAATGTGACAGGCATTGACATTTCTCCAAATGCTATTGAACTTGCAAAAGAGAATGCGATATTAAATAATTTAGACGTAAACTTTATTGAATCTGATTTGTTTGAAAATCTCCCAGAAAATAATTTCGATCTAATTGTTGCAAATCTTCCTTATATTCCAACAAATGATATCAAGACACTTGATATTGAGGTTTTAAATTTTGAACCTTTGAATGCTCTGGATGGTGGAAATGATGACGGTACTGATATTATTAAAAATCTTATCTCACAAATTAATGAAAAAGATGTCAACGATGTAGAAATATTCTTAGAGATTGATTCTCGTTTTTCGGAGAAAATAATTAAATTATTGAATAACTACGAAGAAGTAGAATTATTAAAGGACTTAGCCGATAAAGATAGGTACATATATGCAAGGCGATAGCATTCAGTTAGCTACAAAAGCACTTAATGAAAATTCGGTTGTTGGAATTCCAACGGAAACAGTTTATGGAATTGGTGTTAATCCCTATTCAGAAGACGCAGTTAAAAAATTGTTTGAAATTAAAGAAAGAGATGACTCAAAACCTATCTCTCTTCTGATTCCCTCTTACACTTACTTAAATCAATTAAATTTAGTTACCCAGGTCCCAGAAATAGTTGATTTATATTGGCCGGGACCCTTAACTGCAGTTGTAGAGACAAACGAAGAATTTGCTGATGGAGTTGGAACTAAACAACCACATACAATTGGTTTAAGAGTACCTGAGAATGAAACTGCTCTTCAGCTTTTAAATGAAATTGGACCACTTGCCGTGACTAGTGCCAATGTTTCAGGTGAGAAAGAAGCAACTGATAATGATGAAGCTTTTACCATGTTTGGAGATGACATTGCTTACTATTTAGAAGGAAAAGCTGTTCATGGTGATGGATCAACAGTCGTAGATTTTAGAGTTACTGGTGGAGAAATTTTACGTCAAGGGCCACTTAAATGGCCACCGACTTACTGTTAGAGTGTAGATATGGAAAATACTGGAGCATTAAACACAGAATTATTTGAGACTGATGACGAGATTGCATCTTTAATTAATGATGATTTAGAACGTCAAAACTCTCATATTCACCTTATAGCTTCTGAAAATTTTGCTTCAAAAGCCGTCATGCAAGCATCAGGATCAATCCTTACCAATAAGTACTCAGAAGGATTTCCAGGAAAAAGATATTACGAAGGCTGCGAGACTGTTGATGAAATTGAGCAACTAGCAATAGATAGAGCTTGTAAATTATTTGAGGCAGATCATGCAAACGTTCAGCCCCATTCTGGGTCCTCAGCAAATATGGCAGTGTATCTGAACTTACTAGAAGCCGGAGATACTGTTATGGGGATGGCACTAGATCAAGGAGGTCACTTAACCCATGGATCACCAGTGAATTTCTCTGGGAGAATATACAACTTTGTTGGATATGGATTAGATCAGGATACTGAGTTAATCGATATGGACAAAGTAAAAGAATTAGCTGAGGAAACTAAGCCAAAATTATTAATTGCTGGATATTCTTCTTATTCACAAAATTTGGATTACGCAGCATTCCGAGAAATAGCTGATTCAGTTGGTGCTTATTTTATGGTTGATGCAGCTCACTTCATAGGACTTGTTGCAGGCAAAGCTGTTGAAAATCCAATGAAATACGCTGACGTAGTTACAGCAACAACTCACAAAGCACTTAGAGGGCCTAGGGGTGGAATTATTCTTTCTACTGAGGAATTTGCAAAAGGTGTAGACAAAAATATTTTTCCAGGAGCTCAGGGTGGAGCTTTGAATAATCAAATTGCAGCTAAAGCTGTTTGTTTCAAAGAAGCATTGTCCAGTGAGTTTCAAGACTATACAAAACAAATTCTAAAAAACGCTTCAGCTCTATCTGATTCTTTTAAAAATGAAGGGCTAAGAGTTGTTAGTGGAGGTACAACCAATCATATTGTGTTAGTAGATACTGGAAGTGTTGATGAAGAATTGACTGGAAAAGATGCAGGAACGTTATTGAATGATATGGGAATTACTTTAAATAGAAATGCAATTCCATTTGATAAAAGATCACCTTTCGTAACTTCTGGTATCAGAATGGGCACTCCAGCAACAACTACTTGTGGGATGAAAGAAGAAGAATTAACAAAAGTAGGAAATCTAATTACTGAAATTCTTAAAAATAGATCTGATGAAAACAAACTCAATGAATTAAAGAGTGAAGTTAGTAATTTAGCATCACAATTTCAACCATATGTCTAAAGACAAAAGAAAAATCAATCTTCAAGATTACGGTCCGGTAAGTTCATTCTCTACATCCATTATTTCCGGTTTATTAGTAGGTCTTCTTGTTCAAAACTTTATTGGCTTTGAACCATATACTGTGATCTTTTTTATCCTTATAGGTTTTTACGATGGTTTTAGAAGGATGTGGAAAATTTCAAAAAAACTGGAACAAGAATAATGAATGTAGAATTAGTGCTTGCAACGAGAATGTTAAAGAGATCTGCAGTCATATACATACTCTGTCCTTTATTTTTTCTTTTAAGATCTCAAAATGCATTTGTCACTTCATTGGTATCTGGAATTACTGTCGCAGTTGGTTTTTACATGGGTGCTGTGATAATGTCCTACTCTGCAAAAATCTCTTTAAGTTTTTATTATTTCGCAGCAATTTTTGGTTATATTTTCAGATTAATTTTTATATTTGGGCTTCTCTTATTATTCAGAGGCTTATATTCTATTGATGAATTGGCAATGTCTTTGACAGTGCCAATCGTCTTTTTAAGTATGTTATTCTTAGAAATGGCTATGGTAATTAAGAGAAAAGACAGAGACTTAGATTGGGCAAATGATAACAGCAGCTGAGACTTGTGATTTTATAAATAACGTCGTTTGTAAACCTGAAAACGTTAACTCATTATTCGAATTTGGTAACTTCGGTTCATCTGATATATCACGTACTGAAATTCTGATACTTTTGGCAGCAATTATCCCTGTTGTTTTAATGTTTTTTGGACTTAGAAAGAAATCAGTTGTTCCAGGAAGACTCCAATCAGTCATTGAAAGTATATTTACTTTTGTAAAAGATGAAATAGCTTTAGGTGTTATTGGTAGGGGCGGAGAAAAGTTTACACCATATTTGATATCTGTTTTTATGTTCATTTTGGTTGGAAACCTCTTTGAGGTAACTCCGTTAATAAACTTTCCTGTGACTTCAAGAATGGCACTTCCTTTATTTTTAAGCCTTGTAACCTACGTAATCTTCCTATTTGTTGGGATTAGAACAGAGGGAATTAAATATTTTACAAATCTTTTATGGCCCCCAGGAGTTCCGGTAGCATTAAAACCTTTAGTTGGGGCAATCGAATTAGTTTCCGTTCTTTTAGTAAGACCATTCAGTTTAGCTGTCCGATTGTTTGCAAACCTTGTAGCAGGTCACGTCATGCTCAGCCTTCTTCTTGCATCTGCCTATTTCTTTGTAGTCCAGCCCGGGGTTGGAGAGTACATTATTTCAAAAGCTCCAGTTGGTTTAGCATGGTTTACTCTCGGTTTAGCAATATATGGTTTTGAATTAATAGTTTCGATTCTGCAGGCATACATATTTACTTTGTTGTCTGCAGTTTATATACAAACGTCTCTGCATCCAGAGCATTAATTAAAGGAGGATAATGGAAAGTGCATACGCATTAATTGGATACGGACTGGCAGCGATAGGACCAGGCATAGGTATTGGTCTAATTGCTGGTAATGCAGTACAAGCAATGGCAAGACAGCCTGAAGCAGCTGGAATGGTAAGAACAACTATGTTCTTAGGAATAGCTTTCACTGAGGCTCTTGCTCTTATTGGTTTCGTTCTGTTCTTTTTGGTTGGTTAAAAATGATGTTTTATTTAGATACATTTTTAGCAGAAGCAGAAGAATCAAGTTCAGGAGTTGATTTACTTCTCCCTGCAACTTCAGAATTAGTAGCTGGAGTAGTGGCATTCGGAGTTGTATTTTTCTTTGTTTGGAAATGGGCTCTTCCCGCTCTAAACGAAACTCTTGATAAGAGATCTTCTGAAATTGAAGGTCAGATAAAAGAAGCTGAGAATACAAAAACAGAAGCTGAGAAATCTAAGCAAGAATATGATGCTTTAGTTTCAAATGCTGATGCAGAAGTTCAAAAAATTATTGATGAAGGAAAGCAAGCAGCAGAAAAAATTAAAGAAGATGCTTTATCAGAAGCTCGTGCAGAAGCAGAAGCTATTATTGAAAAAGCTAAATCAGATTCAGATGCTGAAAAAGAAAGAGTTTCTTCTGAACTAAAAAGTGAAGTTGCAGACTTATCATTAGAAATTTCACAAAAAGTTGCTTCTTCAATGTCTGAAGCTGATCAAAAAAAACTTATAGATAAATTTATTAAGGAGTTGAATTAGATAAATGTCTGTTGACTCTTTTTCAAAAGGAATTGTTGAAATAATTTCATCATCTAAAGATGCTGAAAGGGTAGAAAATGAAATCCTCCAAGTTTTCAATGCACTTTCAAAAAGCTCTGAAGCATTAGATGTTTTTAGAAATTTTGGTATTCCTGTTGAAAAAAAGATAGAAGCAGTAAATGCTTTACTAGGTAATAGAGTGTTACCACTTACTCTTGATTTAATAACGTTAACAATATCTCAAGGATTTGGTGATAACCTCTCTGACATTGAGAGCTCTGTAGCAAACTACATTGCTGAAAAAAGAGGAGCGTCAGTAGCAAAAGTTGTTACCGCAGTCGAATTAGATGCTAAAACTCAAAAGAGTTTAAAAACAGCTTTAAAGAAAAAACTTGGAACCGATGTTGATTTGAAAGTTGATATAGACCCAAATGTATTGGGTGGTTTAAGTGTAAGTGTTGGAGAAAGAACATTTGATGGTTTAATTTCCTCCAAAATCTCTGAGATTAAAACAGTTTTAGAAAGTAGGTAAATTGAGCGAATTTAATATTGATGCAAAACAGATTTCAGATTCACTGAAAGATACATTAGGTAATTGGCAAGATTCTGTAAAAGATGATCTTGTTGGTAGCGTATCTGCAGTCGCCGATGGTGTAGCAAGGGTAAGAGGTTTAGAAAATGTTATGGCCTCTGAGCTTCTTGAATTCCCAGGTGGTTTAGTAGGTGTTGCATTAAACCTTGAAGAAGATTCAATTGGTGTTGTTTTAATGGGTGATTCAAATCACATTGAAGAAGGAATGCCAGTAAAGCAAACAGGAGAAGTACTTTCTATTGGTGTCGGAGATGGATTTTTAGGTAGGGTTATTGATCCTTTAGGAAATCCAATCGATGGTAAAGGACCTATTGAATTTAGTGAAAGAAGACGTTTAGAGTTGCAAGCACCTTCCGTTGTTGAAAGACAGCCTGTAGGTGAGCCACTTCAAACAGGAATTAAAGCAATTGACTCCATGATTCCAATTGGTAGGGGCCAAAGAGAATTAATTATTGGTGATAGACAAATAGGTAAAACAGCTGTTGCCGTTGATACCATAATCAATCAAAAAGACACTGATGTGAAATGTATTTACGTAGCTATTGGTCAAAAATCATCTACTGTTGCTGAAGTTGTTCAAAGATTTGAAGACGAGGGAGTATTAGATAAAACAGTTATTGTAAATGCACCTGCATCTGCTGCCGCAGCTCTTCAAATGTATGCTCCTTATGCTGGTTCAGCTATTGGACAGCATTGGATGTATAACGGTCAACATGGTCTTATAGTATTTGATGATTTATCCAAGCAGGCAATTGCATACAGACAGATTTCACTTTTACTAAGACGACCTCCAGGAAGAGAGGCTTATCCGGGTGACGTTTTCTATCTTCACTCAAGGCTTTTGGAGCGTTGTGCAAAAGTAAGCGAAGAGTTGGGTGGAGGATCTCTTACGGGTCTACCAATTATTGAAACAAAAGCTGGTGACGTATCTGCTTTTATTCCAACAAACGTGATTTCAATTACTGATGGTCAAATATATCTAGAGTCAGAACTTTTCTACTCTGGTGTAAGACCAGCTGTTAACCCTGGTACCTCAGTATCAAGAGTGGGTGGTTCTGCTCAAACCAAAGCTATGAAGAAAGTCTCTGGTCCACTTAGAATCAACCTTGCACAGTTTAGAGAATTAGAGGCATTTGCAGAGTTTGGATCAGATTTGGATGCAGCATCACAAGCTCAACTCGACAGAGGTCGAAGAGTTGTTGAATTATTGAAACAACCGCAATACAAACCAGTTCCTGTTGAAGAACAGGTTGTATCACTCTATGCAGTTACAGAAGGTTTTTTAGATGTTGTAGAGCCTGCTGATATCCCGCAAGCAGAGAAAGATCTTGTAGATTTTATAAAAACTAGACACTCTGAAGTGATCAATTCAATAAAAACTACTGGTGAACTACCTGAAGATGAATTAAAAGCTGCGATTGAAGCTTTTGTAAATACATTAAAGAAGAAGGAAGAGTAACAAATGGCAAGTGCTGAATTACGAATAATAAATAGAAGAATCAAGAGTGTTAAATCAACTAAAAAAATCACTCGTGCAATGGAACTAATTGCTTCTTCCAGAATTGTAAAAGCACAACAACGCCTAACGACATCAAATAATTACACTAATCTTCTTTCTCAAATTGTTGAAGAACTAACTGGTAGTGGCAATATGCCAAGTTCACCAATTGTAGAAGGTACAAAAAAAATAACTCTGGTAGTTATTACATCTGATCGTGGATTAGCTGGGGCATACAACACAAATATTTTAAAGTTAGCCGAAATAAGAAAAGCAGAATACGAACAAGCAAAAAATATTGTTGAAATCGTTACTGTTGGTAAGAAAGCAAATGGATATTTTAAATACAGAAATATTGAACCTAAACAAAATTATGAGGGAATTACCGACGAACCTAACTTTGAAAATGCATTGGAAATAATGACTCCTCTTGTTCAAGAATTTTACGAAGGAAAAACAAATCAAATTGAAATTGTTTATACCGAGTATCAATCCGCAATGACGCAGACAGCACTTTATAAGACTGTACTTCCTTTTGAAGTTGAACAGATTGCTAAAGAAATTGAATCAGTTGGAGGTTACACTTTCGAACCCTCAGCTAGTCAGGTCTTAAGTAATATTATTCCTAAATACACAAACGCAACTATTTTTTCAGCACTCTTGAATGCTTCAACATCTGAACATGCATCTAGAATGCGTGCCATGAAAGCAGCTACAGAAAATGCAGAAGAATTAATCAAGATTTTATCTAGACAAAGTAATCAAGCTCGACAGGCTGAGATTACAACAGAGATTTCAGAAATTGTTGGTGGAGCGGAAGCTTTAGCCGGGTAAGGAGAAAATAAATGAGTGAGAATATAGGTAGAGTAGTAAAGATTGCAGGACCTGTTGTTGACGTGGCTTTTCCTCAGGACGAACTTCCAGAGATAACATTTGCCCTTGAAGTAGATGTTGAAATAGATGATGTTACCAGCACCATTGTGCTTGAAGTAGCTCAGCATTTAGGTGAGGGAAGAGTAAGAGCTATTTCAATGCAAGGTACTGATGGCCTAAGAAGAGGAGCAGAAGTAACCGATACTGGTGCACCGATTTCGGTTCCTGTAGGACAAGAAACACTTGGTCATATCTTTAATGTTTGGGGCGAAACCCTAGATGTAGAAACAAGCTCAATTGGTGTTAAACAAAAATGGCCTATTCATAGAAAACCACCTCCTTATGAAGATGTCTCAGCTCAAAATGAAATGTTTGAAACAGGTATCAAAGTTATCGATTTATTAATGCCTTATGTACAAGGTGGAAAGATTGGTTTATTTGGTGGAGCTGGTGTTGGTAAAACTGTTCTTATTCAGGAAATGATTAACAGAGTTGCTACACAACACGGTGGTGTATCAGTGTTTGCTGGTGTTGGAGAGCGAACAAGAGAAGGTAATGACTTATTTAGAGAAATGCAAGAATCTGGAGTTATTGATAAAACAGCTCTAGTTTTTGGTCAAATGGATGAACCGCCTGGAGTGAGATTACGAGTTGCTTTGTCAGCGTTGACAATGGCCGAATATTTCAGAGATGAAGAAAAACAAGATGTTCTTTTATTTATTGATAATATCTTTCGTTTTTCACAGGCTGGTTCAGAGGTATCAACATTACTTGGAAGAATGCCTTCAGCTGTTGGATACCAACCAACCCTTGCTGATGAAATGGGATTTCTTCAAGAGAGAATTACATCTTTGAAAGGTCGTTCTATTACATCTCTACAAGCAGTCTACGTTCCAGCAGACGATATTACTGACCCTGCACCTCACACTGCATTTGCCCACTTAGATGCAAGAACTGTGCTTTCAAGAACAATCGCTGACCTTGGAATTTATCCAGCTGTCGATCCTTTAGATTCATCTTCTAGAATCCTGGATCCAGGAATTGTTGGAGATGATCATTACGAAATAGCTAGAGAAGTCCAAAGAGTTCTTCAAAGATACAATGACCTACAAGATATTATTGCAATTCTTGGTATTGATGAATTGTCTGAAGAAGACAAGCAAATTGTTGGTAGAGCCAGAAGAATTCAAAGATTCCTCTCTCAGCCAATGTTTGTTGCTGAGCAATTTACTGGAATAGAGGGTAAGTTTGTCTCAATTAAAGATTCTTTGGAAGCCTTTAAAACTATATTAAGTGGAGAGCTTGATGCTGTCCCAGAACAAGCTTTTTATATGACTGGTGGACTAGACGAAGTTATGGCCAAAGCAAAAGATTTGGAAGAAAACCTATAAATGTTTGTTGAGGTAGTGTCTCCTGAAGAAAATTGTTTTACAGGTGATGCCACAATGGTTATTTCTAGAACTCCAAATGGTGAGATTGGTATTTTAGATGGCCATGAGCCAACAGTTGCAACTCTTGTCCCTGGTGGTTTAACAATCGAACATGATAATCAGAGAACGTCTTTTGCAATTTCTGGTGGAATACTTCAAATTACTGGTGAGAAAGTAATTGTTCTTGGGGAGTTAGTTAAAAAAATTGACGGTGATCATGATAAAGCCATCGAACTCGGGCAAGAATTAGCTAAGAAGACATTTACCTCAGACGAATAATGGCAACAATTCTTGCTTTTCACGCACATCCTGATGATGAAAGCGTCTCGACTGGTGTTACCTTAGCTAAATATGCAGATGAAGGTCATCGAGTTGTTGTTGTTACAGCAACTGATGGTTCAGCTGGTGAAATTCATAACTATGAAAACCCAGAAGAGTTATTTCCAAAATTGGCTGAAATGCGAAAAGAGGAACTTGAAAAAAGTTTAGATGCTCTCGGTGTAAAAGAATATGAGTGGATGGGATATAAAGACTCTGGAATGATGGGCACAGAGGAAAACAATGATCCTGATTGTTTTTGGAGACAAGACTATTTTGGACCTGTGGGCAAGCTTGTGACAGAAATAAGAAAATATAAACCTGATGTTTTAATAACCTATGATCCATTTGGGGGATATGGGCATCCTGATCATATTCAGACACATAGAGTTGGAACAGCTGCGTATTTTGC
>CACLRL010000013.1 GCA_902609285.1 uncultured Candidatus Actinomarina sp. | reverse complement strand
AAACAGTGTAATTTTAGGATCCTCTTCAATTGGGAATAATGTACAAATTAAAAATTCAATAATTTGTGATAAAACAATTATTGAAGATGGCACCATATTATATGATGAAATTATTAAATCATGAAATTTGAAAAAGCTTTAGTAACTGGTGGTGCTGGATTCATTGGATCCCATTTGGTTGAAGAACTTTTAAAACAAAATGTTAAAGTATTAGTTGTTGATAACTTACTAACTGGAAAAAAATCAAATATTGATAAATTAGATAATGTAGAAACAATTTATGATGATCTAGGTTCTGATGCATCATTAAGGGCAATTGAAACATTCAACCCTGATGTATGTTTTCATTTAGCTGCTCAATCTTCAGTCGTTATTTCTGTAGAAAACCCACTGTTAGATTTTGAGCATAATCTTCTACAACCAATTAAGTTATTACAGAAACTAATACATACAGATTGTAAAAAATTCGTATTTAGCTCTTCTGGGGGAACAATATTTGGTGAACCTAATGTCATACCAACATCCGAAACAGATTATGCAGGAGAACCAGTATCACCATATGGAGTTGCAAAAAAGAAGCTTAACGATTTTATAAAAGTGATATTACAAGACACAAATATGTCATATTCAATTTTAAATTTAGCAAATGTTTATGGTCCAAGGCAAGATCCACACGGTGAAGCAGGTGTGATGTCAATATTTACCGGCAAAATGCTTAATAATGAAACACCAATAGTTTATGGAGATGGAAACCAAACACGCGATTATATTTTTGTTACAGATGTTGTAAGTGCATTAATAAAGTCTTCTGAAATTGATGAAAATTTATTTTTGAACATAGGTACGAGTAAAGAAACAACCGTTAATGAATTAATATCACTTATTGGATCAATAACATCATGGGAGGGAAAACCAGATTACAAACCACGAAGAGACGGTGAGCTACTTAGAAGTGTTTTAAGTAACGAAAAGGCCATAAAAAGTCTGGATTGGGAGCCAGAATATAATCTAAATAGAGGTATTGAAGAATTAGTAAATTGGTTTAAGAATGAATAAAAAATTTATTCTTATTTTTATATTTCTAGTTTCTTGCACAGCACAAGATAATACATCAATTCAAGATAATATTTCTGAACCTCAAGAATCAACTACAGAACCTCAAGAATCAATAACAGAACCTCAAGAATCAATAACAGAACCTCAAGAATCAATGGAAATAAAATTTGAAATAGCCGAAACAATTAAAATTGAATCAGAAGATGTTAATTGCACGATACCTGGATTTGTTCCACAAGATTATAAAAAAAATTATTTTGAATTAAGCACTGAACTTGGTCATAACAAACCAAAAAAGAATGCTGAGATGTGTGTTTTATTTTCAGAGAATATTCCTGATGATTTTCGAGTTTACCAAAATGATGTCATGGAAAAATTGATTGATTACGTAGGTGGCTATGACAGATGGGTACACATTGTTTATAAACCTGATGATCAAGGTCTGGATGCAGTTGATGCACTCGATAAGTTTGATTTTTTCTATGATAACAATCATGAAAAAGTAAAGCCAACACTTCAATTTGTGCATGAGCAAAGAAGTTGCTTATCTGGATTTGGAAGGAAACAAGAACGTGAACTTAATCACTTTAGTATGTGTATTCAACCCCTTCCATCAAGTGATCCTTATTGGCAAAATGATTTACAAAGATTAGGTCCAGAAGCCTTTGCTATGGCGCATATGAATGGAATGGCTCACGAATATTACCACCACGTTCAAAGAGCTCATGTTTTTGATAGAATTGACGATTTTGTTCCTGCTTGGTATGTAGAGGGTCAAGCGATAGTTTTTCCAAGTTTATTTCTTCGAGATAATTTTGATGACCTACAAATTGTTAAAGATAATAAACTAGAAGGTTCCTGCATTGGTGATCCTGAGTATGATTTTAATACTGTTCAGGGAAAATTTATACAAATGGCAGGTTGCAATTTATCTCAAAAATATAGGCAATACAGACAAGAAGTAACTGGTGAGACAGATTATGCAGAGTGCAAAGGTTTCTCAAACGATGAAGAGTTTTATGATAGAACTTTGTGTTCAGCATACGGATGGGAAATGATAAATTTTTACATTGCATACATAACTTCTTTTGAAACATTTTTTATTAAATTTCATGAGGATTATTTTGAATTGGGTTTTCCTGAAACTTTAAGAAAATATACAGGTCAATCATTGGAAGAACTTTACGAAAGCTTCAATATTTTTATTTTAGATAATCCAACTCCACCAGATGGATTTTTTCCTGAAGAACCTCTAGATGAATTAGTTGATTTTTGGTCAATCAATTCTGGATAATAGAAATTAAATTAATATGTTTGAACTTTATAGAAAAAAATCTTCATCTTCTTTTCTAATTAATTCTTTTACTCCTAAATCTGAATATTTATAATTAACTCCTCTAATAATGGCCACCGGTATGTTATCTGATTTTTTCATAACTAATTCTGCAGCTCCAGCAAGTTCATCAATAATTGCTATTTCAGTTGCAAATAATTCATTATTAAAAGCATCCTTTTCACCTATATAGCTTTCTAAAGGTTCAATACCTGATGATCCAATAGCGACGTTAGTTTGACCTTTTCTCCATGCTCTTCCAAAAGTATCAGATATGATTACGCTAATTTTTTTATTTGTTAAATGTTCAATTTTTTTTCTTAAATCTCTACTCGTCTTGTCGGGATCTTCAGGTAATAACAAAACTGATCCTTTTTCAATATTTGACTTATCAATGCCAGCATTTGCACAAATAAAACCATGTTTTGTTCTTGCGATTACCGTATCACCTCTTTTTCTTAAAATTTGTAAGGATTCTCGCTGAATTAATTTTTCAATAGTTTCATGATCATTTTCAATCAATCTATCCTCTACTTTTGAAACTATTTTTTGAGTTATTACGATTATATCTGTATTTTCAAGAATAAAATTATTGCTACCGAAAGTTTTGATTATTTCATCTGCAAGATCATGCTTAGGTTCAAATTCAGGTAGATTTTTTACAGGAATGATTGTTACATTATTCATGATCTACAATATACCTTGCTAAATTAGTTGAATCTTCTATAGACTTGAATAATATATTTTTTTCAATTGTATTTTCAGCTTTGTCAGTATCACCTGATTGAACTAAGTAGTAATTTCCAATGTTATTATAAAATTCTTTAATTCCAGTTATATCACTTTTATAACCAAGATCTTCAAAATTTTTCTTTGAAGGCCCTTTAATTGCTTTATTTTCAATAAAAGGACTTACAACATATGTTGAACGACTAATAATTAATTTTTTTTTCAAATTTTTAATCGCAAGAATTGGACCGATAGACAATATCGGATTTGAGGGACCGACAACTATCTTGTCAGCTTTATCTAGTGCATTTGATACTTCCTTTGTAATGTCTGCTTTTTCAGATTCTAAATAAATAACATCACTTATTTCTGGTTCAGATTTTAATTCAACAAAATATTCTTGGAAATCTAATAATTTATCATTTGAAGTTTTAATTTTGGTACTTACTAAATTATCAGACATGGGCAAAATTTTACAATTTAAATCAAACTTATCTGTAATGATGTTTGTTATCTGAGTTAACGATTTTCCCTCTGAAAATAGTTGATTTCTAAATAAATTTAAAGCAAGATCTTTATCGCCAAGATTAAATTCTTGTGGTAAATATTTTTTAAATTCTCCACTTACCATGAAAGTATCATTTTTCTGACCCCATCCAAATTTACCCTCAATTCCAGCCAATGCATAAATTACCGAATCTATATCGGGTGAAAGCCTTACTCCATGAATGGTTTCATCATCACCTGTGTTAACAATAATTGTTAAGTCAATATCGTCTAAATTATAAAAACCTTTAGCAAGCTTAGCTCCACCAATTCCACCAGATAAATAAACAATTTTTTTCATACTCAGTTACTCTTATCAATATTCCATTAACATTTTAATAATGGTAGATAGAGAAATTCTAGAAGCAATATCTGAATTAGGTGAATCAGATCTCAAAAGATTGAGAATTTTAATTGATAATAAACTTGGCACCTCAATTAATGAACAAAAAATATCTTATAGACAAAAGTCCATTAAGTGTGGGCGAGAGTCATGTAACAGTTGCCCTCATGGTCCATATTGGTATGCAGAATGGTCCGAAAATGGAAAAAGAAATACAAAATATCTTGGAAAAATTTTAAATGAAATCAATTAGTAAAAACATAAATACAGACATTTCACAAAAATTATTTTATTTAATTGTTCTAGTTTTGTTTTTAAGAATTGATTTAGTCTTTCAAAACAATACACCTACGGGTGGTGATATGGGAGCACATATTGTTGCAATTGATACTTTCATTAAAGACTTTATACCAAACTTTCAAATCAGTGGATGGTCAAATGATTGGTTTGCTGGGTATCCTCTATATTATTTTTATTTTCCTTTACCTGCAGTCATTACTTTCTTTTTAGATCTGATTTTTCCTTTTGGAGTTGCATTTAAATTAATGGTTGTGATTTCTTCAATCCTAGTTGTTTACTCAATAGAAAAATTATTTAGTAAAGATTTAAATAAATTTTCTACTATTGGTGCTACTGCAGGATTATTTTTTGTTCTTACAGAATCATTTACAATTTATGGTGGAAATCTAGCATCAACCCTGGCTGGACAATTTTCTTTTGCCTACTCATTAGCATTTGCAAATCTTTCCATTTTTTATTTAATTAAATCAAATAATAAATTTAGATTTCCAATTAGTTCAATTTTTCTATCTCTTTGTCTGTTGTCGCATTTAATTCCTTTTTTAATTTATATTCCAATTTATGGGTTCTATTGGTTAATTAACAAAGAAAATATGAATCAAAAAATACTTTCTATCACAATATTTTTGGCACTTGTTTTTAGATGGTTTGTTTCTTTATTTATGAATTTAGAGTTCACAACAAATATGAGTTACACCCCGTTTACTCGATTAGAAGATTTGATTAAAGAAGATATTCTTCCAGTTATTTTTATATGTCTTGCATTAATCATTGCAAAGTTTAAAGATTTAATTAAATATAAGTCTCTAAACTTATTTGAACTTTATCTTGTTATCTCATCAATTCTTCTTTATTTTTTTGTTCCGGAGGGGGCTCTTTGGAATGGAAGATTAGTACCTTTTTTCAATCTTGGAATTATTTTTATAATGTTTAAAGCAATAGAAATTTTTGTTGAGGATTTAAATCTTTATCAACAAGGAATTATTATTTTAACAATTCTATTTTTCATTGGAACGATCTATTGCTTGTATATTTTCTATGATAGGTGGTCAAGCAATCAATCTTATTTAAACCTTTATATTCCAATTATTTTTTTGATAGGTATCTTTGCAATTTTAAATTTAAAAAATGTTGAAATCCAAATTAACCTACTTCTTGTATCGATTATTTTTTCTACAGTATCTTTCCTTCCACATTGGCTAAATTGGAATTTCACTGGTTATGAAGGTAAAAATGACTGGACTCAAATTGAAAATCTTTACTCTAAATTAGCTGATTTAGAACCTGGAAGAATTATGTGGGAGCCAAATTCTGACATGAATAAATACGGTACCCCAATGACTTTAATGACTATTCCATATTTTACTGAACATACAAGTATGGAAGGTTTATATTTTGACTCAAGTATCACAACTCCATTTCACTTTATTTCAGTATCTGGTTTAGCAAAAAGACCCTCAAATCCCGTAGGCGGATTATCTTACATTAATAATCAATTTGACCAAGGTGTAGAATATCTTTATGATCTTGGGGTAGATTATTTTATTTCATACACAGAAGAAATTAAGACTAAAGCAATAAATTCAAAAAAGCTTATTTTACTTTTCTCATCAGAACCGTTTTCAGTTTTTAAAGTCAACTCATCTAAAGTTGAATTAATTTATCAAGATGTAGATATCTTTTCAAAAGCCAGCACGCAAGATGGAATTTTGAGTTCAATTTTTAGAGATACAGAAATCGATAATTTTTTTAAAAAAGCATATGAAAGCTTTGATGAGCTTGATAAAAAGAGAATAGTAGAGGTGAGTAATGATATATCTATAAAGCCATCGAATAAGAATGACTTACAAATTACCGATTTAATTATTATGAATGACAAAATTTCCTTTTTTACAGATAGTCCTGGAGAATTACATTTAATTAAAGTTTCGTATTTCCCAAATTGGACAATTACGAACGGAAAAGGACCTTTCAGAACATCACCTTCATTTATGTCAGTTATTCCAGATAATGAATATGTAGAGATTTTATTTGAAAAAACATCTGTTGAAAAAAACAGCTTCTATTTTTCTCTATTTTCGTTAATCTTGTCATTAATAATTTTTATTAGATTAAAACGAAATGATAAAAAAACTTAAAAACTTGAAATTAGTAACGGGTAACTCAACCTATTCTCAATTATTTAGAACCTATGTAGTTGGTGCAATAAACTTAGTTTTGGGGTTAGGAATAACTTATCTTTTTCAATTTTTTGTTTTTTTTGAAATTGAAGTACCTTTGAGAACTTACTTAACTAACATTTTTGCATTTTCAATTGGCGTAATAATTTCATACTTCTTATCTAGAAAAATTATTTTCAAACTACCTACTTATGATGGTGTTTTTAAAGAATTTATCAAATTTGTAGTTACAAATTTGATAAACCTAATTGTCCCCTTATTTATATGGTTCTTGATTGATTTAATAAGGCCATCAATACAAAGCAATGAAATCCAATTTTTGATAGCAACAATATTGATACATGGATTTATTCTTCCGATAAAATATCTAATTTATAAATTATTTGTATTCAAAGACTCTTTAAACAATTGATATCTTAATTTCAATAAACTCTTAAGAGTTCTTGGGATTCTTTTGAAAATAACAGAAACACTTGGTCTCATCTCATTAACTTTCGCAGGAACTTCCTGAATCTTGAATCCAGACTTTTCTATCCTAATTAAAAGTTCAGTATCAAAAATATCTTGTGTCGATATGACATTATTAATTTCTTTTTCTATGTTGACTCTTCTAATTGCTTTCATTCCATGAGTATCACTGAGTGAGGTTCGGAATAAAATTTTCAAAATGAATACAAAGGTTGATGTAGCAAGTTTTCGAACAATTGTCCTTTCATCTTCTGATTCACTCATTCTTTTAGAAGCTACTATAGCCGCGAATTCATCACTCAATTTGAGCGATTGATCAAGAAATTTTTGTGAAAAATAATCTATATCAAATGAAATAATAAGGTCGTTTTTGGCGTTTTTAAATCCATTTTTTAGTGCAAGTCCATAGTTTGCTATCTCATTTCTAATCATGAAACAGCTTTCTTTATCATCTATAAAATTTTGTATCAAATTCACTGTATTATCGGACGATCCATTTTCCGAAAAAATAATTTCAAATGGTTTATCTACTTGTTTACAGATATTGTAAATTTCTTTTGCAGAATCTAAAAAAATTTCCTCTTCATTAAAAACTGGTATTACAACTGAAAAATTATTAATCATGTTGTTCGTTTTCATAAATATTACAATACATATGGAGTGGATGAAAATAAACTAGATTTAATTTTTAAGGCCTACGATGTACGGGGAGTATTTAATGAATCAATTACTCCTGAGATAGCTTTTAAAATAGGTGCAGCTTTTGCTTCATATGTAGATTCAGATGAGATAATTGTCGGACATGATGGTCGAATATCAAATGAAGAAATGTTCACTGCAGTGAGTTCAGGCATTCAAAATGTGAATAAAAAAGTTTTGTATGTTGGAACGGTACCTACCGATGTTGTTTACACGTTATCAGGGATAAAAAATTTGCCTGGTTTGATTATTACGGCATCTCATAATCCAAAGCAGTATACGGGATTTAAGTTTTGTAATAATGGCGCAATTGCAATCGGTCAAGAGACAGGACTGAAAGAAATAAAAAAACTTGCAGAAAATTTTAATGAAGACTTTAAGATTTTAGATCTACCTGTAAAAAAGAATATGATTGATTTATATTTAGACCATTTTAAAAAGATAGTTGACACCTCAGAGATTAGTGAAACAGTAAAATTTTGTATAGATGGTGGGAATGGTGTACTTGGTTCAATTATTGAAGATCTGTCAAAAACTTATAATTTAAATTATGTGGGTTTATTTATGGATGTAGATGGAAATTTCCCTAATCATCCAGCAGATCCATCAGATGAAAATAATCTTTCCGATCTTAAAGCTAAAGTTTTATCAAAAAATCTTGATTTTGGAGTTGCATTTGATGGTGACGCAGACAGGTCAGTTTTTATTGACGATAAAGGGAATTTAATTAGCGGAAGTTTAATGACATGTTTAATATCTGATTGGTTGCTTGAAAAACAATCAGATATAAAGGTAGTACATAACGTTAATGTCCAACCATCTATTATTGAGTATTTAAAAAATAAAGGTGTTCATACAATAAGATCTAAGGTTGGTCACTCTTACATTAAAAAAATTATGAGAGATAATGATGCAGATTTTGGAGGTGAACATAGTGCTCACTTTTACTTAAGAGAAAATTTTTATGCTGACTCTGGCATATTGACATTATTGATATTTTTGAAGATTTTATCCGAAAAGAATATTAAAAGTGGAGAACTTACAGAAAAGTATGAATTTATGCCATCCTCAGGTGAGATTAATTATACCGTTAAGGATGTTGGAATCAGCCTTGATAAAATTGAAAATTCATTTGAAGGTGATTTTGATAAATTAGATGGCATATCATATTTTTCTAATAATTTTTGGTTCAATGTAAGAGGATCGAATACTGAACCAATGCTTAGATTGAATGCTGAAGCAGTAGATCAAAAAACTTTAGATAACCTCATTTCTAAAATTTCAAATATAATAAGTTTATAAATGTTAAGTACTGCTTTCGATCTAAAGAATCAAATAATATCCAAGCTTGAGTTTTCAAGAAATTTAGAAAACTTATCGCACGATAATCTTTTAATCATGGGCATGGGTGGATCTGGTGTCGCAGGAGATGTTATGAAAGTTTTATCTAATGAAATATCTGATAAGAATATTATTGTCCGCAAAGACTATTCAATACCAAAACAAATAATCAATTTGCGACCTTTTTGCTTATTTATCTCTTATTCAGGAAATACGGAAGAAACATTGTCAGGAATATCTGATGCTATTGAAAACAACTTGGACTGGATGGTTATTTCAAGTGGAGGAAAGTTGATAGATGTTGCAAAAAAACAAGATAAAGTATTTATCAAAATTCCAAGTGGATTGCAACCAAGAGCGGCTTTTGGATATCTCACGTTAGCTGTTTCAAAAATATTAGATTCATTAGATGGATCAAATTTTGTTTCTCAATTAAAGGAAGTTAGTAATTATTTAGAGACTTTATCAAAGTTGAATGATGAATCTGAAATAAATAAACTTTCTTTAGAAATCAGTGAATCTATTAATAATAAAACTGTTATTCTTTACGCTGGTACGGATATGTCCAAAGTTGTATCATCTCGATGGAAAACTCAAATTAATGAAAATTCAAAATCTAAGGCTTTTGTTGGTAATTTGCCAGAAGTTCATCATAATGAAATACTTTCTTGGGATGCAGATGAAGACGGAAGTAAAAATAATTTTATAGTAATTTTACTGAGAGATAAAAATGAACACATTCAAATTCAAAAAAGATTTGAATTTACTAAAAATTTAATTGGCGAAAAAGTAGTTGTACTTGAAGTTAATTTAGATAATCAAGAAAATACACTAAAAACCCTATTGGAGTTAGTATTACTAGGTGATTTAGTAAGCTTAAATCTAGCAAAAAAGCTTTCTATTGATCCAGAAAACATTAGAACTATTGAAAAATTAAAAGATTTACTAGGAGGATAATGTCAACAATTAAAGATATTAAACTTGCAGATGTTGGCCAACAAGAAGTTGACTGGGCAGCAAGACAGATGAAAGTTCTTAATGAAATAAAATCAGACTTCATGAAGAACAAACCATTAGAAGGTTTAAACATAGGTGCGTGTATGCATGTAACAAAGGAAACTGCTAATTTAATGCTTACTTTGAAAGCTGCCGGAGCCAACGTATCATTGTGTGCTTCAAATCCATTATCTACAAAAGACTCAGTTGCAGCATATCTCTCTGAAAATGATGTAGAAGTTCATGCTGTGCATGGAGTATCTAATGATGATTTTTTCAAACACCTAAATTTTGTTTTAGATTCAAAACCGGATATAACAATGGATGACGGAGCAGATTTGGTCTCATTATTACATACTGAAAGATCTGATATACCTGTAATGGGCTCAATGGAAGAAACAACAACAGGAGTAATTAGACTGAAATCAATGGAAAAAAATAACAAACTTAGATTTCCAGTCGTTGCAGTTAATGATTCCGACACCAAGCATTTATTTGATAACAGATTTGGAACTGGTCAAAGTGCGATGGATGGTGTAGTAAGAGCCACCGATTTATTGATTGCAGGCTTAGATGTTGTTGTCATAGGTTTTGGTGATTGTGGAAAAGGAGTTGCAGAAAGAGCGTATGGAATGGGTGCAAAAGTTACGATTGTTGAACCAAATTCAGTTCGTGCCTTAGAAGCTCTGATGCATGGATACGAAGTTAAAACAAGTATAAACGCAGCAAGGATTGCCGATATAATTGTATCTGTTACGGGAAATATGCATGCTCTTGATAAACAACACTTTGATGTAATGAAAGATGGAGTTGCTTTAGCTAATGCAGGACACTTTGATGTCGAAATTAACTTAAATGCCCTTAAAGAAAATAGTTCACAAGTCGACAAGGTTAGAGAACATGTTGAAAGCTATAAATATAATGGGAAAGAGATATTGGTCTTGGCAGAAGGAAGGCTTGTGAACTTAGCAGCTGCAACAGGCCATCCAGCATCTGTAATGGATATGTCATTTGCAAATCAAGCACTGGCAGCTGAATGGATTAAAGATAATTACAAGGAACTAGAACCAAAAGTTTATACTCTTCCAAGTGAAGTAGATTTAAAAATTGCTGCAACAAAACTGGAACTCATGGGTGGAGAGCTTGAAATACTCACCAAAGAGCAAATTGATTATCTCGACTCCTGGGAGCATGGCACTAGCTAAATTTGAGTATTTTTAAAAAAGTCTTATCTGTTGGAAGTGGAAAACTTGCTCAAGAGTTAAATAAAAAAGTTGAGTTAATTAATTTAAGGGAACCCGAAACTGAAAAACTTACAGATCATGAAATAAAAGAGACTTTTCAAGAATTAAAAACAAAACTTAATTCAGAAAATAAATTTGAACATGAGGTTGAAGCATTCTCCCTTATAAGAGAAGCATCAAAAAGAACAATAGGACAACGTCATTATGATGTTCAACTTTTTGGTGGCATGGTATTACTTAGAAATAAAATTGCCGAAATGAAAACTGGGGAAGGAAAAACCTTAGTTTCAACGCTTCCTATTTCATATATGGCGCTTTATCAGAAAGGTGTACATGTCGTGACAGTAAATGATTACCTATCAAAAAGAGACGCAGAATGGATGAGTCCAATTTATAACTTTTTAGGTTTAGAAGTTGGTCTTATTTTCTCAGGTCAAGAATACCAAGAAAAAGTTTTAGAATATAGAAAGAACATTGTCTACGGAACAAACAATGAATTTGGATTTGATTATCTCAGAGATAACATGGCCCAAACTTCGGATCAATTAACTCAAGGCGACCTTTTCTATGCTGTCATTGATGAAGTTGACTCTATATTAGTTGATGAAGCAAGAACTCCGCTAATTATTTCTGGCAGAGTAGAAGAATCTACAAAATGGTATCTACAATTTTCAAAGCTTGTTAAACAAATGAAAAAAGATATTCATTATGAAGTTGAAGAGTCAAAAAAACAAATCCATCCAACTGAAGATGGTATTGAGTTTATAGAAAAAAAATTAGGTGTTGATAACTTGTATGAAAATACAGCAACTAACTTTATTCATTATTTAACAGCCTCTTTACGAGCAAAAGAAATATATAAAAAAGATGTAGATTATATTAACGCTGATGGTCAGGTAAAAATAGTTGACGAATTTACAGGACGTGTATTAGAAGGTAGGAGATATTCTGATGGACTTCATCAAGCTATTGAAGCGAAAGAAAATCTGAGGATTCAGGATGAAAATCAAACGTTAGCATCGATTACTTATCAAAATTACTTTAGGATGTATGAAAATCTATCTGGGATGACTGGAACAGCAAAAACAGAGGAAGATGAACTAATTCAAATTTATAATCTTGAAGTAGTTGAGATTCCGACAAACCTACCCATTGCAAGAAATGACAATCAAGATACTGTCTATAAGACGAGACAAGCAAAATTAAATGCTGTTGTTCAAGATATCAAGGAGCGTCATGAATTGGGACAGCCCGTATTATTAGGTACGGTTTCTGTAGATTCATCCGAAGAAATTTCAAAAGAACTTACAAAAAATAGTATTAAGCATTCGGTGTTAAATGCAAAAAATCATTTAGAGGAAGCTTCAATTATTGCACAAGCTGGACGTTTAAAATCTGTGACTGTTGCCACAAACATGGCAGGAAGAGGTGTGGATATAAAGCTTGGCGGAAACAGCGAATTTATGGCTAATGCTCACGCAGAAAAAGAAAATAAAGAAGATGATGAAGATTACATTGAGCAATTAATAATAGAGTACGATTCTTCTATAAATGATGAGAAAGAAAAAGTTAAAGATTTAGGAGGATTATATGTAATCGGGACTGAACGTCATGAATCAAGAAGAATTGACAATCAATTAAGAGGAAGATCTGGAAGACAGGGTGATCCAGGTGAGTCTAGATTTTATATCAGCCTTGAAGACGAATTAATGAGACGCTTTCAGGGTGAACGAATTCAGTCAATAATGGATAAATTAAATTTACCAGATGAAGAAAAAATAGAGCAAAACATGGTTACAAAGAGTATTGAAAGAGCTCAGGCACAAGTTGAATCGTTAAACTTTGAAATTAGGAAAAATGTACTTAAATTTGACCAGGTACTTAATCAGCAAAGAGACGTCATATATAGATGGAGAAGACAGCTTTTAAGATCAGAAAATATTGAGGATTTGATATTCGAATGGAGAAATGACGTTATTGAAGATGTACAAAATAGTATTGAGAATTATAAAACACAATATGAAAGTCTTGATGAGTTTAGTAATTACGTAGATGACGAATTAAGCCTTCTCTTATCTGACAATATAAAAAAACAATTGTTAAAGGATTTAGAGTTGAACGATAATTTAGATATCAGACAATCTCTTGAAAATTTATATTTAAAAAATTTAGAATCTGATAAGGAAAATTTTATGAATTTAGCACGAATAGGTTCGCTTTCATTTATAGATCAATCTTGGAAAAATCATTTATCAGAGATGGATTATTTGAGATCAGGAATTGGCCTTAGAGCAATGGGACAAAGAGACCCTCTGGTTGAATATCAAAAAGAAGGATACGATTTATTTGAGGAATTAATAGATAATGTAAAATTATCTGTTGTTAGACTTTTATTAAACTTTGAAAAAGTGTCACAAGACAATAAAAAGGTTGAAAAAAAGGAATCTAAAAAAGTAAATTTTGAAGTTAAAGATAAGATTGGAAGAAATGATCCTTGTCACTGCGGCTCAGGATTAAAATATAAGAAATGTGGAATGGTAGATAAATGTTAAAAGAGCTCAAAAATAAAATAGCATTATTTCAAAAAAGGCTTTCTTCTGCCAAGGAGTATCTTTGACTTTGATAATAAGAAGGAAGAACTTTTAAATCTTAACAAAACAATCGCTAAAGAAAATTTCTGGTCTGAAAATCCCAATGCCCAAAATATCGTAAAGAGCGCATCAAGTATAGAAAAAGTAATAAATCTATTAAATATTTTAGATAGTGAAATTAATGATCTTGAAGAATTGACTGAATTAAGCAAAGAAAATTTATCTGAATTAGAACAAATAAAACCTCAATTTGATGAAGTTGAGCAAAAAATTATTGATTTAGAGGAGGAATCTTTGTATTCAAGCGAGTTTGATAATCATTCAGCTGTATTGACTGTTAATGCAGGTGCTGGTGGTGTTGATGCTCATGATTGGGCTGAAATGCTATTGAGGATGTATACAAGATATTTAGATGATAATAAAATGACCTATGAGATTGAAGAAATTTCATCAGGTGAAGAAGCTGGAATTAAATCTGCTTCAATAAGAGTTGAAAATTTTAGAGCTTACGCAAATCTTGAAAGCGAAAGAGGAGTTCATCGGTTAGTTAGGATAAGCCCTTTTGACAGTAATAAAAGAAGACATACAAGTTTTGCTGGTGTAGATGTTATCCCATTAATTGAAGACTCTGAAGAGTTAGAAATTAATGACGATGACATAAGAATAGACGTTTACAGATCATCAGGTGCTGGAGGTCAACATGTCAATACAACTGACTCTGCTGTAAGAGTGACTCATATCCCAACTGGAATTGTGGTTGCTTGTCAGGCAGAGAGATCGCAACTACAAAATAAAGTTAGAGCACTTAGTCTTTTAAAATCAAAACTGATAATTCAAGAAAGAGAAGAAAAAATGAAAAAACTTGATTCAATTAGAGGTGAACAAGTAGAAGCAGGCTGGGGAAGACAAATAAGATCATACGTAATGCAACCGTACCAACAAGTCAAAGATTCAAGAACAAATATTGAAGTTGGAAATATTCAATCAGTTTTAGATGGAGATATTAACATATTTGTTAATGAGTACCTAAAATGGCGTAGACAGGGATTAAATGATTAAATTAAATAATGTTTCATTAGTTTTTGAAGGTGGAAGTGTTGCGCTTTCTAATGTCTCAACTGAAATCCAAGAAGGAGAATTTGTTTATCTTATTGGCCATTCTGGAAGTGGAAAGTCGTCTTTACTAAAGCTTTTATATAAAGATTACTCTGCAACAAAAGGTGAAATTGAAGTTGTGGACATGGACGTAACAACTCTACCAAAGTGGAAGATACCTTTACTGCGAAGAAAATTGGGAATTGTTACCCAAGAACCACAATTATTGGAAGACAGAACAACTTTCGAAAATGTAAGCTTTGCACTAGAGGTACTCGGATTTGATGAAAAAGAAATTGATGAAAAAACAAGCACCCTAATTGATCTTGTAGATTTACAAGAAAGTATGTATAAATTTCCTGGTCAACTTTCTGGAGGAGAGCAAACAAGAGCTTGTATTGCAAGAGCTTTAGCTTCAAATCCATTGGTTCTTTTATGTGACGAACCAACTGGAAATTTAGATCCTGATTTAAGTATTCAAATACTTACTTTATTAGAAAAAATAAACAGGGCAGGTACAACGGTTTTAATGGCTACTCATGATTCTTCGATTGTAAATAGAAGAAAAAAACGAGTGTTGCAATTAAAAGATGGAAAGCTATTGAGCGATGTTGATCAGGGAAGATATGTCTAGGTTTCTATGAAAAAATTAAATTATGTCTTGAAAAATACATTTATAAATATGAGAAGGAATCCCCTTTTAGTGATTGCAACAATGCTTGCAGTTTTAGTTTCATCTTTTCTTGTTTTTACAACTCTTTCTGCAAGAGCCATAGTAGAAAATAATACTTCACGTTGGCAAAATGGAGTGCATGTTGTAATTTTTCTAGACGATAGAGTTACCTCAACAGCTCATAAGCAACTTCAAGATACACTTGAAACTTATCCTGAAGTAAGAATGGTAGAATACTTTTCCAAAACTGAAGCATCTGAAGAGTTTAGAACATTGTTTAAGGACCAACCTGAATTATTACAAGAAGTAGATCTTGAAATCTTACCAACTTCATTGAGAATAAATTTAAATGATCCTGCAGATTATCAATTAATAATTGAGAGAATGGATGGAAATCCTGCTGTAAAAGAAATCAGAGCTTCGGGCGAAGCGATTGAAAGACTCTTAAGCTTGACTAATACATTGGTTTTGTCTGCGACTATTTTTGCTGGACTAATTGCTTTCGCTGCATTTATTTTAATAATTAACACTCTGAGGCTTACTGCCTATGCAAAGAAAAAAGAGATTAAGATTATGAGAACAATTGGGGCATCCTCTACTTACATTAGATTACCTTTTGTATTTGAAGCTATATTTGAATCTTTGATTGGAACTAGCATTGCTGTTGGTCTTGGTTGGGGGTTTATACAATATTCAAAGACCTCTTTCATATCAGAGAGCATTTTTGATATTGCTATTTCAGATTCTTATTTAATCAATCTGACTTTAATTTTATTATTATCAACTGTTCTTTTTGGATTCTTCGCAAGTTTCGTTGGCATTAGAAAAGCTTTAAATGATTAAAAATTTTATTATATCGTTCATTTTATTTGTTATCACTTTACAAACTATCGTAGTTGACCCGTCCGTTGCTATTACGGCTGAAGAAAGATTAGAAGAAGTAGAAAAACAACTTATCGCTATAGCTAATCAAATTAAACAGTATGAGGGTGATAAGACAGATTTGGAAAAAAAAATTTTAGCAAACGACTCAGCACTTAAGAAAGTTAATGATGAATTAGTTGAGGTTCAGCGCAGACTTGCATCTGCTCAAGCAGCTCTTGAAAAAGCTTTAGAGGGCTATGATGAATCTTTAGATAATTTAGCTTCAGTACAACAAAATATCATAAATGAACAAGTAACTTTGGGGGTAACTAAAAATGAGATAGCAAAAGTTAAAGATGAATTGTTTGAAACACAAAAAAGTTTAAATTCAGCAAAAGATGAATTGCAGATTAAAGCAGTTGATATGTATATCGATGGAGTAATGAGTCCAGCAACTGCATTATTCATAAGCCTTAATGACTTATCAGATTTTTTGGCAGCCCTAGGCTACGCATCAGCGATTGTGAATACAGCTTATGAGATTATAGAATCTTTAAATTCTTTTGAAAGTTTATCTGAAACTCAAACTGAATTTTTATCACAGCGTGAAGAACAAAGAGAAGAAATTATTACAACCTTACAAACAGAAGAAGAAAAAAAGAACCAGATATCAATTGAAGCAGAAGAATTTGCTGAAGATGTAGAAGAAAGTAAGAACAGAGTAGAGAGTGAAAAACGACAAGTTGAAAATAAAAAAGCTGCTGTATTATCTGAAAGAAGGAAAGCACAAAATCTTTTAACAGAAGCAAATAACCAACTTGCAAAATTAGACGAAGAGCATGCTAACCTTGAAAAGCTTGAAGATGCCATCCAAGCAGATATTGAAAGATTAAGTACTTTAGGTGGAGTTGCACCGAATCAGTTGTCTTGGCCAATTACTGGCAGCTATGTATCAAGTGGATACAAGTGGCGAAGGTTTAGAGGTGTAACTAGTTTTCATGGAGCTATTGACATACCTGGAAGAACTGGAACTCCAATCAAGGCTGCAGCAGGAGGAGTAGTAATCCTCGCAAGATATTATGGGTTAGCAGGAAGAACGGTATTTATTGATCATGGTGGAGGAATGACGACCCTATATTTTCATATGAATGAAATTAGGACATCTGTTGGACAAACAGTTGTGACAGGTGATGTAATTGGAACAGTTGGAAATACTGGAAGATCAACAGGACCACACTTACATTTTGAAGTACGATTAAAAAATCCTAGCTCAGTAAGTTGTAGTCTTCCATACTTAGATCCAACTTCTAGAGGTAGAATGAATCCCTATTGTTTCCTAGATCGATGAAGGTGTTTGCGCAAAATAGAAAAGCTAGAAATTCATATGAATTTCTTGAATTCTTCGAAGCAGGAATTGTACTAACTGGAGCTGAAACAAAAAGTATCAGAAATGGAGCCCTTTCTATAATTGACGCATTTGCAACAATTGAAAATGAAGAGGCAATTATTAGAGAAATGAATATTGAACCATACAAGTATGCTGAATTAATTGATTATGATCCAAAAGCTCCAAGAAAATTATTGTTACACAAAAAAGAGATAAAAAGAATGATTGGTTTAGTTTCTACAAAAGGTCTAACACTTATTGCTACCAAAGTTTTTGAACAAAATGGATTTATTAAGGTTGAAATAGCTTTATCAAAAGGAAAGAAAAATATTGATAAAAGAAGCAAGTTGACTGATAAAAGGCTTAAAAAAGAAATAAGGAACTATAAATAATTTATTTTTAAATTACTTTTATAAATTTAGAATTTATAGACTTAATAAGAAATTAAAGGAAATAATGGTAAAAGAAATAAATGCTGAAGAATATGCTGAAATTATAAACTCCCCAAATCCGGTAGTTATTGATTTTCATGCCACTTGGTGCGGACCATGTAAAGTATTGAGTCCAATATTAGAAGAACTAAATAATGAAATAGATGGTGTTGATTTCGTAAAATTAGATGTAGATCAACATCCTCAAATTGCTGGACAAAATCAAGTAATGGGAGTTCCCACAGTCGTAATCTTAAAAGACGGTGAGGTAAAAGAAAGATTTGTTGGAGTTCAACCAAAAGAAGTCATCAAAGAAAAAATCGACGCTCTAGGTTAATAGTGTTAAAAATCGTATTAGTTCTACAAGTTCTAATACTCATTTCATTTGGAGCTTTTGTTTTTTATGTTCAAAATACTATTGGAGATTTATCAACTCAACTTTTATCTGCAATGGATGTCATCGAAGATATTAAAAGGGTATTACCTGAGATAGAAGGTGCTGTTACAAATTTTAATCAACTAGAACCGTTATTCGAAAATTTGGGCAGATTAAGTGAGTTACTTTCGGTTTTGACTGATCCATTTGGTTCAAATGGATAATCAATCAAAAATTATTATGTATAGTACACAATGGTGTGGAGATTGTGTAAGATCAAAAAAAGTTTTTGATAAATTAGGAGTGGCTTTTAAAGAAATTGATATTGATTATGACAAGGAAGGATTTGAAATCGCCAAAAAAATTCAAAATCAAAATCCACGAATCCCAACTATAGTTTTTGAGGATGGAAGCTTTTTGGTTGAACCATCGGATGTTGAACTTACAAATAAAATTAACTCTTTATAATCAATGTAATGTTACAGAATAAACTAGATTCAAAAACACTTATTAATTTTTGTAATGAGACTTTGGAATTATCTGGAAAAATTGCTCTTACTTACTTTAGGGATATAAGGGATTTGACAATCAAAGGTGATGAAAGTCCAGTGACTCTAGCTGATAAACAAATTGAACAAGTTATTAGAAGGGAAATCGAAAAAAGCTTTCCAGGCCATAACATCATAGGGGAAGAGTTTGAAATAGTTGATAACTCATCGGAATACACATGGTATATTGATCCGATTGATGGAACTCGAAGTTTTGTTGCGGGAAAATCTGATTTTGGAACATTGATTGCATTAGTAAAAAATGAAAAAATAATTGGAGGAGTAATTGATTGTCCTGCTTTACAGGAAAGATGGATGTCATTCGACCCTGAAACAACAATAGTTAATGGCAAAAATACAAAGTGTAGAGAAATCGATAAACTTGAAAATTCTGTAATGGCCACAACTTCTAGTCATGAATTTGGCATGGAAAAGTGGAGGGCATATCAATCTTTAGAAGCAAGCGTAAAAGTTACAACTACAGGTAGTGATTGTTACAATTATGGATTATTGGCTAATGGTTATTTAGATATTGTTGCTGAAAAATTAACTGCTCCTTACGATTACTTGCCCCTAATTAAGATAGTTCAAGGGGCAGGTGGAATTATGACCGATTGGGAAGGTAATAATTTAAACTTGCACGATAAAAATGTATATGTTTTAGCCTCATCATCAAACAGATTGCATGAATTAGCACTAGAAAAGCTCAGAGCAGACTGAAATGAAAATTTTAATATGTGATAGCTTAGAAAAAGAAGTCATAAATATTTTTAGTGAAATAGGTAAAGTAACAAACATTTCTGATGATGAAAATAAAGCAGATGAGATATCTAAAAATATTATAGATTCAGAAATAGTTGTAATTAGAAGCGCCACAACAATTAGTAAAGAATTGATAAACTCTGCGAAACAATTAAAAGTAATTGCTCGATGTGGAGTTGGCATAGACAATATTGATATAGAACAGGCCTCTAAAAATAATATTTATGTAACTAACTCTCCTGATGCAAATATTATTTCAGTTGCAGAACTTACAATAGGACTTATTATTTCTGCAGCCAGAAATATACATATATCAAACAACTCACTTAAAGCAGGCGAGTGGAATAGGCAAAAATTTATTGGCACTGAGCTTTATGAAAAGCAGTTGGGTCTTATAGGGTTTGGTAAGGCAGCTAACGAGGTAGCAAAAAGACTTTCCACATTTGGCATGAAAATAGTTTTTTATGACCCTTATATTGAGGAATCTCAAAATGAGACAACCAAAGTAGATTTTGACCATTTAATGAAAACTTCAGATGTAATTTCTATTCATGTTAATAAAACTAAAGAAACAGAAAATTTAATCGACTCTAAAGCACTAAATATGATTAAAGAAGGTGGAATCATAGTGAATACATCTAGGGGAGGGATTGTCGATGAGGAAAGTCTTTTTGCATTAGTAGATAGTAAAAAAATAATTTTTGGAGGTCTCGACGTTTATGAAAAAGAACCTCCAATGGTTGATGAATTTTTCTCAAATTCAAATGTTTTAACTACACCACATCTTGGAGCTTCGACCAAAGAGGCTCAACTAAAAGCAGGTAAACAAACTGCAGAAAATGTAAAAAATATTTTGAATGGCGATCTAAGTAGTGTCATAAATAAATAAAAAAATAAAAAAACGTTTGTTATAAGATCTAAAATTAGTGATAATTAAAATACAATTTAGTTGATACTGGCACCAATTAACTATCTTCTTCAAATTCTGGGAGTAAAGAATAAGTATCTATCCCAAATTCTTTTTCAATGATTTCGTATATTGGCCACCCATATGGAACACATCCCATTGTTGACTTGCTTTGTTGCATCATTACCGGTGCAAGTGCATCTTCTTTAGGACATCCAACATGACTCCAACCTAAAATATGTCCAACTTCATGATTTATAAGATACAATCTGTACGTTTCCATATCTGATCCAAAATCGATAGCTCCGTTGATCCATCTAAAATAATTAATAACAATTTGTTGTTCATTTCTACATGAGTAGATTCCATTAGTTTCTAGAGGAAAGCATAATTCATCTGTTTTCTCTGGCGAAGCGAATATGAATTCAAATTCGCTTTCAGAATTATCTACAAGTTGAAATTCTTTATCCGTAACTTCGATCCAACCTCTTGAATCATTTAAAATTGAAGGGATTAGTTTGCCCAAACATTCAACATTTAAACCTAATGAGGAATCAAGTTTAAGACTGAAGTTTATCTTTTCTTCATTGAAAATAAATAAATCGTATGGCAAAACCCATTCTTCTTCAAAATCACCTATTAAATCCTCCTTACATCCTCCTTTTAAATAGTCATATGATATTTTTTTACTATTGTTTATCTCTTGAGCAGTTGCATATATTACCGTTTGATTTGG
>CACLRL010000012.1 GCA_902609285.1 uncultured Candidatus Actinomarina sp. | reverse complement strand
AGAAACAAGAGTTACACAGAGGTTGTTGACAGTTGTAAAAGCCAAGCCCATACAAAAACCTACCTCTGAGCCAGTAGATAAAGTAAATACCTGGCCACACTTAATGCTTCCAGAATTTATATCTTTAATGGCTATGACAGCTTTTCTTATTTTTATTAGTGCAATTTTGCAGGCCCCATTACTTGAAGAAGCAAACCCTAACATTACACCAAACCCTGCAAAAGCACCCTGGTACTTCCTTGGTTTACAAGAGTTACTATCATATTGGGATCCTCAAATTGCGGGAGTTATGATCCCTCTAATTATTGGGGTCGTTGCATTTTGTGCTATTCCTTATATTGATAGAAACAAATCCAATAAGCCTTCAAATAGAAAATATGCAATTATGCTTTGGACATTTTTTCTGGCAGGAGCGGGAACACTGAGTTTAATTGGTATATTATTTAGAGGCCCAGGTTGGAACTGGACATATCCATGGATTGATGGTGTTTGGTTTGATGATTTACTTGACTGGGTCCATTTCGAATGAGCCTGGTACAACTATCATTTATTGCAATTGCCTTTATCGGTTTATTTGGCGTTATTGGAATCATTGCAGTAGTCACTGGTAGAACGCCTAAAGCTGTAAATAAGAGGCTTAATTGGAAGAAAAATTTAGATAAGAGAGCCCTAAAAGTAGATAAATCACAAACAAACTTTTTAGCTCCTGATGAACCTGAAAATGAAGAAGAAAATTTATCTGAAGATATTGAAGAAAAAGATGATATTCAAACAGATGGATCAATAAAAGTAAAAGAAGAAATTATTTACGAAGAAATATCGGAAGAAGAAGCTGGAATGACTCGTAGACAATTCCTTGGAAAAGCATTAGGAATTACTTTTGGTGCTTTCGCTGGAATTCAATTAATTTCCTGGCTAGGATTTTTCTATCCTAAAGTCTCAGGAGGTTTCGGTTCTAAGATCGACGCAGGAAGAGTTCAAGATTTAAAAGACCAAATTTTTCAATCTGATGGATCTGTGATTCCGGCTTTCATCCCAGCTGCTAGAGCTTATGTATTACCATTCGAACAATCAGGCAACTCACAATTTTCCGACAGTGGAACAGTTGCTGATGGACTTGTTGCTGTATATCAAAGGTGTGTACACCTTGGTTGTAGAGTCCCTTGGTGTAATACCTCTCAAGGGTTTGAATGTCCTTGTCACGGATCAAAATATAATATGGTTGGTGAATACTACGCTGGACCGGCACCTCGTAATCTTGATAGATTCATAGTGAATGTAAACTCATCTGGAAAATTTATTATTGATACAGGTTCTATCATAGAATCTCCACGTGCTGCTGGAATGTCAGTTAAATATCCTCAAGGTATTTCATGTATTACTATTGCTGCTCCTGAGGAATAATAATGAATAGTTCACTTTTTATAACACTTATTGCTTTAGCTGTTATTGGCGCAATAGCATACTTTTCTGCTGTTGGCTTTCGAGGTGCAGGAAAGATTAAAAAAGTACCAAGAAATCTTCAAAAATATTTACCTGATGATCAGCTTGAGACAACTCACCTAGATAAGATTTTGTCAGTTGCTGTTGTTCTAGCTTCACTTTTAACAATTATGATTCCTCTATATTATTTAGGCGAACCAGCCAGACAAGAGAGTTTTGTTGAGGAATTTGATGATGTTTCTGTAGAAAGAGGTCATCATTTATATGAAGAATTTGGGTGTGGTAACTGCCATGGTGTAGATGGAAGCGGTGGTGCTGCATCGTATGTTGAAAAAAGAAGTGGGGTAAGTGTTACATGGACTGCCCCTGCGATTAATGATGTATTCTACAGATACGACGATGAAGAGGTTTTATATTGGCTTATCTACGGAAGAGCAAACTCTCCTATGCCAGCTTGGGGTCTTAAAGGTGGTGGACCAATGAATGATGGCCAATTAAGTGATTTGATTGAGTATTTACATTCTTTTCAAATTCCTCAAAATGAAGAATTGCTTGAAATTGAAGGAAATATTAATTCATCTTTATTAAGAATAGAAAATTCTGATTTACAAGTTGAGAGTGAAATTGCTAAACAAAATGAATTGATAAGTGATATAGAAATGGCACCAGTTAGATTACCAATCGCAACTGAAGCAGTTGAAATAGTTTCAGCTTTGATATCTAGGCAAAGCGGTATTGATACAGATGAAGACGGATTATATGACAGTGTTGAAACCGACCTCTCAGCGTATAGTGAAACGATAAGTGAAATGTTAGGAACGCCAGTATTAAATCTTAATCCTGATGAGGAGGAATCTATTCCAGGGCGGAAAGATGCTTCTATAGTTAGAGGTTTCTTGTCTGAACTTGAAACAAAAGTTATTAATCTCGAAATACTTACTGATGGATATGACAAGTTTATGGATGAAGCTGAAATAGGTTTAGCATTTTTAGAAAATGCATACGAACAAAAGCTGTGGCTTATCGATTTCCAAGATATTGCAGATTCGACTTTTGACGGAGATTACGATAAAGCAATTAGAGCCGTAGGTATATTTAATGCATATTGCGCAAGGTGTCATACGGCAGGTTATTCCGCTGGTGCAGCTTACACTAAGCAAATTGGCTCTGGAGGCTTGGGACCTGCTTTAAGGGGTGGAAGAGTAAACATTCAATTTAAAGAACGTGATGATTTTATTGACTTTATTATCAATGGTTCCGTCAACGGTAAAGGATATGGAGTGAATGGAGTAGGTGGTGGAAAAATGCCCGGTTTTGGTGCAGTGCTTCCACAATCCGATATAGAATTAGTAATAGATTATTTGAGAGGAATGACACCTGATGCGTGAGATAATGAGGACACTTTTATCGTCCAACCTTACATTTACAGGAATAGTTTTATTTATATTCTTCATACTTTCTTTTTTTGGTTCAACGTTTGTTTTGAATGCAACAAATCTTGGTAGAAGGCTAGGATTTTTAGTTGTTGGTGCTGCTACTTTTGGTTGGCTAGTAATTAATTCTTTCCTTTTTCTTCTTTATGCACCAAGAGGCCCTGCTCCTGCATCAATCGATGGTTTAAATGCGCTTGAGATCAGAATCATACCTCTTACGTATTTTGCAGGTTCATTGATTCTATTCATCATGTTTATGCTTGCTTTGAGTAGGTATGAACAAGAAGAAAAAGAGTCAGAAGAAACAAATAGTTAAACAAATCAACGTATAACTTTATCAATAATAAACTAGTTATATGGAATTTATCTTTTCACTCGTAAGAAGCGTTGTACTATTTGGTCTTTTAGTTTTTGTAGCTTTCAGAATATTTAGAATTTTAAGGCCATTTGAAAAAGGCTTAATTGAAAGATTTGGTAAATACAATCGTGAAGCAACTTCAGGTTTAAATATAGTAATTCCTGGTATAGAAAGATTAATTGTTGTAGACATGCGTGAACAAGTTATAGATGTTCCACCACAAGAAGTAATCACTAAAGACAACGTTACAATTACAGTTGATGCAGTCATTTATTATGAACCAACTGATCCAAAAAAATTAGTTTATAACGTAGGTGACTTTATAACTGCTGCAACAAAACTAGCACAAACCAATCTGAGAAATGTTATTGGTGACCTAGAGCTTGATGCAGCACTTACTTCTCGAGAAACAATTAATACATCTTTAAAAATCATTCTTGATGAAGCAACTGATAAATGGGGTACAAGAGTTGTTCGTGTTGAGATTCAAAGAATTGACCCACCACAAGACGTTCAGGACGCAATGAATAAAGTCATGAAAGCTGAAAGAGATCGAAGAGCAGCTGTTACTGAAGCTGAGGGTGAAAAGAGAGCAGCTATCTTGACTGCAGAAGGCGAAAGACAGTCCCAAATTTTAAGTGCTGAGGGTGAAGCAGAAGCTCTAAAAGCAGTAGCCGATGCTCAAAAATATGAAAAAATTGCCATTGCTGATGGTGAATCAGAAGCTATACAAAAAGTTTTTGATGCTATTCACAAGGGTGATCCAACAAATGACTTGATTGCAATTAAATATCTTGAATCTCTCGAAAAAGTTGCAAATGGCAAAGCTACTAAAATTTTCTTACCTGCTGATCTTTCTGCAACTCTTGGAAGTATTGGTGCAGTTGCTGAATTATTTAAAGATGATGATTCAAAGGAATCCAAGAAATCTACTAAAAAATAAATAAATACCTATCAGAATTAAACAAAAACCGCTTACTGCATTGATTACTTTTTTTGTTTTGACTGAAGAATCTTCAAAAAAATAACTACTCATATATGCATAACTAATATCAGCAATAAGATTAACAAATATCGTTATAGCTCCAAGAATAATAAGTTGCACAAAAACATTCTCATTTTCTGTAGCGAATATGGGCAAGACAGAAAGATAAAATACCCACATTTTAGGGTTTATTAAGTTAAGTTGCATTCCTGCGTTAAAGGAACCTGCATTAATGTTTGTATCATCTATTTTTATTTCAGCTTTTATAGTGACAATTCCTTTATACACAATATAGATAATTCCAACAATGTAGATCATTGTTAAAATTTGTGGGATTAAATTAAAGATAAAAGTAACGACGCTCGCTGTAATTATTGTTATAAAGATGGCTCCTGTTGCTGCTCCTATAGCCACCTCAAGTCCATTCTTTCTACTTTTTTGAACTGATTCATTTACAATTAAGGCAATTATTAATCCAGGGCTGAATGCAACACTAACTTGTAGAATAATTAATTCGATTACTGAGTCACTTGCAACCATTAAGCAAGGCTATTTTTTAATAGACTATAAAACTTATCTCCATGACATCTTTGTACGACTCTGATTTTTGGAGCCTTAGGTTCCAAGTTCAGAAAATCAAGAATACAACCTCCTCTAGTCATTCCATCTCTAGTATCAACTCTTACATTAACTTCAACGGATTGACTTATGATTTCATTATCTAAGTAAACAGACATTGCAAGGGGGTCTGGTAAATCATAACTGTCACTTCCAAATATGTCTTTCATCATTTCTCTTAAAACAACTTGAATATCGTTGGTAAATTTTGAGAACTTTGTACCGATAGCATCTATTTCTTGGATTTTTTCTGTATCAATCATTGCATCATAAAGTGAAGGGTCCCAGCCAATCACAGTTATAGGAATTCCTGAATTTAAAACAATATCTGCTGCTTCTGGATCAACCCAAAAATTGTATTCAGCAAACTTTGTAATATTTCCTAAGGCATTTGAGCTTCCACCCATTATGTAGCAGTGCTTTATTTTCTCCAATTTTTTTTCATTGTTTTGTATTAAGCCAGCAATATTTGTCAATGGTCCTAGTGTTACAATTTCAATTTCATCTTCCTCCTCAAGTACTTTCTTATAAAAATCTTGAGCAGATTCAGTTTCGATTTTGTGATTTTGAGGTTTTATACCTATGTCACCTAATCCATCTATTCCATGAACGTTTTGGGCTGATGTAGAGTCATTTCCATAACTAAGGGCAATAGCTGTAGACTCATCAGAATTATAAACCTCTTTATAGTTCCTCTTCATTGGTTTATCGGCACCCTTAAATATTGGAATATCAATTTCACACAGTTCATTTACATAACTTGTATTGATTAGACCCTGTTCAAGTGGAACATTTCCTGCAACAACAGTTACCCCTAGTATTTGATCTAAAGGCAAATTACGATATGCCATCAATAATGCAACTGCATCATCTGAGCCAGTATCTGCATCAATTATTAGTTTTATCATTTCTCTCTGACCTTTGTAATTTCTGGAACACCTTGTTTTAAAGCTACCTCACAATCTTTATACTCTGTAGCGATTTGATTACTGATTATTAGAAGCATTTCCAAGACTTCCTCTTTTTTTCCTGTTTGAGAACCAAAGGAATTTGGAGCTAAGGAATAACTTTTTTTTACATTTTCAAAAATTTCTAATGCCTCTTTTTTATTTAAATTACTATCTAAAGATTTTCCAGATACTGACTCAAAGCTTTTTCGCTGTCTTCTTGGTAAATTAAACTTCATTAATATAAATATCTTACTACTTAAAGAATTCTCTTTTGTAGGGAAACCTCATATTCATCATTATATTTTTTCGTATCAATTTGAATAAATTGAAATTTCTTATGAAATTTAAGGGAAGGTTCATTTTGAATTGGTAATAAATTGATTTCTGCGGTAAGATTTTCGATATTTGCTTCCAGACAGTGTTCTAACAATTGCTCATAGTGTATTGTTGCAAGTCCATTATTTCTGTAATTAACATCAATTGCAATCCGATCAATGTACATGAAATTGCTTATTCTATTTTTGAATTCATTAAAATTTTTATGTTTTATTTTGTACATGAAAGATTTTGTTTTAGAAGTATCTTGGAAACAGATTAAAAAACCTACTATCTTTTTATCGAAAGATGCACATAGATTGAAATCTGAGTTTTGAACCAAATTATCAAATTCTTCAATAGATGTTGATCCTACTTCTGGAACATTATCTTGGTTTAAATCAAAACAGCCTTCAATATTTGTTTCATCAATTTTTGAAAATATGATGTTATCCATGTATGAAAATATACATTTAATGTATAAAAATGTAAAATATAAACATGCAAAACACTTCTGTTTTAATGAGTTCTCCAGAATATTTTCGAGTTGAATATTCAATTAATCCTTGGATGATTGATGGTGTTGAGATCAATTTAGAGTTAGCGAAAGATCAATGGAGCGGACTCAAATCTACTATAGAAAAATGTGGTGCTGAAGTAAATGTAATCCCTGGAAATACGGTTTATCCAGACCTTGTTTTCACTGCAAATTCTGGAATTATAAAAGATAAATCTGTTCTTATATCTAATTTTAAATATCAAGAAAGACATGGTGAGGAAGTTATCTATGAAAATTGGTTTCGTAAGAATGGATATGATGTTGCTCGAATTCCATCTGAACATAAATTTGAAGGACGTGGAGATGCTTTTGTTTACGGGGAATACTTAATAGGCTCATATGGAATTAGAAGTGATAAAGAAGCACTTTTGTACATAGCTGACCATTTTCAATTGATACCAAAAATTACAAAGTTAGTTGATGAAAAATTCTATCACCTTGATACCTGCTTCCAAATCCTTCCTACAAAAAACAATGATGCTATTTTTTACCCTGATGCATTTGAGGATGAATCCCTTTCTGAATTTTCCGATTTACTTAATTTGATTCCAATCCATAAAGATGATGCGAATAAACTTGCTTGTAATGCTTTAGTCATTAATGACTCAATTATATTTCCATCTGAAAACATCGAAATTATTGAAACTGTTGCTCAGTTAGGTTGTAATGTTGAAATTTCAAATGTTTCAGAATTTATGAAATCTGGAGGAGCCTGTCAGTGTCTTGTGATTACATTACAATAAATTCGTGAGGATAATTAAAGCAATACTATGGCCGATTAGAAAAGTTATTTTTTTTCCAATTAAAATCTTTTTCTATACAGTTTTATTATTTTTGATAATTGTCTTAATTTTTCAGTACAGAACTGATTATGAAGTAGATGTGAGTCCTCTTTCAGTCAACGAGTATGAAAACTGTATCAATACTATTGAAGATTATGAGGTTACAATATCTCTCCTTTCTGAATATATTGAAAAATTAGACAGTGATCAACAATCATTTCTAGAAAGAAATTTACCAAATCCATTAAATGTTTTAACAACCCCGCAAGAAATTTCCAATGAAGACTTTAAAAACGTGAGAACATTTCTCAGGTATTATCTACAGGCCGGAAGATTTCCAGGCTTAAATGGAAAAGCGTTTTCACCACAGGCTGCAAGTTTATGTAGAGATGGATTGAGTTAAATCTTCTACTGTTCCATTTGTTAAGTTTTTTAGTATCTCTGGCTTTAGAAAGAATTTACTAACTCTATTTCCACCACCAATAAAGACTTTCTCCCTTTCCATGACATTCTTGTCAATAAATATATTGATTTCGCTTGGTAATCCAAGTGGACTTATCCCACCATATATTTGATTAGTTACCGATTCAGCTTCTTCTTTAGACGCAAAACTAATTTTTCTTGCATTTAACAAACTTTTTGCTTTGTGATTTACATCCAATCTATTGGAACCCAGTACACAAAACAAAGCAAAGAATTCCTCAGGTTTTTTAGATTTTAATAATATTGCATTACATGAATCTTCAATTTTAAAACCATAATGATCACAAAAACTTTGTGTATCAGAAAATTGATCCTCACACTCAAAAGCTTCAAGCTCATCAATGTTTTCTTTAAAAATATTTGCAATAGTTTGATGTATTTCAACCATAAAGATAATGATATCGTGATTAAAGTCAGTTACAATTTTTGTATAAATTTCAGGACAATAATTAATCAAATAAAACAGTCAAGTAACTTCAATGCAAAATTAAGACCTTTATAACTCTTAGAAATTATTTATAATTGCTAAATGAAAAAGTACACAATATTTTTATTAACGTTTGTTACTTTTTGTTCACAAAATTCAAATATCGACCTCTTAGAGGAAGAGACAACAACTACAGCTGAACCAATTCTTGAAATACCAATAGAAGAACCAGAATTATATGTAATGTTATTGTGGCATCAACATCAGCCATATTATCCAAAAGATCTTAATGGAAATTTTTCAAAACCTTGGGTTAGGCTTCATGCAACAAAAGATTATCTTGATATGGTTGAAATGGTTCAAAAGTATGAGGATCTTAGAGTTACTTTTAATTTAACACCAACGTTAATGAAACAATTAAATGAACTTTCAGGGGGATTAAAAGATACTTACTGGGTTCATACAGAGATAAAAGGTGACGAACTAAATGACGATGAAAAAAAGTTTCTCAGAGATAGATTTTTTGACATTAATTCAAAAATTATTAACAGATACCCTCGTTATGTTGAACTTAGAAATTTAAGACAAAATCCAGATCAATGGAACATACAAGATTATATTGATCTTCAGGTTCTTTTTAATTTAGGGTGGACCGACCCCACCTATTTGGCGTCGGAACCATTAATTTCAATTGTTAAAAAAGAAAATAATTTTTCTGAAGAGGATAAGCAAATAATTTTAAAAATCCATAAAGAAATAATTGATAAAGTCCTTCCAGAACATCTCAAAGCATATAGAAATAACAACATTGAATTAATCACAACACCGTATGCTCATCCTATTCTTCCGTTGATTCACAATACAAATTTAGGAAAAATAGGCGATATCACGTCAAATTTTCCTGAAAACACCTTCAGTTTCGAGGATGATGCAAAAGCACATGTTAGAAAAGGAAAAGATGTCTTTTTTGAAAATTTTGGCTTTTACCCTAATGGAATGTGGCCAGCCGAGGGTGCTGTTGCGCAAGAAGTTTTAACTTACTTTAATGATGAAGAAATTTCATGGATAGCAACTGGGCAAAACCCTCTTGAGAAATCATTAGACGTAAGAATCCAGCGATGGGTCGGGGGAGTTGCGTCCAAACCAGAGCTACTTTACAGACCATGGGATACAATCCTTCCTAATGGTGAAACAGTTCCTATATTTTTTAGAGACAATTATCTATCAGACAAGATGTTTGGTTATTCAGAAAAAAGAACAGATCTTTCAATTGATGAATTTGAAAATACAATTCTAAAATTACGTGAAAAAACATCTGACTTAGATTTCGTTCCCATCGTATCAATCATTGCTGATGGAGAAAACTTTTGGGAAAACTATTCAAATGATGGAATTGATTTTCTGAACGGAATGTATTCAGTACTTACTAAATATGAATGGCTAGAAACAATTACTCCCTCTGAATATCTTGAATTGTATGGAAATAATTTAGATACTATTGACCAACTTTATCCAGCCTCATGGTTCCAACCAAACTACGCAACCTGGATTGGTGAATCTGATGAAAATCAAGCTTGGGACAATTTATACAGAACAAGATCAGATTTTGAAGAAGCCAAGAAATCTGGAAATTATTCACAAGAACAACTTGATCAAGCCTATGAGTATATGTTACTTGCTGAAGGTTCAGATTGGTTTTGGTGGTACGGACTAGATCAAGATTCTACGGTTGATTATTACTTTGACCAGGCTTTTAAAGATTTATTAAATATGGTTTATCTAAGTCTTGGATTAGAACAGCCGAATTTTTAATCCTGAAGTTTTTGTTTTTTTATTGGGCTAGTACCAGTTTCTACTTTTTCTTTGTAAGCTTTATCAAAAGATTTTTGTTGCCATCCATCCATTCTGCTTCGACTTATTCTGATTACTTCTAACTGCTCCTGATCACTATATTTTGACCATTCTTTAATTTCTTTTGTGGTTCTTGAGCATCCGTAACATAAATCAGTTTCTGGATCACTGACACAAACATTAATACAAGGAGAAACAATGCTCATACTAACTCTTTATCTTATTCGCCAATTTGTAAGTGGCATTTCTTAATTTTTGTTTTGAGTCTTTCATACCCTTGTTTCCTAATTCAAAAACATCTTTAAAAATACTTTCATCATTGTAGTCAAACTTTCCACCTAAGAAATAAGAGCTTCCGGTATGTAATTTTAAGATTTCACCTAAAACTTTTCCATTCATTGATGAAAAATCAAACTTACCTTCGCACAGGATCAGATTTTCAAATTTTTTTATTTTTTTGTTTACTTTCGTTTCATTAAGAAAAAAATCAGAACCAGATACTATTTCGCAACCCAGTACCTCGCTGAGTGCAAAACTAAGGCCACCAGAGGCTCCAGTGCCTTCATTGTAAGGATTAATTTTTACTTCAAGCTCTTTTTCAAGTAAGTTAAAAATTCTTTCAATATTTTTTTCCATTCGTTTTATTTCACTTTTTTTAAGTCCTTTTTGAGGACCAAATATCTTAAAAGCATTTTTTTCTCCCAACAATGGAATGGTCGTATCAATAAGAATTTTTTTATTAAGTGTTTTAAAATCTTCATTTACATTAACGTTATTAATTAATTCAAAATCTCTTGGTTTTGGATTCTTAATTATTTCATCGTTTTTTAAAAAATCAATACCCATTTTGCTAAGGAGCCCAATACCTGCATCATTTGTTTTTGATCCACCCATAGATAGAACATCTACATTATCAATTATTTTTGCGATGCAGGATGAATTTAGATCTAAAGTATTAATTTCAGAATTGTTTATGCCAATTAATTGGGATGTTTCAAGATAAATTTGTTTGTTAATTGTTAAAGTTTCGACAGGGATCCACTTACCGGTGAAATCTTGAAGCATAAGATTTTCATTTGTTTTAAAACCATATTGTTTAAATATTTCAGTTGAACCTTCGCCCCCATCCGTAACAGGAAAAAAAGAAGCTTTAATATTGTTATATTTAAATATTTTATTAACTTCATTAATGACCTCATTAGAGGAAAGAGTTCCAGAAAATTTATCAGCAAATACAGCAATTCCCATCCTTTAATTTTATTTATATATAACTCTTAATAGGAATAAAATAAAATAATGAATATTGGATTTTTAACAGATGTTTATGGATATAGAGCTCCAATACACCCCGAATCTATCGAGAAATATCTATCAGATGTCTATTTAGAAAAAGATATATTTAATTCTCTAAACTACAAAGAATCTAATCAAGAAAATGTGAAAATTATTTCTAAAATAAGCGATTTAGATATTGTTGCTTGTGTAGAGAATATTAAAAATAAAACAATAAAGGATTTTAAAAAAGGCGCAGTACTCATTGGAATATTCGATTTTGAAAAGATTGAAGAAATTAAAAACCTAAGGCCTGATATCAAAGTACTAAGTTTCTTTAAACTTCCTAGAATTTCAAGAGCTCAAAATTTAGATGCTCTCTCTTCCCAAGCCAACTTGCTTGGATATGCTTCAGTTTTGAGAGCAGCAAAAGAGACATCCGACGTTGTACCAATGATGACAACTGCTGCAGGAAACATCGAACCAACCAAAGTGTTAATTCTTGGAGTTGGAGTTGCAGGCCTTCAAGCGATTGCAACTGCAAAAAGACTTGGTGCCAGAGTTTGGGCTTTTGATGTTAGAAAAGAAGCAAAGGATCAAGTTGAATCTTTAGGTGCTAAATTTGTAGAAGCAAATACAGAAGCTCAAGATAGCGTATACGCGCAAGAAGTCTCAGAAGAAGAAAATCAGAAAATTCAAGAAGCATTAAAGAAGCAAGTTCTCGATAGTGATATTGTTTTAACATTTGCTCAAATACCTGGAAAAAAAGCACCTGTCTTAATTGAAAAGTCAACCATTCAAAATATGAGAGAAAATTCTGTGATTGTTGACTTGGCAGCTGGAACAGGCGGAAACTGTGAAGGGACAGAAGTAAACAAAGTTGTTCAAATTAATAATGTAAAGATTGTTGGTGAAACAGATATCCTAAACACTGTAAAACATGCGGCTACAAAATTGTATTCAGAGAATGTCAGAAATTTAATAGAATTATATATAGAAAATAGTGATGATGAGATTTTTATAGAAATGAGTTCATAATGGAAGCGACTTTTTTACTTACATTGTTAATAACTTTTCTAGCAAGCTTCATTGGATACGAACTTATATCTAAAATTCCTCAGACATTACATACTCCTTTAATGTCTGGTTCAAATGCTATTTCTGGAATTACATTAATTGCAGCAGTTCTTATATATCCAGAAGTAGGAGGCTCTCAAATACTTCAAATTATTGTATTAATTGCCATTGCATTTGCAACTCTCAACATTGTTGGTGGGTTTTTAGTTACTGGTCGAATATTAGGAATGTTTAAGAAAAATGATTGAAATAATATTATTGATCTCCGCTGTCTTATTTATATTTGCTTTAAAACTCTTTGGAAGGCCGTCAACTGCACACAGAGCAAATTTTTTTGCGATGCTGGCTATGGCGCTAGCTGTATTTAGTGCTTTTAATTTTGATTTTTCTAAATATGATTCTGCTTTTTACATCACAATTGTTGTTTCTGGACTTCTTGGAGTTTTAATATCAAAACGAGTTCAAATGACACAGATGCCTGAATTGGTTGGATTATTTAATGGCTTTGGTGGAGGAGCATCTGGTGCAATTGCCTATGTTGAATTATCTAATACTTCCTTACCAATTTCTGATGTTTTCGTAGCAATCTTCTCAATGGTTATTGGAATGTTCACTTTCTCGGGAAGTCTTATTGCCGTAATGAAACTACGTGGCAAATTAAATAACTTCAGTACAAAATTAGGCAACATATTTTCAGTATTTCTTCCTATAATTCTAATAATTCCAGCTGCTTTAGAAATGAACACCTTTTTGTATGAATTTATTATTTTGGTTGCATTAATTGCTGGAGTTATACGAGTTGCTGTTATTGGAGGAGCAGATATGCCAGTTGTCATAGCATTCTTAAACTCGCTATCTGGAATTGCGGCTATGTCAGCAGGGTTTATAGTAAATAGCATTATTTTGATCGTGGCTGGCGCTTTAGTAGGTGCTTCTGGAATTATTCTTACACTACTCATGTGTGGTGCAATGAATCGAACACTTCTAGATGTTCTTAAAGGGGGTTTTGGAACCACAACTATTAACAATGAGTATGAGAAAGATCCAATTAGCACTTCTCCAGAAGATGTTGCAATACAGTTAAGTTATGCAGAATCAGTAGTCATTGTACCTGGATATGGAATGGCAGTTGCGCAAGCGCAGTCGACAGTAAAGGAATTAACAAATACCTTAAAAAATAAAAATATTGAAGTGAAGTTTGCAATTCATCCAGTTGCAGGAAGAATGCCAGGTCATATGAATGTACTTCTAGCTGAGGTCGATATTGATTATGAGGATATGTTTACCTTAGAAGATATAAATTCTGAGTTTTCCACAACGGATATCGTTTTAGTTTTGGGAGCAAACGATGTTGTCAATCCATTAGCTAGAACTGATAAAGATTCGCCAATTTATGGAATGCCGATACTTGATGTGGACTTTGCTAAACAAGTCATTGTTATAAAAAGATCTATGTCACCCGGTTACGCGGGCATTGCAAATCCACTATTTATAAATGAAAATGCAAAAATGCTCTTTGCTGATGCAAAAGAAGGTTTAGAAAAGATAATAAAATCTTTCGAGTTAGTATAAGTAATAAAATTAAAAGAATTTTATGATGTCACATAATAAAACTGCAAAAATTATTCACTGGACGTTTACTTTATTGTATTCTTACGGCATATTCAAGCAAGTTGATGATTTGAGTGAGTTAGAGGATCCTTCACTACTTAATCTTGAAATAATATTTGCAATAATTTTCTTGATTATTGTTTTAATAAGGTATTTCTATATGAAAGATGCCCCAACACTTCTTGGAGCATCCAAAGAGATAAGGCCAGGCCATTTATTTCTTGCAAAAGCTATGCATAGACTTATCTACTCCGTTTTAATAATGTTGCCAGCCACAGGTCTTTTGATTGCAGCTTTATTTAATTTAGGAATTGAGGGGATTGATTTTGCTGTTGCAATACATGAATTTTCAGCATTACTTAGTTATGTATTAATTGCTCTGCACATTGGAGCAGCTTTTTACTCTAAATTAAAAGGTGAGGGAGTATGGAATGGCATGGTTCCAGTTTGGAAAGAAACAAAAAAATATGATTCTGAACTCTTAACCAAAATTAAAAACATTGAAAATCGAGCATACGACAAACTTGAACAAATTCTTGGAATCTAATTATCTACTTGAGGCTTTTTGCCAAGCTCACTACATCTTTCATAGTTTTAACAATTTCATCAGGTTTGTAATACTTTATAAATAATATTTTTCTGGAATTTACTACTGTATCGGATATCCTCAATTTTCTCAAAGTTTTTTGAGCTTCTTCAACTATTCGATCATTTCTTTCAACAAATAAGTCTGTTAGATGCTCATCGTCACCATCAATTTCACCTTTCCAATTTATTTTTATACCCATATCTAAGCTATTAGGAAAATAAGCGTAGAAAGAAACATAGGTTGTAGAAGATCTGCCATGACTTCTTGTATAAACTTCTACTTCACATCTATAACCGTCTAGTTCACCAAAGATCTTTTTCTTTCTTAATATATTTCTTGGAATATCAATTTGGAAATTTAATATTTCTGCAGATTTTTCAAGCGCTTTATTAATTTTTCTGTTCAAAGTTACAATTAGCCAAATAATTGCAACTACAAAAAGTATTATTCCCATTCCTGACCAAATTGTTTCTTCCATTACTCTTAAATATTCTTAAATATGTACTTATTAAAAACAGTCATTTTTTCAATCCAACTGTCTTCATAAAAATAATTTATAGATGCTGCAACAGAAGATAGTAATGCATTTCCATCTTGTGGAGTAAAGCAATACCCTGTTAAATTATTTTCTTTTACGTGAAGTGAGTCCTTTGCAATAATTCCATGAGAAAGCAATCTACCGTGGTAACCATGATCACGCCCAAAGGAAAATACCTTATTTGAAGATAATTTCTCGGTAGACATCAGAAATTCACTATTTTCTAAAGAATTTAATACTTCTTTTAGTTCAGTATTTTTCTCAAAAGATAGATTAAACCATAAGGTATGCATATATTGAGTTGGCAACTTTATAGCTGAAGAAAATAAATTTAATTCTTTTCCTTCCTGTTTAAATAATTCAAAGACATCTCTAGCATGATGAGTTCCAAATTCTTGATTATCATGTTTGGTAATTGTTGGGGAGGGTGAGAATGAATCATTCTGAGAAACATCATTGGCTCTTCTTAAGCATACAAAACGGCCTTCATTCAAATTTTTGTCTGTGTCAAGAACAAAAGTTTTAAGGATAGACGCAATATTATGGGTATTACAAGAGGCTATAAGATATTTGTTTTGATCATTCGCTAACACATTGTTATTTATACCCCATGCAAAAAATGGACCAAACCCATGTTCGGAGCCCTGAGCTAAAAAACGTTTACCTTTATCTAAATTGGAATAAATTTCATTCCAGTTTTTGTTGCCAGATGGAGTGCAGTCAATAATTACTTGGTTTTCTTCGTAGCTTTTCTCTAAATCTTTAACATCAAAACCCATAGATTCAAAATCATTTTTTGCTTCCGAATTAGTAACAAGCTTTGCACCTTTTCTAACTAAAGCTTCTACTTTCCCTTTTTCATCTGAAAGTGGAGTTCTTTTAAAAAATGAGATGTTGTCGATTCCCAGTTTTTCTTTATGCTGAGCAAGAAGACCAATTAGTGGCTCACCAATTGTTCCTGTACCAACGATTAATATATTTCTCATCACTATATTAAGATAAGAATATCAAACCTCATGAATAAAAAACTAATTTACCAATTTTCCTCCACCAAAACAGAAGGTGACAAATCTATGTTGGACTTACTTGGAGGTAAAGGAGCAAATTTAGCAGAGATGTCAACCCTTGGAATTAATGTCCCCCCTGGGTTTACAGTAACAACAGAGGTTTGTAATTATTTCATAGAAAACAATTCTTTTCCAGATAAATTTGATAAAGAATTAGAAACTGCACTTACTAACTTAGAAAAAATTACAAAAAAGAAATTTAATGACGATAAAACACCTCTCTTATTGTCTGTTAGATCAGGAGGAAAAGTATCAATGCCTGGAATGATGGATTCTATTTTAAATATTGGAATAAATGACAATAATGTAGATGCTTTAGCATCTAACTTTAATGATGAAAGATTTGCTCTGGATTCGTATCGTCGCTTAATTCAAATGTATGGAAATGTTGTTCTAGAAATTGAAATGGACAGGTTTGAAGCAATTATTGATAATAAAAAAAGGATCGATGGAGTGGAAAATGATTACGATTTTGATTCTGAACAATTAAGTTGGATCGTTGATGCTTTTAAAACCACTGTTGAAAGGTTTTATGGGAACCCTTTTCCACAAGATCCTGTTATTCAACTCAAAGGGGCAATCGAGGCAATATTTAAAAGCTGGCTTAACAAACGAGCTGTTACTTATCGAAAAATAAATAATATACCTAACAATTGGGGTACTGGAACAACTATTCAATCTATGGTTTTTGGAAATTTAAATGAATCTTCAGGAACGGGTGTTGCTTTTACAAGGTTTCCATCTACAGGAAAAAACAAATTGTATGGAGAGTATTTAATGAATGCTCAAGGAGAAGATGTTGTTGCAGGAATAAGAACACCCTATCCGATAGGAAAACATGAAAAGAACATTCAACCTTCACTTGAGGAAGAAAACCCAGTTCTATTTAATGAAATAAAATCTATTGGAGATAAATTAGAAACTCATTATAAAGATGCACAAGATATTGAGTTTACGATTGAAGATGGAGAATTATTTATTCTTCAAACTAGAAATGCAAAAAGAACAGCCCAAGCGAGTGTCAAAATTGCGGTTGATATGCATAATGAAAAAATACTTAGTAAACAAGAAGCAATCAATATGATTGATGCAGATCAGATTACTTCAGTTCTACACCCACAGTTTGTTGGTTCAGCTAGTAAAAAATTGTTTGAAAAAGGTTTAAATGCCTCACCAGGAGCTGCTGTAGGTGAAATAGTTTTTGATCCAGAAAAAGCTGAGATCGAAGCAGCAAAGGGAAAAAAAGTCATTTTAGTTAGAGATGAAACAAGTCCAGAGGACATAAGTGGAATGTTTACATCAGTAGGAATATTGACAACAAAAGGTGGCATGACAAGCCATGCTGCGGTTGTTGCAAGAGGAATGGGCAAACCTTGCATAGTTGGAGCAGAAAATCTCAAAATTGACAAAGATGAAAGAAAAATATCTAATGGTCAAATAACTATTGAAGAAGGTGATTTAATTTCATTAGATGGATCTACCGGTGAGATTTTTCTGGGGGAAGTTGAGCTAGAATCTGCAAAATTGACGGATGAATTTAATACTTTGATGGAATGGTGCGATGATTTTAAAAAAATTTCAATTAGAGCAAATGCAGAAACAATAAATGATACAGCCAAGTCTTTAGAGTTTGGTGCTGATGGAATTGGTTTATGCAGAACAGAACATATGTTTTTTGAAGGTGAAAGAATACTTCCTATGAGAGAGATGATTATGGCAAACAACAAGCAAGGTAGAAAAAGAGCATTAAATAAAATTATTGATTTTCAAATAAATGATTTTGTTGAAATATTTATGCTTTTAAAAGATAAACCTATAACTGTTCGTCTACTTGATCCACCAATGCATGAATTCTTACCAAAAAGTGATATTGAAATTTCTGAGTTAGCTAGTTCTTTAAGAGTTTCATCGGCATATGTTTCTGAAGTTTTATCGAAGATTAGCGAAAGTAACCCAATGTTAGGTCATCGAGGTGTACGTTTAGGTTTAAGTTATCCAGAAATTTATGAGATGCAAATTGAGGCAATTTTTAAAGCTAGTTATGAAATTAATCAAAAAGAAAAAATCATAATTAAACCTGAAATAATGATTCCTTTAATAATGAATGCAAGTGAATTTACAAAAATGAAAAAAATTATAACCAAAAAAATTGAAAGCTTAAAAAAAGAATTAGATTTCAATTTTGATTACAAGTTAGGAACTATGATCGAGTTACCGAGTGCTGCCTTGAATTCGTCAAAAATTGGAGAACATGCAGATTTCTTTTCCTATGGAACAAATGATTTAACTCAAACAACCCTTGGTTTATCAAGAGATGACGCATCTAAATTCTTAAATGAATATGTAGAAAAAAAGATTTTTGATGTTGATCCTTTTGTTTCAATAGATGAAAATACTGTTGGAAAATTACTTGCTTCTTCAGCAGCTGATGGAAAAAAAATAAATAAAGATATAAAAATTGGTGTTTGTGGTGAACATGCGGGTGATCCAAAATCAATCAAATTTTTAAACACTTTAGATATTGATTATATTTCTTGCTCTCCATTTAGAATCCCAACTGCTCGATTAGCTGCTGCACAAGCGGAAATATCTTAGTTTTTATTGATTACAAACAAAATTTTCTTCGGATATAATTGCACTTATGAGTTATAAAATAATAAATAAAGTTGATCCAATTCTTTATCTAGCTTTATCTGTTGTTGGGTTTATTGTTCCAGAACAAGTTTATAAACTATTTCTACTTAATCCTGACGCAGTCTTATCTTCCACTGAAGCAACTCTGGCAAGGGCTAATGGTGTTGGTGTTACATTCGCTGCACTTTTAATTGTTTTGCTTGGTGGCGAAGAGGAAAATGCTAGACAAATAAATATAGTACGTTATGTTGGCGGATTATTACTAATTGGATTTGCAGTATTTACAAACTTTAATGGATTTTTGATTTTTGGTGTTACTGAAATTGCACTTGCTCTTTATACGGGGAGACAATTAAGACCATCAACCGGTAGTGAGAGTTACACACCAAACACCGAAGATTAAAAAAAATATTCTAAGTAATTTTTCAATAAGTAACATTAACTTATGAATTTAAAAGATAAAACTTTTCTAATTACTGGCATACTTACTGACAAAAGCATTGCCTTTTCTGCTGCAAAAATTGCATTAGAAAAAGGAGCAACCATCATCGCAACAGGATTTGGAGATGGATTGCGCATAACTCAGAGGGCTGTAAAACGTCTTGATGGGGAAATTGAAGTCTTAGAAATGGACATTCAAAACACTGAACAAGTTCAAGATGTAGCCAAATTTGTGAAAGATAATTATGGAAAAATTGATGGAATTCTGCATGCAATAGCTTTTTCACCAATAGAGGCAATGGGTGGTAACTTTTTAAATACAAAAGTTGAAGATGCAACAAAATCTTTTGAAGTATCTGCCTTTTCTTTAAAAACGATTACAAATGAGTTTTTATCTGTGTTGAACGAAGGGTCTTCAATTGTTGCTGTAGATTTTGATAATTCTCAAGCTTGGCCAGGATATGATTGGCAAGGTGTTGCGAAATCTTCATTGCAATCTATTGTTAGATACTTGGCGTTTTATGTTGGAAAAAATAGCATAAGAGTAAATGCTGTTGCTTCTGGACCCTTAGCTACAACAGCTGCTAAAAATATTCCTGGTTTTTCTACAATGAATTCAGAATGGAATGATAAAGCACCTTTAGGATGGGATACAAAAAATGCTGAACCAGTAGCTAAAGTCATCAATTTTTTACTATCAGATTACTCTGAAGCCATAACTGGTGAAATAATCCATGTTGATGGTGGAGCACATGCTATTGGTGGCTCTATGTTGACTGATTAATGAAAAAATTATCAATATTTTTTCTCATATTCTCTCTAACTTACTGTTCTTCTGATCAACCTATATCATCTTCTGATAATGAAACATCTAACCAAAAAATTCTTTCAAATACGTGCAAAGATATTCAAGATGCCTTAAATCAAGTTTATTTATCTTACTCTGAAGTTGAGGCAGGCTCACTTCCCTCACCGGCAACTTTAAATTCATTTTTAGATTGGCCTTTGCTTTTCAATGAGAATTTAAAAAATAACCCAGCGTATAACGACATCATTACTTCAGTATTGAATTTTGATGAGTTAATTACTAATAATCCAGAATGCTCAAGTGAGTTGGAATGATAAAAAAATTTATTATATTTATATTAATTTTATCAATAAATATTATCAGTCCTGTAGGGGCAGATGAAGAATGTACAAACCTGTCCCAGGAAGAGATACAATCTTCGATTGATAAAGTTATAGATGATAAAACACCTGGTGAAGTATCAGTACAGGAAATAATTAATCAAGTAAATAAAGACTTTAATACAAACTGTACTCAGGAACAGTTTTTTAATTTACAAAAAAATGCGCTAGACACTGGAAAATGTTTAGCTGAATTTGAATTCAATGAATTTTATAATATCGCAGACAATTTTGTAAACAACCTGTCTTTATTTAGAAATCAAGCAGAAACTGCTTTAGCGATTACACAGCAGTTTATGGTGGATGTTGAAGCCTTAAATCTGGGCCCTATTTCAGAAATTGCAAATGCTGCCGGCCAAAATATGGATCAAGTCAATGCACTAGACGAAAGGATTGCTGTTCTAGAACAAAGAAATGAAGAGCTTAAGCAAGAACTTGGTTACTCAACTAGTTCTGAGAATCTATCAGACCCCTCAAATACAGCGAACCTTGACGAAACAAATTCAAGATTAGATCAAATTAACGCAGAAGTAAGCGAATTATACACACAAATAGATCAACTTTATTCACTTCAGGGAACTGCATTTGAGATTGAAAGCTTGGAACAACAAGTACAATCATTAAATGATTACGCTTTAGACCTTCAAGGAATTATTGAATCTAGTGAAGGCAGTGATACAAGTGCAATTGAAGAACAATTGACCACTACTCGTGAAGAAATATCTTCATTGGAAGCTGTAATTGCAGAACGTAAGAGTTCTATAAATGGATTAACTTCTACAGATATAAATATCCGCATTAGTGAACTTGAAGCTCAGATTGCTCAATTACAATCAGAATCAAATTCATCAGGAAGTAATTCTGACACCTCAACTCCACCATCTGATAATCCACTAGAACAGGAATTTCAAAGAAATATTGAAGAGTTAGGAAGGTTACAACAAGAGGTCGAAACACTTCTTACAAATGTTTCTCAGTCAAGTGAAGAGGCAGTAAATACATCCATCAACGAAGCTAATCTTATGGAACAAGAAACAATGGACTTATACTTTGGAGTTTTCATTGAGTTAAAGTTGGCAGCAGATTATCTAGCAATGTTAGAAATACATGACAGAGCATTTTTCAACGGAATGCTTAGGGTTGCCTCGAATTGTGATGCTGAATATTACAAATCTAATGGTCTTGAATTACAGTATGGTAAATTGATAAAAAAACTTTCAGATGTTTCAAGCGTACTTGAAGAAACTGCTAATAATCTTAGGGAGGTATCTGTATTTGAAACAACCACCTTTAATGTGTTAAAGCAGAAGTATGCATCAATGGGTATAGATTTTAATTTGCAATTTTTTGAATGTCCTGTAAATGAACCTAATTGTGAACCACCTCAAGCGCCATAGGATATTCTGATATTATAAGCCAATGAAGAAAAAAATAATTTTTATAGTTTTTTCACTTATTATTTCATCTTGTTCTACTACAAGCCAAGAAATTGACCAACTAGAGGAACAAATAGTTGCTTTAGAAAATAAAGAAAATTTAACTCCAGAGGAGGAAGCAGAATTAAACCAGCTTATAGAAAAACAAGAAGAACTTATTGAAGATGATGAATCTGACAATGAAGAAATCCAAATAGAGGATGCTGATGAATATTCGGATCTTAATGATTCAAGATTTTCAAAGTATTATTTAAAAAATGATCCTGATCCAAAATTTAATCCAGGTAAGTTTCTTGAGCGGCATTGTTTTTATGATGGCAGGTACAAAGATGTATATTACGAAGGTGTTCCACTTGCAGATGTCCCGTTAGAGCAGGATTTAAAACTTGATTTTTATCCACACAAACTTGGTATTTTTGAAAAAGGTCTTTTCCGGCCAAATATTGTTGATTACAAAGGGGAATATGGAGAACAATTTGGACAAATAGAATGTTTACCTGACTGGAGTCTTAAAACACAAATTGGTGGAGATACAATTGTTCAAACTGATGAGCCTGATGAGTCAAAACGAAGTGACATATATGGCTTATCTTTCTATGATAGAATTTTTCCTTTTTACAGTATTAAACCCGAGTCACAACAGGGATTATGGGGTCAATGGATACAAGCACCCGGGTCTCACCCATATGGGCCAGCGGGCGGAACTATTGAAGGAGGCCTTGGAGTCTATAATAAGTTTGGCCACACAAAATATCCAACCTATATGGCATCTGGCGCACCATTATTTTACAACCCTCATAGTTCATTATTTGGCTGGGGATTTTATGAGGTAAGGGTACCTTGCGATTGTTATGGAGGTGTGCAGTTAGCTAATAAAGTAATTCCTATTCCAGCAGGTATTCGTTTTGATGAAAATCAAGAAGAATATGCTGAAGATGGAGGAATATATTTTGGTCATGGATGGTTTGCACTTCCTATTTTTAGTGGTGAAACGAGACAAGGCAATGAGCAACCAACAACTGATATTGGAAAATTGACATGGACCTTTATCGCAAATAGTAAACAATACAGTGGACCTATGTGGGCATACGTACCAGAGTTTTGGCATAGAAGAATAAATAGATGGAATGCCCTAGAAATGTTACAAGATGGAGAAGACCAAGTATCCAAAGAATTATATGATAAATTAATTGAATTCTTAGGTGGAAGATTAAACGAAGAAGAAATGTTAAATGAAATAAAAAATCAAAGTTGGTACGTAGATGATGTTGAAGATTATAACTATGAAACGGGGGGTCTTTTTTGGACACAAGAAAAAAATACACTAGCTTACACATCTACACCCTATGCTGCTATTGGGTCTGAAATGGGTGAATTGCCAGCATTTGTTGAATATGATGAAAAAGGAGATCTGTATTTAAAAATATTTCCACCTGCTCTTCCAGCAATTAATGACAAAGAATACTTTACTTTGGATGGAAGGTCATATGATGTTAGTTTATACAACTACTTTGTTGATTTTTTCAAAGGCGATGTCGAAATAAGCAAGTTAAAATCTAATTTTTATGAATTTTCTAAACCAATGATTTCAGAAGATAGATATGAAGAGAGAGAAAGACCCGATCTAAATATGAATGATCTATTTATAAGCGAAGCACCAGACTACGATACTTTAAATAATGTATTAGTTAGTTGGAACGCATATCTTAAAGGAGCAACAGAAAATGGAGAAACAAATACTTTCTGGGATTGGTCTAATATTAAAGATCCAGAAAATCGTAATTTAAGTCGATACTACAAAGTTGAAGTTCCAACTTCAAAAAGCAATCTTGAAGAATATCGCTTTAGTCCAGTAGATGAGAGTGTTGTTCCAGAAGTACTTACCCAATTAGAAATGAATACAATTGAAAGAACAGTTTCATACATGCCTCATATTAAATCAAATCAAGATAAGGATATAATTTCTAAAATTAAAGACGACATGGATGAAGTATTTGGATTAGATTCAAACCCTTTTGATTTTTCATGCTGGGATTGCACTAATGATGGTTGTGACCCAACTATTTATGAATCAATATTAGGTGATGGAACTATTGTTAAATACCGTTGGTATAGATTTAAAGATCAACCAACATTTATGTACCTTAAAAAAGATTATCCAGAGATTTATACAGATGAATATTTAGATTTAAT
>CACLRL010000011.1 GCA_902609285.1 uncultured Candidatus Actinomarina sp. | reverse complement strand
ACTTACAACATGAAGATTATAGAAATCTTATTGAAAACGTACTTGAGTTAGAAAGCCAAGAAGAGATAGATTTTGGCCATAAAAAGATAAACAAAGATTAAAAATGTCAAAAGAATCTGTTTTTAAAGAAGGGTCGGGATCTAGAAAAGGTTTCGTCTCCAAATTTCAAACAGAAAATAATTTCGATATGCAAACAGAAAATAACATATCAAAAATTCGAAATAGAATATTTAATAAAAGTTCAGAAAATATGAGTGAGCTCGTTGACAATTGTATCTCGCTAACCATAACTTCACCTCCATACAATGTAGGTAAATTAAGCGATCTTGATCTTGATGATAAAAAATATTGGAAGATGATGAAATCTTGTTTTGAGGAAGTTTACAGAGTAACCGAATCTGGGGGTCGTTTAGTGGTGAATGTTGCAAATCTTGGAAGAAAGCCATATATTCCATTTTCTAATCAATTCACAGAACTACTTTTAAATTTGGGTTTCATTATGCGTGGAGAGATTATTTGGCAAAAATCAAAGGGCGCAAATGCAAATTTTGCCTGGGGAAGTTGGCTGTCAGCATCAAACCCAGTAATACGTGATCTTCATGAGTATTGCTTAGTGTTCTCAAAAGAGTCAATGAATAGAAATAAAGAAGGTGAATCAACAATTGAAAAAGAAGAGTTTATGGACTCTACTCTCTCAATATGGAATATTCTTCCTGCCAAAGCTAAAAAAATTGGTCATCCTGCTCCATTCCCAGAAGAGTTGGTTGAACGATTTATTAATCTTTATTCTTATAAAAATGAAATTATTCTTGATCCTTTTTTTGGAAGTGGAACTACAGGGCTAGCAGCAAAAAATTTAGAAAGAGACTATGTAGGCTATGAGGTAAATAATGATTACTGTGATCTTGCTAAAAAAAGAATTAACTCTCGTTAACTAGATTCCAAGCAGAAAAAAGATCTTTGTACGTCTGATTATCTTTTAATAAATTTTCATGACTATCAAATCCAGTTAGATTACCGTTTTCCATGACTATAATTTTTTCTGCATTAAGTACAGTTTCAAGTCTGTGTGCAATAACTATTGATGTCTGAAATGTTAAAAGTTTTTCAGTTGCATCAAGTATCGATGATTCAGACTCTATATCTAAATTTGCAGTTGCTTCATCAAAGACAATAATTTTTCTTTTTGCTAAAACTGCTCTTAATAAAGCAACAAATTGTCTTTCACCGGCTGATATATTTCCACCTCTTTCACCTACCTCTTGATCTAATTTTTTCTCATATCTATCAAACCAGTCAAGAACACCAATTGATGCAAGTTCTTCTTCTAACGAGGTAACATCTGGCTGTGAATAATTTAAATTTTCTCTGATTGTTCCTCTGAATAAAAAGCTCTCTTGTGGAACAAATGCAACATTATTTCTAACCCATTCTTCATCAACTTCTTTAGAGTCAATTCCAAAATATTTCATTGCTCCACCAGTAGGTAAATAAAATCGAAGGATTAATTTAGCAATCGTACTTTTTCCTGCACCAGTCTCTCCAACTATTGCAATTTTCTCTCCTTTATTAATAGAAAAAGATACTTCATGTAATACGTTTTCTCTTCCATATGAAAATTTAACATTGTCAAACTCGACAGCATTTTCAGGAGAAGTATCTGGAAATTTTTCCCCTTTCTTACTTAAATTAGGTTGTTCATCAAGAATTGAGAAAACTTTCTTCATAGATGAGCCAGCAGATCTTAAAGTATCGTAATTAAATGACAATTGAATTAACGGATCAAAAAAGTAGTTCAAATAAAATAAAAGAGCAACCAATTCGCCAACAGAGAGTGTTCCCTCAGATATTCTTTGTGAGCCAAACCACAACACAGTAGCAATAGAGGAAACCCTGGTGAATTCAAGAAATGGAAAGTAAACAGCAATATTTCTTGCTGATCTCATATTTGCTTTGAAATGTTCTTTATTTACTTTTTTAAATCTTTTTATTTGGGTATCTTCATCTGTATAAGCTTGAATTACTCTAACTCCCGATATACCTTCCTGTAATGAAGAAAGTACCTGTCCTATCCATTCTCTAACTTCCCAATAAGTAGTATCTGCATAATTTCTGAATATTTTTGTAGCAATAGCCAATATTGGCATAACTACAAAAGCTAATATTGAAAGTTGCACATCGACAATAAATACCGCTATTACAGCTCCAAATATTGTTAGCAAGGCAGTTAACACACTACTTGCACCTTCTTTTGCAAATTCAGTCAAGCTTTGCATATCAGATGTTAATCTTGCAACTAAAACTCCAGTCTTATTTTTTTCAAAATAATTTATATCAAGAGATGACATATGCCTAAATAATTTCTCTCTAACCCTTTTTACATATGTCTCGCCAACCATACCGATATAAAGTAGAGCTTGACTTGTTACAAAATATAACAAAACGAGAGTTAGAAAGTAGTAAAACGATTGTTGTAATACATATCCATAATCTGATTCTGTTACACCACCATCTATTCCATTTCTTATCAAATATGGTCCAACCATTCTTATTGCTGTAGCGAATAAAGCGATTAAAGAACTTATTATGAATTTGTTTCTAACCTCTGGGACAAGTTTCAATGATCGAGAAAATGTTTTATCTTTCAATTTAATTTTGATGCTTTCTCTTGTTCTAGAAATAAGCTTCTGTAAGACTTAACTTTGTTAAGAATATCTTCATGTTTACCTTGCGCTCTAATTTTTCCATCTTCAATAAATAATACCTCGTCACAAAGCTCAATTGTAGGCACACGATTTGTAATAATTAAAGTTGTCATTTTATTCATGACTTTTTGTAGTTCATTTCTTATTTCTTCTTCTGTAGAAGCATCAACCGCTGAAAGTGCATCATCTAGTATTAATATTTTTGGATTTCTAACAATTGCTCTAGCAAGTGCAATTCTTTGCCTTTGCCCTCCAGATAAACCATAACCTCTCTCGCCTACTTTGGTTTCATAGGTTTCAGGTAATTGAGAAATGAATTCATGAGCTTTTGCAATGATTGCAGCCTCTTCGACTTCTTGCTGTGATGCTTCAATTGAACCTATGGCAATGTTGTCCTTGGCAGAATTTGAAAATAAAAAACTTTCTTCAAAAGCTAAACTTACATTATTTCTTAAATCATCTAGTTTAATTTTTTTAATATCAACATTATCAATTTTTATTGTTCCAGATTTGACATCATAAAGCCTTGGAAGAAGATATGACAAAGTTGATTTTCCCGATCCTGTTGCTCCAACAATAGCAATAGTTTTTTGTCCTTCTACTTTGAACGAAAGTTCATTAAAAATCGTATCATTTCCGTAACTAAAATCAACATTTTCAAATTCTATAGTTCCATTTCCATCAGTAGGAAATTCTAATAGCTCATCATTATTTATTATCGATGGTTGCTCATCTAATAATTCTAAAATTCTATTTCCAGCTGAGACACTTGATGGTATTTCTGATAAAAACCATGCTGTAATTCTGAGGGGCCAAATTAATAAAATTACGTATTGTGTAAAAGCTATAAAATCTCCTAAAGTAATAAATTCATTTATTGCTAAATAACCACCCAATAAAAGAACTACTAATGTAATAATCATTGGTATTAATTCAAACAAAGGGACAAATCTTGTTCGTAAATGCAGGAAATTTACAGATGTTTCATAAATCTTTTCAATAGATCTCTCGACCTTTATAGAAGCTTCATCTTCATTTCCAAAAGCTTTTACTACTCTGATGCCCCCAAGTTGTTCTTCAACTTCGGTCGTCATTTCTGCCTCAGCCTCTTTGACCTTCAAAGATACTTCCATTGCTCTTGACGCAAAGTTTCCGGCTATATAAAGAACTAAAGGAATCGATAGTAGGACTATTAATCCTAAAATAAAATCAATAGAAACAAGTGTGACACTAAGTAATAATAAAAGAAAAACATTAGCTGTTGCTAAAGGAGCAATTGCAAAAGCAAGTCTAACTTGAGATGCATCACTTGATGCTCTTGCCATTAACTCGCCTGTAGGAACTTTGTCATGATATTTAAAAGCTAATCTTTGCATGTGTCCAAAAATAGTATTTCTGATCTCAGCTTCAACATTAAACGAGACTGACATACTAAAATATCTTCTTACCCCAATAGATGCGGCTCTCACGTAACCAATTGCTACTAAGAAGGAAAGAAAAACGATTATAACTTGTTGATCACTTGCAACAATTCCATCATCAACAATTCGCTTAATTAGATATGGATGAAGAATGACTAAAAAACACCAAATGATTGCAGAAAACATAGATATGAGAAAATGCTTTCTATTGTTTTTTACTTCTTCAATATAGAATCTTAAAGCTTTTTTAAACTCAGAAGTTTTGAACACATCAAACATACTTAACAATATTAAATGGATAACAAATAAACAGTAAGGACTTTGTGCATTATTTCACAAGCATATTAACCTTTTTACCATGAATGATGTTCTTGATAAAAAAATTGAAGATGTTTTAGATTCTGCTGACAGAATGTTCATAGCAACAAGTGTTGGTGGAAATTCCTCAGGTGCATCAGTTTTCTATGCTCGCGATGGTGAGGATCTTGTATTTTTTACCTTTAACCCGACAAGAAAAGCAGAGCAAATTCGTTTGAATCCAAGAGTGCACGTAGTGATATGGCCAAAAGGACAAGAAGGAATTAAAGGCCTTCAGATTGATGGTGAATGTTACAAAATAAAAGATGAACAAGAAAAAGAAAAAGCGTATGAAATGGTTTTATCTACAACTGAGGCATTCAAAGAATATATGGAAGATGACTTTTTAAAAGAAAATGACGTTGTTGGTTATTACCGCATAAAACCAATAACAATAAAATATGTAGATTTTTATCAAGAAGAACAATTTGAGTGGAGAACATACCCAAGTAATAAAACCTCAGCTGTAAAATTCACATTTAAACTAGCGTTGAAAAGAATTGGTCTGTGGCTACGTACTGTAAGAGCCCCCTTTCTCACTGCAACTATTGCACCTATATTAATTGGCGCATCCGTTGCTTGGAATGATCTGAAATCAGAAAATTTAAATAGTACGTGGTCATGGAATATGTTTTGGCTTGTTCTTGGTGGTGCATGTTTAGCACAGATAGCAACAAACGCTTCTAACGATTATTTTGACCATACATCTAGTGCTGATGAAATAAATAAGGTTGCTAGTCCATTCAACGGAGGTAGTAGGGTAATTCAAGTTGGTTTAATGACTCCTGGACAAGTTTTAATTACGGCCTTAGTAAGTATTCTTGGAACGATCGGTATAGGACTCTATATTAATCAACAAATAAGTGGTTATATATTTGGAAATACACCTATATTATGGACTGGAGTTCTTGGAACTTTTCTTGCATTAGGATATACAGGAGATCCTGTGAGGCTTGGATATAAAGGTTTTGGAGAAATTGCAATAGCACTCGGATTTGGTCCTGTGATGGTAATGGGAGCACACTATGTTCTAACATTTCCTATGCATAATAATGATTTATCACTTTGGAATTGGGCTGAAGCATTACTTGCTTCAATACCTATTGCACTATTGGTAATGCTCATAGTTTGGATAAATCAGTTTCAAGACGCACCCTCAGACGCTGCAGTTGGTAAAAATACCTGGGTAGTTAGAACAGCCGTAAATGATGGTTGGATGAGACTTGAAAAACCATTATCTTTATACAAACAGTTTATGATCGAAGCCTTTCTCTCCGTTGGATTAATTAGTATCCTAAGCTTTTTCACGGAGTTTGGAACTGTTTATGCTTTCATTGCTTTGCTACCTGTGGCATTAGTTTGGAAAGCATTCAAAATGGCTGATGAGTGGATGATTAAATGGAATAATCCTAATGCTGATAGGCAAAAGGTACCTTATGAATTATTGCTTGTAAACGTTTCAACTATTGGCATACACTTTGTAACAGGATTATTACTTGCTGTTGCATATCTAATTTAATTGAACAAATCTGCTAACTTTTCAAACATTCATAAATTTTACGACTTCATCAATTCATTGATAACATTTGGATTTGATAAATCATGGCGTCGTCAAGCTGCTACAAATCTTAAACCTGGAAATGTCCTTGATCTCGGTAGTGGTACAGGGGCATCATATGAGGATCTCAAAGGGTTTGATGTCGTAGCTCTAGATCCTGATGAAAATATGTTGTCGTTAAATAAATTTCAAAATAAAGTGATCGGCATAAGTGAAAATTTACCTTTTGATAATAATTACTTTGACAATATATTTTGTTGTTTCGTATTAAGAAATGTTGACAATATTGATAAAACTTTTAGTGAAGTTTCAAGAGTTTTAAAAAAAGATGGAAAATTTATAATACTAGATATGTCAAGACCTCGTAATAGTATCCTTAAACGATTTCATAAAATTGGAACTTACATCGTTTTGCATTTGATTGGATTGATTACATTTAATCTGAGAGAATATAGATTTTTACACTTTTCCTTAGATAAGCTTCCACCACCTGAAGATTTGTTAACTGATATAAATTTAGAAAAAAAGATGTTAAAAAGAACTGGCCTTTTTGGGTTTGTTTATTTGGGAGTTTTTGAAAATAACAATTAAATTATTGATTAGCAAGTTGAACAAGAAGGGCTCCAACCATATCCTCCGGCAGGTTTCCTGTTCTTCTAGCAATAACATTGAGGTCTTTATCTAGAAATACCCAATAAGGAAATGCATTAAGTCCGTAAGCTTCCCCAATTTCACGATCTAAATCATAAATTTGGGTTTCACTCCAACCCTCACGTTCTAACCATTCTTGAGGAGGATAATTATCTCTTCCTCTGTCAATAGATGTAGCAACTGCTATGACATCGATTCCTGGTGGAACGCCATTTGAATCAATAAAGCTTTGAACTACAGGAACTTCTCGTTGACAATGAGGACACCAGTGAGCTAAAAACAATAATGCTTTAGAATTTCCATTTTTTTCTAAGTTAAAAATTTCTGAATTTTGATCTGGTGCTGAAAATGTTGGTGCCGAAAGCCCAAGTGCAATGTTGTCATCATTTTCTCCAGCATATTGAGGAAGAAATTCTCCATCAACGTTGATCTCACCCTCAGGGAGTCCAGCAGCTACTGGTTCAGAACTTAAAGTCACACCAATTGCAATAGCTAGACCCAGTACAAGTACAACAGCTCCAGCGATAATGAAATTTTTACTCAACTAATTCCTCTCTTGCAAAATCATAGTACAGCAAAGATACAAATATCGTTAAAAATCCTGTTCCGGCCATTACAGGAATACTTATAAATCCAAAAATATCTACATATTTTAAATCACAGGGAACATCAACAGCACAGGTTCCACCGCCTCCCCCACCGTTCTGTAAAAAAATGTGATAAATGCTAACAAATACACCAAGTATACTTATATATCCAACTCTAAAAAATGGTCGCTTCACCAATGATATGAGCAGTGCAATTGCAACTGGATACATTAAGTATCTCTGATACCAACAAAATCTACATGGAATAAAACCCACTATTTCTGAATAAACGATGCTTCCAATTGAAGAAAAGATAGCAACAGAAATTGCAAAGTATAGAAACTGGTCAGTAACAATTTTTTTAAAAGTTTTTTTAGAAAAATAAAGATAAATTATTGCTGCACATGATACCCAGGCAACAAACGTAAGAAATCCAAAAAAAGTGTTTAGTAGAATTGTTAGATTCATTAAATCCATATAAAAATTTTACCCTACAAAAAATGATAGGCGACATTCGTCGCCTATCATTAAAATTTTATTCGAAAAAGTTACGAAACTTTTTCTCCTGACTGAACTCGAGCCATTTGTAGTACTAATACACCAAGACCGACTTTGTTAATTATGTCAGCAATTGTGTATAGAACTTCACGAATAGCATCGAAGTCTCCAACTACAGGTGCAATATATCCTAATGGATAAATAATCCAACCTACAAGGATTAAGTTCTTAATGTTTTCAAAAGCTACTGCTTGATCACCCTTAAGACCTTCTCCTTCAGCTTGAAGATTTCTCATTAGCCAGATGTAAGCTGCCATAGCAATTACAAATCCTGTCCAATATTCGTTGCTTCCTGCTGCTGATGTTTCTCCGTAGTATCCTGCACCAATCATTACTGTTGCTACAATTCCCCAGTTACGAACTGCCTCATTATATGCGGCACCTTTTCTTGTAACGGCTAGGACCTCTACAAACATCAAAGGAACAGTTAAGACCCAGTCAACGTATCTTAACCCTGTATCGTATGCTCCACTCTCCCAAGATGCACCCATCTTTTGATAGTGATACCATGCAATACCACAGACAAGTGCAGAAATGTATACACCACGTCTGTGTTCTGGTTTTACCTCTCTTGATGAAGCAAGTAAAAATACTGTTCCTGCAAGCATTCCTACTGTTGCCACCATAAAGAGACGATATGTTAGTTCTTCCATTTAGAAGTACTCCTTTTTTTTATATATTGTGAAACGTTCACAAGACAAATGTACCACCCTTGTGCAATAATTTGAAATTTAAAAAAATTTTTTAGATTATTTTTGTAACTTTATTCGTAAACAATAGTAGCTATGCTTTTACTTCTTGATTCCATTTTTCTAAATAAGGTTTTAGATTAAATTTAGTGGCTGTTGATTTTGATGTCATATAGCGAATTTTTCCATATATTGGCCTTTCTGGGCCCCAAGCTCTGTCATATCTTCCTAGAATCCAAAAAACACCAGAATAAGAATTTGGGTCTCTTCCATCAAGAGCAAAACGATCATTAAGATCTATTAAATAAGAAAGGGCGATCTGAGGATTTGGAGTCCATTCAAGAATTTTTTTTCCCCATAACATTCTCAAATAATTATGAATCCTTCCTTCAATTCTGAGTTGATTTTGTGCAGCATTCCAGATCTCATCATGAGTTTCTCCATTTGTAAGTTCCGCTAAATCATAAATGTGTTCTCTCTCATCATTCGTATGTTCATCTAATGTTTTTATTGCCCATTCAGGAAGAGACTGATATTGATCATAATTAGCTCTTTTAACACATGTATGATATCCAAGTTCTCGCCAGGTAATTAATTCATCAAAGAAACTTTCAAGATTTGATGAGCCACCCCACCAACCCTCTCTTCTACCAACAAAATTAGGATCAATATTTTCTACCGACCATGATTCATTGCTAATTATTTTTTCAAATACTTCAAAAGTTGAAATGTGTCCAAAATGAAAATATGGCGATAACTGACTACTAGCATCCTCTGATGGATGACTTCTTCTTTTTGCATAATCGTTAAAGCCATTTTTCGTAAAATAATCTAGTCTCGATTTTGCAGCATCATAACCACCAACTATGTCACTTACTTCAACAGATTTATCGACATTTAAATTTTCTAAAAATTTATTAATATTTATTTCATTAAAATCTACTAAGTTATATTTTCCAATCACTGATTTTAAAAGTTTCTGATCAAATCTGATGTTTAAATAGTCCAATGGACTTTCTAAAGGAAATTCAACAAGAAAGTCTTCAATATTTTTGTGCATGAACCTTCTAAAATCATGAGCTCTGACGTATTCTTTTTCTGCAATCCTGATCGGTAGTATTCCATTTGAATCTACTAGTTCATATGTCGTATTTATATTGCCTTTTGCTTCTGCAGTCATCTGGGGAACAAAATAAGTTGGATAATCATCTGTGACTACAACAGCAGCATCCTTAGCTAAATGAAATAATAGTTTATCACTAACGCCTTTAGATTCTTCAACGTATGGAAAATAAAAAGCTTTGGAATTTTTAATTTTTTTCTGAATATCTTTTATGCCCTCAATTTCAAATTTATGTAATCTGATACTTGCCATAGGATAATCAATAGTGATTGGTTCAAAAATAAGAAGAGGTTTTGATAATTTATTAGCCCATTCTATTGCACGTTGAAGTGAGAAATTATAATTTACTCTTCTAAAGGCAATCATCCAATATAAAACATAGGGGGCATCCATATTTGGTTGCTCATCATTTATAGTAGAAATTCTATTTATTGGAACTTTAAGCATAGAAATATTATAAGATTGAATTCATTTTTAAATTAAAAAATATATGGTTAAAATTACCCCTATATGGGAGCAATTGATATCGTATCAGCTGGGAAAATATACCCGAATGGCACTAGAGCTTTAGAAGATGTAAGTATAACTATTAATGACGGTGAATTTGTAGTTCTTGTAGGTCCCTCAGGTTGTGGAAAAACTACTTTATTGAGGATGGTTGCTGGCTTAGAAGATATAACTGAAGGGGAAATTGCCATTGGTGACAAAACTGTAAATGAAGTTGCGCCAAAAGATCGTGATATTGCAATGGTATTTCAGAATTATGCATTATATCCTCATATGTCAGTTTATGACAATATGGCTTTTTCTCTAAAACTTAGAAAATTGCCAAAGGATGAAATTGAACAAAAAGTTAAAGATGCTGCAAAAACTTTAGAAATAAGTGAACTTTTAGAAAGGAAGCCAAAAGCTTTATCTGGTGGCCAAAGACAAAGAGTAGCAATGGGAAGAGCAATTGTAAGAAACCCCCAGGCATTCTTAATGGACGAGCCTCTCTCTAATTTAGACGCAAAATTAAGAGTTCAAATGAGAGCTGAGCTAGGACAACTCCACACTCAACTACAAACAACAACCTTATATGTTACCCATGATCAAGTTGAAGCAATGACAATGGGTGATAGAGTTGCCGTAATTCGAAAGGGTGAATTGCAACAAATAGACACACCTCGAGAAATTTATTCAAATCCAAAAAATATATTTGTAGCTGGATTTATTGGAAGTCCGTCAATGAATTTTGTATATGCAAAAATTAAATCAAAAGACGATGTACTTGAATTAACTTTTGGAGACAATCAAATTACATATAAAGATGAAAAAAAAGAAAAACTGAAATCATTCGAAAATAAAGACATAATCCTTGGAATTAGGCCTGAAGCTTTTGAAGATGGATATTTTGCAAATGAAGCCGACTATTCAGAGAGTATAAAAGTGAAAGTATCTCTACTAGAGCAACTTGGATCAGACTCTTATGTACACTTTTATAAAGACATAAAACCTGTTCAAACTGAAGCTATTGAAGAAATATTAGCTGATGAAGGTGAAGATATCACTGTTCTTGGAGATAATACAAAATTTATAGCTAGGATAAATCCAAACTCTACTGTTGCTGAGGGTGAGGAAATTGTACTTAGGATCAATCCTTCAAAGCTTCATTTTTTTGATCCTGAATCAGGAGATGTAATCTAAGAATATTAATACTGGCTATCTAGTTCTTGGGTAATCAAGTTAATATAGAGGTTTCCATAAGAAATGTATTCTCTTAAAGCAAGTAACAAATAATCAGCGCCAATTCGTCTTTCCATAAGTTCAGATGCATCATATCTGAATAAATCTTCATTTAATGCATCCCTTACAATTAACGTTTCCTTTAAAAGCATTGGACTGTTAATTTTATTGATGTTTGAATTTTTATTTGCAGAAATAAACATTCCGTCTTGTTGTGAAATCCAATCTTGCCCAAAAGAATTGCTAGTTAATGAATTAAAAACATTAATTGAATCTCTTTTTGAACTTAGGATTACTAATGAATCTCCGATGCCGACCATTGCATTTTTATTTTCTGCAGATGGAAATTTAAAAAAATCATAATCAGAACCATAGTTTTTATCATCAGGGAAATACATACCTGCAAAATGTCCTGACCAGCTGAAAACACATTTATTATTGCTATCAACCAAATTCCGAAAATTATTTCTGAACTCTTTGTTTATTATTCTTTCATTTCCTCCATAGATTGCATCTTTAATAAAAATTAATTCACCAATATTTGAAATTGATTGTTTTATCTCGTCATTCTGTGGAGAAATTTTTTGTTGAAACCATTCATCATATACAGTGGGACCTTGTTCATGTAAGATAATGTCCTCTAACCAATTGGTTGCTATCCAGCCAGTGGAAGCCCCACTTTCGATATCCAAACACCATAAGGGGCTATCTTCATATACGTTTGCTTCAGTAAATAAGACCATCTCATGAAAACTTTCAAATTTTGGTGATCCTAATTGATTATATTTTTCTACATCATACCAAATTAGCGAGTTTGGTATAAGCCTAAATAAGACACCATACGTCTCACCATCTACATCAGATGTTGTTATTTCTTGTAGATGTCTTGAATAATTATTCTCTATTATTTCTTTTTCAAGTGCAATTGATATTGGATAAAGATAACCTCGTTCTCCAAGATTTACTACACCCTGCGGATTTGGAATAATTGCAAGATCAAAATTATCAGAGTTATTACCCTCGATTATTTCTGTTTCGATGTCAGAATATGGAACATATTTTATTTTTATATTTAAATCTGCTGAAATTAAATCTAATTCATTTTCAAAATATTCAATCTGTGGAAAATATGGACCAGCAATAACGACTTCTTCAGGACTGTATCCAAAAATTGAAAATATTACTGTAACCAAAATAAAAATAATAAAAATTAAATATTTATTTAGTTCCATAAATGTGCAGCTCCTCTTACTCCACTTGAAGAGCCATGTTTTGCTTTGACGATTGGTGTTAGAAAATAATTTGACGCTATATAGGGAATTATTCTTTTTGGTATTTCTTCATAAATATCATCTACTTCAGACATTCCCCCTCCACAAACAATGACATCAGGATCCAATATATTTACAAAAGTACTAAATGATCTTGCGATTCTTTCAAAGTAAGTATCCATTACTTTTTCAGCATTGGAATCTTCCTCTTTAAATAAAGATACAATTTCTCTTGAGCTTTTTTTTAAATTTGTAACAAAGTGATAATGATTTTCTAAGCCTGGACCTGAAATAAATACCTCAATGGCACCAACTCTTCCACAATGTCGTTTTACACTCTTTTCATAATCATCCATTGGTCCAGGAATTGGATTTTGTCCCCACTCTCCAGTCAGTCTATTTGGTCCAATAACTATTTTCTTATTTAACGAAAAGCCTGCTCCAACACCAGTACCGAGTATGACAGCAAACACACTTCTATATTTTTCACCAGCACCATCAATCGCTTCTGATAGGGCTAAACAATCGGCATCGTTTGCAATTTTTATCTCATATCCAAGCTGAGTTTCCAAGTCTGCTTTTACTGATTTATTTTCTAATGCTTGTGTATTTGATACCTGTACAAGATTTGTTTGAGGATTTATGGATCCAGGCATACCAATTCCAACCGTAAAATTAGTTTCACTACCTGAAATTTCATTGATTAATCGGACAACTTCAGAAATTATTTCATCATAGTTATTTTTTGGGGCATCTATACGTATTCTTTTTAATTCTTCACCATTTATTGGATCAATTGCAATAGCTTCAATTTTTGTACCGCCCCAGTCAATACCAATTTTCATGTTATTTACTCAATTCAAAATATATGCTGTATTTCTTTATGTTACTAGTACCAATTTTTTCAATTTCATTATTTTTATTTACTAACCAATAGTTTGGTGCATCAGGATAGAGTTCTGCATAATCAGTAGCCACTCCAAAAAATATTTTTTGTTCAAAATTAATATTTGCTTGAAAATATCTCAAATAATAAATGTATTTCTCACATCTATCCTCTAATGAATTTGGATCAAAATTTGCGGTTACTTTTGATTTAAAATTATCTTCTTTATTCAAAATAACTGTTAATTCCCCAGGTTTAGTTTCTTCCCATGTTGGGCCGACACAAACACCATCAAAATCACTTTCATAGTCTTCTCTAAATTTCATATCAAAAGTCAAGACGTAAAATTCAGGTAAAGTTTGCGAGTTGGGATAAAATTGAAAATTCAGCTCTAATGAATCATCGAATAATTGACTATCAATAATATCGATTATTAATTTCCCATTATGATTTATATTTTCATCATCGACATTTATTTCATAGTTGTATGTTTGGAGAACTGAACAAAACGAAAAAACCAAAATGAGCAGAGAAATTTGTATGGGTCTCAACCCTTTACTGCTCCTCCAATAAGACCTCTAATAAAAAATCGTTGAAGACTGAAGAATACTATTAAGGGAACTATCATCGAAATCACCGCTCCTGATGTTCTTAAATGCCAAGCTTCTCCATAATTTCCAACTGTCAGCTGAGCTACATGAGATGTTACAACAAGATTCTGAGGTCTAATTCCTAAAAATACATTCGCAACGAGAAAATCATTGTAGACCCATAAAAATTGAAACGTAGCAAATGCTGCAATACCAGCAACCGATAACGGTAATGCTAGTTTGAAGAATGTTGTTAAGTGTGAAGCTCCATCAATCTTCGCAGACTCAATGACACTTTTAGGTAAACCCATCATAAAATCCCTTAATAAAAATGTCGCTAACGGTAAACCAAATCCAGTATGAGCAAACCAGACTGCCACGAACGTTCCATTAATACTTAGTTCTGGAATCACTGTTACTCCAAATAAGACGGCCCCCTTACTGAAGAGTTTAATTAACGGTATCAAAGACATTTGTAGAGGTACTATCATCATTGCAACCACAAACAAAAAAGCTATATCTTTTCCTTTAAAGTCTATGAATGCAAAAGCGTATGCTGCAAATGCAGCAATAGTAATAGGTATTATTGTCGAAGGAATCGTAACTGCAAATGAATTAAAAAAAGATCTACTTAAATTTTCTGCAAAAAGTATTTCAGAATAATTATCAAATGTAAATTCCCTTATAAAATCACCTGTAGCAATCGAGCTCCACCATGACACTCTTTTAATAGAGTCACCAGGTCTAAAAGAACTGAGAACAAATCCAAAGTATGGCAAAACCCAAGTCAAGGAAATAGAGACAAGAATAATTTTTGAAATTGGTTTGTCATACCATTTTTGAACTTGGTTATTCATGATTTTGCTTCGCTCTTATTTCTAATAATATTCAGGATAATAATTGGTATAACGCTAATAAATATTATTACAGCTACTGCTGCTGATCTACCTTGGTTAAGGAATTTTGCGAATTCGTCTAACATTTTGACAGCCAATAAATTTGTTTCGAAATCACCTCTTGTTGTGACATAAATAATATCAAAAGCTTTTAAAACTGAAACTGTCATGTATGTAGCAACTACCAAAATAGTTGTTTTTAAATATGGTATTACTATTGATAAAAATATTTTTCCTTCTGATGCACCATCAATCTGACCTGCTTCAATAATCTCACCAGGTATAGCTTTTATTGCAGCCGAAAAAACTACCATTGCAAAACCAGTAAACATCCAAACCATAACAAGCATTAGAAGCACAGTATTGATTGGAAAATTAACAAATATACTTGAGAAAAATTCTGTACTTGTAATATTTTCGAAAGATGGAAGGTTTGTTAAATCTCTTTGCTGAAGCCAACCAATTGGTTTAAGACAACCTTCATTAACATAATCTAATTTAGTACCATCGTCTAAAGTAACATTATTTCCACATTCATTACCATTTACATCTGAACCTACACCAACTCTTAAACCATTTATCAATCCGATTTGAGTTAAAGGTGGTGGTCTATATTCATAAATAAATTTAAAAATAGCACTTGAACCAACTGCAGATATTGCCATTGGCATAAATATAATAGATTTAAAAAAAGCTTCTCCTTTTTTTAACCTATCTGAAATGTAACCTACAACCAATCCAAATAAAATCACTAAAGTTACAACACCAACTAACCAAATTACTTGGTTACGAATTGTGATTAACATCAGACGATCTGAAAAAGACCAAATATAATTTTCAAATCCTATAAAATTATTTCCTCTTTTATCAAAAAAGCTTAGATAAATTGTTCTAATTGCTGGATATAAAAGAAACAATCCTAGAAGAAATATTGCTGGACCGACGAACATTGCTCCATATAGCCCTTCGTGATATCTCTCCGGTGCGTAGTTGATTAGCTTGTTCATTCCTAGATAGAGTAAAAATATAAAAGTTGACCCTACAACTATTGCAAGGACTACTAGGACAGGTCGAGGTAAAACTTTTGTTAGTTCTCTAAACAATATTGCTTGGGACAAAAACCAAAAAAGAGGGAATAACCCGAGAGAAATAACCCTTATCCCAATGTTGAATAATTTATTTTCTTTGATATTAATACCTTAAAGTGTTTCTATTTAGTTTAAACATTATATTTTGTTGCTTCAAAGAATATAGCCACCTTTAAAGGTGGCTATAAACTTAATTTTTTTTAATTTGGTTTACGGCCAAGCATTTTCGATATTGTCTAATGCAGTATCGATATAACTAGGACCATTACTTGCTAATTCTGTCATTTCTGACCAGAAAGCACCTTGACCAATTTCAACTGGCATTAAGTCTGATGCATCAAATCTGAATGCATTCTCACTTAAAGCAGCATTAATTGTAGCACCTAAAACACGCGTAATTTCTAATTCATACAATGAAGTATCAAAATTTACGTTTGCAGTGATACGTGTTGATCCATGACCATTTCTGTTTGTAGCAACAGGTGTCCATGCTTCATCATCAAGTAATAGATATTGAACTAGAGCAGCAGTTGCTTCTCTATCGTTTGTAGCGGCGAACATATCACCACCACCAAGAGCAGCCTTTGGCAAGCTAGCATCTATTACTGGGAACGGAAATACAGTAGTTTCTGTTCCTGCTCCAGGTTGAGCATCTTCAGGCCAGAAACCAACAATGAATGAAGCTTGTCTGTGCATCAAACAACCTGGGTTGCCATCTGCATCTCTTTCAAACATTGGGTCCTGAGCGTTTCCAAAGAATGTAGAAACAATTGCATCAGTTCCACCAACAACGTAGTCAGGTGTGTGCATAATCTGACTTAAGTACTCAGCAGCATTTTTAACAACTGGATCATTAAATGGTATTTCATGATTTACCCATTGATCATATGTTGCAGTTCCGCCACCGGTACGAAGCATTACATCTTCCATCCAGTCAGTTGCAAGCCAACCTGTTGCACCGTTTGAGTACATACCAAAACAAAATGGATTCATTCCATCTGCAACAATTTGATCAGCAAGAGCAATCATTTCATCCCATGTTGCTGGAATTGAATATCCTCTCTTGTCAAATTCTGCTGGTTGGTACCAAACAATACTCTTAAGGTTAACCGCATTAGCGCCTCCATAAGCAACTCCATCAACTACACCTAGGCTCACAAGATATGGTGAGTAACGTGATTCATATTCGTCCAAGTCAATGTCTAAATCTTCAAGAGGAACAAGTAATCCTCTTTCAGCTGCATCAACTACACCACCTGGCTGAGGCCAGTAGATAATATCAGGAACATCTCCTGATTCAAGTTGAACTTGAACTTCTGATTCGAAGTTCTCTGAACCAACATAAGTAGCTATAATTCCAGTTTCTTCGGTGAAATCATCGAAGACTTCTTGGATAGCTTTTCCGTCAGGTCCATCAGTTGCTGGGGCACCAAATACAAGAACCTCTTCTCCCTCTAAGCTTCCACCACCACATGCTGCAGCAATTAAAGCTAAGGTAAGAAGAGACAGTCCAAAAATAGACTTTCTCATTATTTATCTCCCTTTTATACGTACGTATGCTAAAAATCGGATAATTTTTAGCTACCAGTTAGAATATTGAATTTACAGTTATTTTCTAGCTTATTAACAAAACTTTTTGAATCTAAGTTGATTTTTTTATTCATATTATGTATAAAAGTGCCCGAGGGGGGACTCGAACCCCCACATCCTTTCGAATAACGGATTTTAAGTCCGTCGCGTCTACCAATTCCGCCACCCGGGCTACCATAATTAAAAATATTTTAGGATGAGTCCTTCCAAAATATCACTTTTTGAAACTTTTAGTTGATTAATTTCATATTTTTTCAGTAAATTTCTTACAAGAAAAACCCCAGAAGTTATTGTTTCTGCCCTTTTTGGATCAAGACTTGGATAAGAATTAATAATTTGAGGAATTGTTAATAATTTTAGATTTTCATAAAGATTATGTATTGATTCGTAAGATATATCGATTCTATCAATTTCATCCTCATTGTATCTAGTTTGATTTAGATACATTGAACCAATCGAAGTGAAAGTGCCTGAAACACCTGTAAAATTTCTATCTGAAAAATCACTGGCATAAAATATTTCATCGAAAAATTGAATTGCATTATCTTCGTCAACTAATGAGATGGGGTTTTGATTTAAGAAATTTTCATTCATCATTACCACGCCTATTTCTTTTGAATCAACATTTACTCTTTTATCAATGTCGTAAATTAACTCGGTGCTCTGGCCCCCAATATCAACAATTAAATAGTTTTCTAAATCTTTAAATGAAGATTGCACACCTATACCTGTAAGAAAGCCCTCCTCTTCTCCTGAAATTACTTTCAAATCTAACTTAAATTTACTTTTTACATCTTCAATGATCTCTTCAGAATTTCTTGAATTTCTTAATGCGGCTGTTCCAATGCAAAGCACTTCTTCAACTTTATTATTCTCAATAATTTTCAAGTATTTTTTTAAAACTTTATAAAATCTTTTTTTTGAGTCATCAGAAATTTTGTTTGTTTGTATTAAATTTTCACTTAATTTAGTAACTTCATGTTGTTTTAAAAGATTCTCTAGTCTTCCGTTTTCAACATTTGAAATAAGCAATCTAGTGGAGTTTGAGCCACAATCAATTGCTGCAACTCTCACCATTCAATTCGCCATTTATCATTTTTAGAACCATTAACAATGCAGGGTTCATTACAGTTGCACCCACCTACGCTTTTCAGAACAATCTTTCCTATAACATTTTTTCCACTAACTAATTCGTCAGCAAGATGTGAATGTAAACATTTTATTGACTTTGTTGTCCCTCCAACTCCGCCATTAGGCGAAATTATATTAGGAAGACTTTTATATTTTTTATTTCTTTCGTTTTCATAAGATTTCTGCCTTTTACGCCATAATTTATTTAGTTTTTTATTATCTACTAATTGCTTATCAAGATTTTTAACCATACCGTTTGACTCTAATGTGCTGACTTTTTTGACATACATTGGGCACGTAAGCCAATACATAGTTGGGAATGGAGTGCCGTCATCTAAATTTTTTGGAACATCAACAACAACTGGCAAGTCAAAATGACATTTTGCAACTACATCAATGTTGCTTCTAACTTTTCTATTTAACTGAATTTCTACAGTCTGTTTTTCATTAGTCACTGTTTGTACCGACAATAAACTCTACAACAAACTCCAACAGACCTTTACTTCTTTCACGTTGAAGAGTTTCTTCAAGAGGTGTAACAGGTTCTGGAACTTTAAATCGATATATATTTTCTCCAGGTAATCCGTATCCATGTTGTCGTAGAATAATATCTAATTTTTCTGGATCTTCAAGGTCCTCTATCTTTTCTTGAATAAAGGTGATTTCACTTCTTAGTTCATCAGCTTTTTGTATACGACTCTCGAGTTGTGATTCTAAAGATTGATAATCTTTAAAGCTTAATTCCCATGTATCAAAAATAAAGAAAACAAAAATAAATGATGTGATTAAAAATATTATTTTGGAAAATAGATTTTGTCTTAACATGCTTATTTTCCCCAATTTCTTGTATTGAATGAATCAAAACCAACTATCTCACCAATACGAAGTAGCTCATTATATTTTGCAGTTCTTTCAGATCGTGCAGGAGCACCTGTCTTAATTTGACCACTTGATGTTCCGACACATAAATGACTTATAAAAGTGTCTTCAGTTTCTCCCGATCTATGTGATACTAGAGAGCTATAATTATTTTTTTCTGCAAGCTTCATCGTGTCTATAGTTTCAGTAACACTTCCTACTTGGTTAACCTTTACGAGAATTGAATTTGCACATCCATCATCAATTCCTTTTTGGAGAATTTTTTCCTGAGTCACAAATAAATCGTCTCCTACAAGTTGAATTTTTTCTCCAAGTTTCTCGGTAAGATATTTCCAACCTTCCCAATCATTTTCGCCTAATCCATCTTCGATGGAAAGAATTGGATAATTCTGAGTTAGATTAATTAAATAATCAGACATCTCAATATTGTTAAACTTTTTACCTTCAATGTTGTAATAATTATTTTCATAAAATTCTGAGGAAGCAACATCTAGTGCAAGTGAAACATTTTCACCTGGTGCATAGCCTGCTTCTGAAATGGAAAGCATTATTTCATCTAAAATTTCTGTTGAAGATTTAAAATTAGGAGCAAAGCCTCCCTCATCACCAACATTTGTTGCTAATTTATTTTCTTTAAGCCTTTTTTTTAGAACATGATATATTTCAACACCTGCCCTAAGTGACCTATCAAAAGTATCAAATCCAAACGGAACAATCATAAATTCTTGTATATCAACAGAATTGTCAGCATGGGCACCGCCATTAAGAATATTCATAAACGGTACTGGTAAAGATGGTGAGTTGTAAATATTTGGAAAAAGTTCAAATGGTTGTTTTTTTTGTAAGTTTGCATTGGCTTTAAAAGCAGCCATTGACACTCCTAAGATTGCATTTGCACCCAAATTGTTTTTATTTTCTGTTCCATCTAATTGAATCAACTTCTTATCTATAGCTTCTTGGTCTGTAATGTCTAAACCTATTAATTCTTTTGCAATAATTGTTTCTACGTTTTTTATTGCTTGATTTACGCCTTTTCCACTGTAAGCATCATCGTTATCTCTTAGTTCATGGGCTTCAAGTGCGCCGGTAGATGCACCTGATGGAACAGCTGCACGTCCAAAAATTTCATCATCTAAGAATATTTCAATTTCAATTGTTGGATTTGCTCTGGAATCTAATATATGTCGAGCTTTTATACTTTTAATTTTTTTATTCATAACCCTGTTATTAAAAATCTAACAGAAAAAAAGATCTTTACGAATCTATTTGATTTTTCTTTGCAAGAGACCAAAGCTCATTCATATCAGAATTTTTATCTAGATTGTCCTCAACATACTTTGCACGACCAATAAAGGTTTGGATTGTCTTTTTTAACTGAATTTCTGGATCAGCTTCTAAAAATCTTGATACGTTAATCAAGGAAAAATAGACATCACCCAATTCAGATTTTTTTTCTTCAAGAGTTTTAGCTTCTTTTAATTCATTAATTTCTGAAATTAAGTCATCTAAAGCTTCATCATAATTTTTATAACTTAAATTAATTGTTTTTGCTTTTCGTTGAACTTTAAAAGCAGTATTCACTGGAGGTAAATTTGTGTTAATATCATCAAAAATTGAATTGTTATTCTCTTTTTTTATTTCTTCCCATTGTTTCTCAACTTCGTCAGAAGATTTTAAGTTTTTGTTTTCAAAAACATGGGGGTGTCTTTTTATTAATTTTTTTTGTAATGATTTTATGACTTCAATAATAGAAAAATAATTCTTCTCTGATGCTATTTCGGCATGAAGTAATATCTGTAGAAGCAAATCTCCTAGTTCATGTTTAAATTCATCAAAGGTTTTTTTTGAATCATCTAGTCTTGCTAAAACATCTAATAGTTCATATGATTCTTCAATCAAATGCTTTGCGAGACTTTCATGAGTTTGTTCTTTATCCCATGGACAATCTTTTCTTAGTTGAGCAACAATATCTAATAAATTATCAAATTCATTCATGCGGGTTTACATTTACATTTACTAAGTTTTCTCTATTAAGCCATGAAATAGTTTTTGATATGAATTCATCAACAGTCGTATATTCAAGACCTAACTCTCTACTTGCTTTTGACCCATCATATAGATGTCCATGTGTCAAAACTCTAATTGTTTCCCCACAAATAATTCCTCCAAGAGATGAAAATTTACCAAAGATGTCAAAAATAGGACCCAAGCCAACTAGAAATCTTTTTGGAATATATATTGGAGAGCCTTTCCAAGTTGTAAGATCTTTTAAATGTTCAATTAAAGTTTCAACATTTAATCGAAAACTATTTAAAACATACTTTTCATTATTTTTGCCTTTAATTAATCCTTGGTAATGACCTTCCGTACAATCCTCAATATCAACTACGGAAACAGAGCTTTTTATAAGAGGAGGAAATTTTTTATTTAGGGAAGATATCAATAATTTTGCTGTTCCAGATATTCTTCCGGGTCCTTGAACTGATGAAGGATTAATAGATACAAATTCAAAGTTTTTATTGAATGCAAAAGCTACTTGTTCTGCGAGGAATTTTGATTCTTCATAATCACTTAAGAATGAGCCTCTATGATCTGATTTCTCATTACCAATTTTTCCTTTTTGCTCGCCAAGTGTTACAGCTGAAGAAGTATAAATAAATTTTTTTATTTGTAAATTATTTCCAAGTTCTAGCATTTTCTTTGTTCCTTCAATATTTGTTTTATGCATTGAAGATGGATCTTTTTGACATTTTTGATTTGCTCCAGCTACATGAAATATTGCATCAATCGATTTATCCTTAAGTTGAGAATAAATATTTTCACTAAAGAGATCTCCATTTATAACCTCACTTTTATTGGTTCTAATGAAATCCTCATTTTTAATATTTCTTGATAAAGCAAAAACATTATGACCTTCATTTATTAATTTAAGGAAAATAGGCTTACCAACAACTCCGGTAGATCCCGTAATGAAAATATTTTTAAATTTCATTTTTTGATTGAAAATAAGATACTACATATTGGTATGCAGAGATGTATGAAAATATGAGTGCATGCATGACGAATAATTCTGCAATAGTCAAACTTAATATTGTGAAAGAAAAATCTATCATTACAAAGCCTATAGCCCAAAATTGTAGACTAGCCTTTGCTTTTCCAAATCTACTTGGAGGTATCATTATTCCATCATTTCCTGCCAAACCACGAAGGCCCATAATCATAAATTCTCGAGCAATTAGTAATACGGTTACCCAGATGCTTACTCTGTCAATAATTGCGAATCCTGCAAATACGAATGTTACAAAAATTTTATCGGCAATAGTATCTAAAAATGCTCCTAACTTACTACTTACATCCCATTTTCTTGCAAGATAACCATCAAAATAATCAGTCCATGCTGCAATAAAAGCAATTATTGCAGGATAAAACATTAATCCCGTATCAGACCCATCCTCTAATATGAGAAATAATAAAACTGGAGACGATAAAAGCCTAAACCATGCGAGTAAATCAGGTAATTTATTTTTCATTAGACCACATCAATAATTCTTCTTTCAGATGCTTTCTTTATTGCAAATTCTATGTCCCTAAAAAATAAGTCAATGATCTCCATGCTGTCCTCAATTATAAACTCAACTTCATCGGTCTGATCATTATTAAATTTTGACAATACATAATCTGCTGGATCTTGACTTATAGGTGGTCTTCCCAAACCAATTTTTAACCTCCAATAATGATTAGTTCCCAGAGCACTATCTATAGACTTGATGCCATTATGGCCGCCATCTGAAATACCTTTTTTTAAACGAAATCTACCAAATGCTAAATCAATATCATCATGTATTACCAAAAGATTGAATTCTTTAATGTTTTCACCTATTAAAAAGGATTTGAGGCCCTGTCCTGAATTATTCATAGACGTCATTGGAATAACTAATAATATTTCCTGATTCATGATTTCAAACCTTCCAAATTGGAACTGGCCTGAATTATCTAAATTTATTTTAAAGTTATTTTTTTGACTGTACGAAAAAAGAATGTCTGCACCAATATTGTGACGAGTATTGATATATTTTGGTTGAGGATTCCAAAGGCCAACTAAAATAGTTTTTGGTTTATTCTCCACTTTCCTCTGCTGATTCAGTATCTTCTGAAGCAACTTCTCCAGAGTCCTCATCTCCTTCACCAGCCTCTTCTTCACCTTCTTCTCCTTCAAGGCCTTCTTCCAAGACTTCCTCTTCTTCAACAGCAGCTCTCGGAATAGTTATAGTAACGAGAATAGATTCATCATCTTTAGAAGTAAGCTCTACGCCTTGAGGTAAGTCTATATCGGTTGCAGTAACATTATCACCAACATTTAGATCGGATATATCGATGTCTATAGATGAGGGAATACTTGTAGGAAGTGCAGTAATTGATATTGTGTTGTTAACAGTTTGTACAACTCCACCTTCCTCTTTCACACCAAGAGGTGTGCCAAGAAAATTAACTTGAACATCAGCTTCAACAGTTTGTGACAGATCAATTCTTATTAAATCAACATGTACGATTTCATCTTTATATGCATGACGCTGTATTTCTCTTGCTAGAGCTGGAATGCTGTCTTTACCAACATTTACATTTAAAATTACGTTAGACCCAGCTTCAGTCTTTAATGCATTATTGAATTCTCTTGCATTTATCAGCAATGACTCAGGTTCTGAACCTAAGCCATACATAACAGCAGGTATGAAACCTGTTGATCGTAATCTTCTTGATTCAGCCGAACCTGTTTTACCTCTATTTGTAGCTTCTAATGTTATTTCCATAATTCCTTACGAAGTATATAGATTATTAGGGTTTAATAATTAATTAAAGTCTTTATTTATCCTTTTTCATTTACTTTCTTTGCTGATGAAACAGCGTATGCAAGAGTAATAAGAGCAAATATTCCACCGACTATTAATCCAGGTAAAATCACATTAAAAACCCATCCTTCTATCAAGATTCCTCTGATTGCTTCTATAACGTATGTAGTAGGGTTAAATGCTGCTGCAGTAGACAACCATCCTTTTAACGCTTCTCTTGGAACAAAAGTTGGAGCTATAAACAAGGCTGGAAAAAAGAAAAAAGACGCAGCCTGAGCCCCTTGAGATGATCCTGATTTTACACTTGCAGCAACAGAATAACCTGCAAATCCAAGTCCCCACAAAAAACCAAAACCAAGTACAGCTAAATAGCCACTAAAGCCCGTTGCAGGATCTGCCCCAATAAAATTTCCTATAAGAAGAATAAGACTTGCTTGAATTAATACTCTGATTGCACCTATGACCATGGGAGCAAGTATTATTGACCATTTAGAAATTGGCATTCCCTGATATCTTTTAAAAACTCCCGATTCAATATCTTCAATAATATAGAACCCTGAGGCAGAACCACTTAAAGATGCGGAAACAATTGATACCGGAAGTATAAAGTTTACAAAATTTCCTTGAGCAAAATCCAAAGAAGTACCTACAGCGCTAGCTCCAAATACTCTTCCTAAAGCTCCGTCATATATAAAAAGAAAGAATGCAGAAATAATTAAATTTGGAAGCTCACTTAGAGGACGCCTAACGACTCTCAAAAGTAATCTTTTTGTTAGTATTCCTAATTGGGTAAAAAATGGAGCTTGGTCATCAGACATTTATCTTCTAATCCTCCTTCCTCTTTTTTCATAATTAGATTTTTTACTTTGTTTGTTCTCTGATTGATTATCATTTTCCATCCTGAATCCTGTGACTTTTAGAAAAACATCGTCCAAAGTTGGCTTACTAGCTGAAACAGATTTAACAATTAAATTATTTTCTGTAAATGTTTTCATAAATATTGGGATATGCTCTGCCCCATTCTCAACAGTTATACGAAGCTGCTTCTGATTAACATTTGCATTATCAATTAATCTTTGTGCCACTTCCACGTTTTCTTCTTTTTCGAAATCAAAAGTTACGACGTCACCACCTACACTTGCTTTCAGCTCATCAGATGTTCCCTCTGTGGCAACTACACCTTTGTCTATTATCAATAACCTATCGGAAAGTTCATCGGCCTCTTCAAGATATTGTGTTGTTAGGATGACGGTGACTCCATTATTGTTTAGTCTTTTAATTTCATCCCAAATTACTCTTCTTGATGCTGGATCAAGACCTGTTGTAGGTTCGTCTAAAAATAATACTTCAGGTTCATTAACAAGACTAAGACCTAAATCGAGTCTTCTTTTCATTCCCCCAGAGTATGTTTTGACTCTTCTATCTGCTGATTCTGTTAATCCTACTAATTGAAGAAGCTCTTCAGTTCTTGTATTTGATTCTTGTTTGTTCAGACCCCAAAGCCTTCCAGTGGTATAAAGTAATTCTCTTGCTGTTAGTAATAAATCAATGCCAGTATCTTGTAAAGCTACACCTATCTTCGTTCTTACTTCCTTATCTTGATTCTCAACATCTAAACCCATAATTGAAGCAGTCCCTTTACTGATACCCAATAAAGTTGTAAGCATCAAAATTGTTGTACTTTTTCCAGCACCATTTGGACCTAGAATACTAAATACCTCACCTTGTTCGACTGCAAACGAGACGCCATTGACAGCTTCTACTGATTCTTTTTTTGAAGTAAAAATTTTATGAAGATTATTAACTTCGACAGCTTTCAACTTTTAACTTTCATAGAATTCATTATATGAAATAATACTTAAGTCTGCTATTAATGGCCGCGTAGCTCAGGGGATAGAGCACAGGTTTCCTAAACCTGGTGTCGCAGGTTCGAATCCTGCCGTGGCCGCAAGAAAGCTACTTTAGATTTTCTGCTGAACTTTTACCGTTATTTTCAACAATTTCAAATTCAAGTTCCTGACCTTCATCAAGATCTTCCATTCCTGAATCTTTTACTGCTGAAATATGTACGAAGACATCTTTATCGCCTTCTTCAGGTTCAATAAAACCATAACCTTTAGTTTTGTTAAACCATTTAACTTTACCCTTTGGCATTTGCTTCCTTTTTTTAACTATCTTTACGACACAGTAACAGTAACGTTGTTATTTTTTTAGTGTGATTTTTTTTAAAAAATACTTTTTTGAGAACCTGAATTCATATAATTTTGTGCATATATACCAGCAAGAGATACTGACTTTATTTCAAGCCAGGTAAAAGGATTAGGGGCTTCATTTTTAACATAACTTAAAAAAGTTTCAATAGCTTGTTTATGACCTTTTCCATCTGAAAATACTTTACTCTTGTCATCTGAGCCAATTAAATATCTTAAAAGTTTGAAATCTTCAACTATAAACGAATTGTCACTTCCATGAATCTCCAACCTTTCTTTTGATAATTTGTTATTAGTGTCAGAAAAATATTGTATAGCAGCATGTGAACCATCTGCATAATTTATATTGATGAAGACTTGATTGTCAAGAGCCTCATCAGATTCTTTATCAATTGGAGAATATGAAGATATGCTCTGTGGCAGGGAATCAAAGAAATATGTTCCAAGATCAATAGCATGAATTGCTTCACCTACTATTCTTCCCCCTCCAATTTCCTTTATATTTGTCCAGTGATCTCTTTCAAGTTTTGGAACACTGAACCTAAAATTTAGTGCATTAGCTGGCGAAGCATTGAGTTTTTCTTTTATAAACATGGAGGCATTACTAAATCTTCTATTAAATCCAAGGAAAATCTTGGGATCTTCTGCATTGTACATGGCCTCTTCAATTTTAGTTATTGAGTCAACATTTATAGCAAGTGGTTTTTCAACATAAACAGCTTTACCAGAATTTATTCCTCTAATCACTAGTTCAGCATGATTAAAGTGTTGGGTTAAAACAAATACAGCATCTATTTCATCCGATTCAAATATTTCATCTTCTGTTTGATATTTATTTTTAATTTTAAAGTTTTTTGCTAGTGCCTCAGAGCTCAATCCTCCAGAAGATGCAACCCCTAATATCTGACACGATCTTTTTAATTCTTTCAAAATAGGAATTATTGTTGAGGAAGCAAAATTTCCTGCACCGATTACACCAACTTTAATTTTTTTGTTATTTTCGAAAATAATTTCATTTTTCTCAAATTGAATCTTTGGTTCAGTTTTTAAGTCATATCTAAGAAGAATTGATAAAGGTTTTTCTTCAGAACTAAATGAATTGTAAATATCAGGAGATTCAGTAAATTCAACCTCTTTAGTTATTAAATCTTTAATACTGATTTGTTTTTGAGATAAAAGTTTCAAAAAAGCTTCAAAATTTCTATTTTCTGTCCACCTCACATACTCTATTGGATAATCATTACCAAGAACCTCGTACTGCTTGTCATATCTTCCAGGTCCATAAGACTTTGAGACAACAAGCTCTAGTTCTTTATAATAAAACTCGTTACGTGAAATATTCAACGGAATATCACCCACAACAACAATTTTTGCCTTATTCCTAGCAATTTTTGTTGCAGCCTCAATTGGTTCATTGCTCTCAGAAGCAGCAGTAATTATTACAGCATCCGCTTCATTTATAGGCAAATCATCAATTGAAGCATAATAATTTTGATTATCCGCTCTCCTCATTTCATCAGGATCGATACCAAAAACTTCTGATCCTTGTGCTTCGCCTAATCTGCAAACTAATTGACCCACAATACCCAAACCTACAACTACAACTGTAGAACCTAATGAGGTTTCGGATAAGCGTAATCCATGCAAAGCTATACTTCCTAAAACTGTGTAGGCTGCTTCTTTTTCGTTTGTTTCAGATGGTATTCTTGAGCATAAATTTTGATTTACTACAACAAATTCTGCGTGGCTGCCGTTAGATACAACCATGTCTCCAATGTGAAAATTTTTTACATCTTTACCTATCTCTATGATTTTTCCACAAGAACTATATCCAAGCTGAATTGGGAGAATGTTTTTTGGAAATACAGCATTCCAAACCGCCCTCACTCCCTCATTTTCAAGAAGCTCAAGACCTTTTTCAATGTTTGAAGAATTTTGCATTTTTTCAGATACAGACTTGTTAGCAGATTCAATTGTTGAAATTTCAGTACCCGTTGAAACGACTGAATAATAATTTTGAATTAATATCTCTCCTGGACCGGGCTTTGGAATCGAAGTCTCCCACAAAATTGGTTCAGGATTATTTTTTTCAACAACTAATTGTTTCATAAAACCTCTCAAGAATTAATGATAACTATATTATCTCGCTTATTAAGGGTGAGGTTAGATTTAATAATTCACCTGTAGGCGTTTCTATTTTCAATGAACCATCACTGTTTATATCTCTAGCCCAACCCCTTCCATCAGGGTATTCAACAACTTTTCCTAAAGTAGTAAGTTTTAATTTGTAATCCTCGAGACTGAAGTCTTCTTTTGTTATAAACTGCATTACTTTTTTTGCCCATACTTCAGCGTCGTAAAATATTTGATGATCATCTTGTTTTTCTTTATACAACCCTCCTGCACCTGGAATGAGAGGATTACTCCAAAAGTAGTTAATTCCTAAACCTATACAAATCAAATCATTATCTTCTTCTACGAGAACTCCTCCGACCTTTTCTTCATTTAAAGTTATATCGTTTGGCCATTTTAATTTCAGGTCTTTAATTTGGTGCAAAGAAACAAATGAATAACCAGCTAATAATGGGATCAGAGTCTTTTTAAAATTAACAATCTTTTTGTTAAAAACTAGCGAGGTAGCTAAGCTTTGATCTGCATTTTCCCATTTATTTTTATTTGTACCGCGACCTGCAGTTTGAGCTTTACTGACAATTAGCAAAGGTTCTGCTTTAAACTCTTTAATTGCATAATCTTGAGTATTTGCAATTTCATCAAAAAAAATAGACTTCATAGTGTTACTTCTTTACATATACATAGGTCAAATATATAGGTTAATAATAATAAGAAAGTTGGGCATGTCGGAAGAAAATTTAGCTAGTTTACGTAATGAAAAAGCAAAAAAAATTCAGCATCCTAAAGGTAAATTAACAGCATACGAGAGGATTCACCTTCTTTTAGATGAAGATTCCTTTTCTGAAATTGATGAAAATGTCGTATCAGAAGAAAATCCTGATGGTGAAGCGGTAGTAACAGGATCTGGAACGATCCATGGAAGACCCGTTTTTGTTTTCTCCGAGGACTTTTCTGTAATGGGTGGAAGTCTTGGAGAAATAGTTGCAAAGAAAATTCTTAGAATAATGGATTTAGCTCTTGAAGCGAAAGCTCCAGTAATTGGAATCAAAGATTCAGGAGGTGCAAGAATTCAAGAAGGCATTTCTTCTCTGTATGGATATGCTCAGATTTTCAGAAAAAATGTCGAAGCATCTGGAAAAATTCCTCAAATATCTGTAATTGTAGGTCCGTCAGCAGGCGGAGCTGTTTACAGTCCGGCCTTAACGGATTTTATCTTTCAGGTAAAAGATATAGGACAACTTTACGTAACTGGTCCTAATGTTGTTAAAACGGTGACTGGAGAAGAAGTAAGTTATGAAGAACTTGGTGGTGTCGAAGCGCATGGAACTCAATCAGGAGTAAGTCACCAGGTATGTGAGACAGAAGTACAAGCTTTTGAAGAAGTGAGATATCTTCTTAGTTTTTTTCCACAGTCATCAGACCAAAAGCCCCCAGCTTTTATAACTGAAGATGACCCATTGAGAAATGTGGATTCTCTGGAAACCTTAATTCCAGAACAAAGAAACCAACCGTACGATATGAATGAAGTAATTAACTCTATTGTTGATGATGGAGAGCAGTATCCAGTTCATGCAAACTATGCATTAAATATCATTACTTCGTTTGTAAGAATAAATGGAAATACTATAGGAGTCATTGCAAATCAACCAATGGAGCTTGCAGGAGTATTAGATATCAATTCATCTATAAAGGCCTCAAGATTTGTTAGATTCTGCGATGCATTTAATATTCCTCTTTTAACACTCGTTGATGTACCAGGATTCTTGCCCGGTGTTGAACAAGAACATGGAGGAATCATCAGAAGTGGGGCAAAACTTCTTTATGCTTATTCAGAAGCCACTGTTCCAAGAGTTTGTGTAGTTATTCGTAAAGCATATGGAGGTGCTTACATTGTTATGGATTCAATGGGTTTAGGGGCAGATAAACTTTTTGCATGGCCCACTGCAGAAATTGCAGTAATGGGTGCCGAGGGTGCTGTAGATGTCATTCATAGAAAAGAATTAAAAGACAGTGATAATCCTGAAGAGCTTAAGAAGAAATTTGTTGATAAATATAATGATAAATTTAGTAATCCTGACATTGCAGCAAAACTAGGATTAGTAGATAAAATAATAAAACCTAATGAAACAAGAAAAGTTGTTAGTGAAGCATTCAAAGAACTAGTTAATAAAACAAACATAGGAGATAAACATGGAAACATTCCCCTCTAAAAATATATCTATTGCTTGGGTTGAAAAAGGCTCTTTGCTTAGGAACCTATCATTATCTTTTGGCTTTGCAATATTAACTGCTTTAAGTGCACAAATAAGATTTGAACTTCCATTTACCCCTGTTCCAATAACAGCTCAGACATTTGTAGTTATTTTGTCAGGCTTGCTTCTTGGAAGTAAATTTGGTTCATTAAGTATGATTTTTTATTTATTTACAGGTCTTGTAGGTTTTCCTTTTTTCTCAGGAAGTGTTGCTGGATTAGCTATTTTAAAAAGTCCAACAATTGGTTACATTATCGGTTTCTTTATTGCTGCCCAAATAATAGGAAATATGTCACAAAAACCAACAATAGGTATAGCAACAGGCACATTTGCAATATATACGTGCGGTGTAATTGGTTTAATGATTACTTTAAATATATCGCCAATTGAAGCAATTGGAATTGGTGTTTATCCATTTATTATTGGAGATCTGATTAAAGCAAGTCTAGCAATAGGAATTGCACAAAAATTAAAATAAATTATTTATGACAAAAAAAAGAGTACTAATTGCTAATCGTGGTGAAATTGCACTAAGAATAATCCGATCAGTAAAAGAAATGGACATGCATGCAATCGCTGTTTATTCAGATATTGATAGTGACTCTTTGCATGTAAAGCGAGCTGATGAATCATTTTATTTAGGCGGATCACTTCCTGCTGATAGTTATAGGAACTTAAAAAATTTAATTAAGGCTGTTGTAGAAACAAAAGCAGATATGGTCCATCCAGGATATGGCTTTTTGGCAGAAAATGCAGATTTTGCAAAAGCAGTTCAAAAGAAAGATGTGATTTGGATTGGACCCAACCCTGAAACAATAAAATCAATGGGAGACAAAATAGAATCTAGAAAATTAATCTCAAAGGTTGGGTTAATGCCAGTTCCAGGACAATTGAAACCATCACGAACAAAAAGAGAAGCCTTGAAAGACGCAAATAGTTTTGGCTATCCAGTTGCTCTGAAAGCTGCTCACGGAGGCGGTGGAAAGGGGTTAAGAATTGTCAGTAATGAAAAAGAATTAAATGAAAATTTTGAAATTGTAAAACGTGAAAGTGAAGCATATTTTGGATCAGATCAAATTTACGTCGAAAAATTTATAAAACTAGCAAGACATGTAGAGACACAAATATTAAGTGATAAGTATGGAAATCATGTCTATTTTGGAGAAAGGGATTGCTCTCTGCAGAGGAGGAATCAAAAACTTATCGAAGAAAGTCCTCCTATATGGTTATCTGACTTTGGCCGAGAGGAATTAAAAAAAGCAACGATTAAGATTGCTGAGTCATCAAATTATATTAACGCAGGAACTGTAGAATTTTTAGCTGATACAGACGAAAATTTTTATTTTTTAGAAATGAATACAAGATTACAAGTTGAGCATACCGTTACAGAAATGAGATATGGTATTGATTTGGTCAAAGAGCAAATTAAAGTGGCGCTTGGTAATTCTTTAGAAGATTTCAAAACTGAAGCTAGGGGTCACAGCATAGAATTTAGAATAAATGCAGAAGATCCGACCAATAATTTTATGCCAACTCCAGGAACCATTACTGAATATAGAGAACCTATGGGGAACGGTGTAAGAGTTGATGGTTGGGTAAAGACTGGTACATCAATATCACATTTTTATGACAATTTAATTTCAAAATTAGTTGTATGGGGAGTTTCTAGAGAAGAAGCAATTTCAAAAGGTAAAAGATGTTTAGATGAATATATAATTGGAGGGATACCAACAACTATATCTCTCCTTTCCGATGTTATATCTACTAAAGAATTCAAAGAAAGCCAGATTCATGTTAAATTTTTGGAAGAAAATTTTAAAATTAAAGATGTTTCTGAAGATGAGATATTTACTGATAGACCAATCAAGGTCAACATATCTCTTAACGATAATGACAGTCCATCATTAGCTCCACAAAGACCAAAGAAAATCGGTATGGATCTTACTGGAAATATAAGAAATCCTGGAATCATAAAAGCAGATATGCAAGGAACAATTATGGATACCATGACAAAGAAAGGTAAAAAGGTTAAAAAAGGTGATTCATTGTTCGTTCTTGAAGCTATGAAAATGGAAAATGTAGTAACTGCCCCTATTGGTGGTGTTATCAAAGAATTCAATATAAGAAAAGGACAGCCTGTAAATAAGGGCGATATATTGGTTGAAATAGGATAGATATGAGTATTTATGGAATTGGAGTAGACCAAGTTGATCTCAA
>CACLRL010000010.1 GCA_902609285.1 uncultured Candidatus Actinomarina sp. | reverse complement strand
AAAGATACAAGCAGCATAATTGAATGAACTAAAAAGTGAAAAATGTGATTAGTAACCATTAGGTTAACAACGGTACTCCAGTGCATTCCAACCATAACAAAGTTAAACAAGAAAAAAGCAACAACTGGTTTACTTGTGATTTTTAAAATATTAATAAAGGGTTTTATTGAGATCAGTTTTTTTTGTGCGCTATGAAGGCCGAGTAATAAAAGGGGAGGAGACACAAGTGCCAGCACAAGGTGCTCAACAGAGTGAACTGAAAAAAGATATTTCTCACCAATGTCATGTAAAGGCCAATCTGTAAAAACCCATAGAATTATTAAACCAGAGTACCAAAATTTTCTTTTTGGCTTTTTTAGAGCATTGTTATTGGTTGTGTATTCAAAAAATATTATTAACGATATGATCAATGCCCAAACGTCATAATGTGGATGCCACTCAAGATTCATATTAAATAAAGTTACCTACAGCCCTTTCGATCATTACTATTGCAAACAAAATAAGTGCAAGAATCATACCTCCTGCAAAAAACTTATTAATTAAACTATTTTCATACCTTAAATGCATAAACCAACCTACAACAATTACAAATTTGCCTACAGCTAGAACTATTAACAAAGGTGCTGCAAGAGCTCCAACGATATCTTCTGTGTAATAAAGGGCTACTTCTATCGCCGTAAGAATTGCTAGGACTATTGCAATTTGCACATACTTGGTCGGGCTCGGATGTTCTTTGTGTGTTTCTGACATTAGATAAGATAAACCACTGTAAACAAAACAATCCAAACAATATCAACAAAGTGCCAGTAAAGGGCAATGAACTCTAAATTCATTCCTTCATTAAGAGATAATCCACGTTGTCTCTGTCCGACACCCCATAAAGCTAACAACAAAACTACACCTACAAAGACATGTAGTCCATGAAAACCAGTTAACACATAAAATGTTGAACTAAAAATATTTGTAGATAGTTCAAAGCCTTTATGATAAAACTCTGTAAATTCATATATTTGTCCTGCTAAAAAAACTGCCCCAAGCATTGCTGTTGCAAGAAGCCATACTCTTGTTTTTTCCTGATCATCTGTTTCGAGAGCATTATGAGCAAGCACCATTGTTAGAGAACTCATTAATAAAACAAATGAACTCACTGAGGTAAATGGAATATCATAAACATCTGTTAACTTAATTCCAGGAAAATCTCTTCCTTTAAAAATTAGAAAAGTTGTTATTAAAGTCCCAAAAAATAAAATTTCAGTTGATAGAAATATCCAAAAACCTAGTTTTCGTGTTTCAACACCAGTTGGTTCATGAGGATAGGCATGAGCATCACTCATAGGTAGAAGATTCCTTGGCATCAGGGGTTTCTTCGGAGGTTTCAAATTCTTCCTCAAGTGGTTCTGTACCCCAACCAAAACCTCCTATAAGTAGAAGAATTACACCAATTAAAGCAAGCGGAATAGATTTATAAATTACTGCATAACCTAAAAATGGTAGTCCAAAGGCAAGTATTAAAGGGAAATAAGAGGGGCTTGGTAAATGAATTTCCTCATCCGGGTTTAAGCCTTCTTCTTCAAGTTTTAGCAATAATTCATCCGTGCCTTCTCTTCTTACTGCTCTTCCATCTTCATCTTCCCCATATTTTTGATGCCAAAAGTCATCCAAAGATTTAATTTCAGGTGCTTTTGAAAAATTCCAGACAGGTGTAGGCGAAGGAATACTCCATTCAATTGTTCTTGCATCCCATGGATCAAATGGAGCTTTTTCACCCTTTCTTCGAGAATATATCCAATTTGCCATAAATACTAAAATTGCGACAGCAAGTATGAAAGCACCGATTGTAACAATTAAATTCCAAAATCCAAGATTTGTTTCTTCTGCATAAACCCATGTCCTTCTTACTTGTCCTTGAAGCCCTAGCCAATGCATTGGTCCAAAAGTCACATTAAATCCAATAAGCATGAGCCAAAAGTGTATTTTCCCCATCGTTTCGTTATACATTCGTCCCCATACCTTAGGAAACCAGAAATACAATCCTGAAAAGATACCGAATAGAGCCCCACCAAAAAGCACATAATGAAAATGTGCCACTATATAATAAGTATCTGTCTGTTGGGTGTCTGCTGGCACAACAGAGTGGGTAACTCCACTTAATCCACCAATAACAAACATACCTATAAAGCCAAGTGCAAATAACATTGGAGTATTAAGTGTCAGCTTTCCTCCCCAAATTGTCCCCAGCCAATTAAATATTTTCACTCCCGTTGGAACAGCAATAATCATTGTTGAAAGACCAAATCCTGCTTGAGCAACGGGACTTATTGCAGATGCGAACATATGGTGAGCCCATACTCCAAACCCTATAAAGGCAATTCCAAATCCTGCAAATACTATGGCTGGATATCCAAATAATGGTTTTCTAGAAAATGTAGGAAGAACTTCTGAGACAATTCCAAAAGCAGGAAGAATTAAGATATAAACTTCTGGATGACCAAATAACCAAAATAGGTGCTGCCATAAAACTGGATCTCCACCGCCCTCTGTAAGAAAAAAAGTAGTTCCAAATTGTCTGTCAAATGTTACGAAGAACAACGCAATTGCAATTATTGGTAATGAGAAAGCAAGAAGAAATGATACAGCAAATGTCATCCAAGTAAATACGGGCATTCTCATTAATCTCATACCTTTAGTTCTCATATTCAAGATTGTTGTTATAAAGTTGAAAGCTGAGACAAGAGATGCAATCCCTAAGATTTGCAAACCAATTGCCCAGTAATCCATCGCCGTTCCAGGAGAATATCTAAGTCCAGCATTTGGTTGATAACCAAACCACCCTCCATTTGGTGCTGAGGCAAGCCTACTGACTTCTTCATCAAGGTATCCTCCTTCAGGTGCACCAGCAGTACCAAAAAGAAATGTTGAATACAGGAATAGTCCACCAGCAACGAATATCCAAAATGATAATGCATTTAATCTTGGAAAGGCAACATCCCTTGCTCCTATTTGTAACGGTAAAAGATAGTTGAAGAAAGCTGCGCTAATTGGCATGATCGCTAGAAAGATCATTGTTGTTCCGTGCATTGTAAACATTGCATTGTATTCGGCCGCACTCAAAAAATTATTGTCCGGCTGAGAAAGTTGAATCCTTAATAAAAGAGCTTCAAGTCCTCCAACTAATAAAAAGAAGAATGCTGCATATCCATACATTATTCCAATTCTTTTATGATCAACAGTTGTTATCCAGCTCCATACACCAGTTTCAGATGATGGTCTTGAAAAAATATTCCTTTGTTTTTTTGGTTCAATAATTTTTGTCATTTTAAAGTTCCCAAATATTCTATTAATGCTTTAATTTCTCTTTCAGTTAATTCTAGATTAGGCATGAAAGTACCAGGCTTTATTTGAGCTGGATTTGCAAGCCATTTTGTTAAATTCTCAGAATTATTTTTTAATGCTGCCCCAGCGAATACATTTCTTATGCCAAAATGTGTTAAGTTTGGAGCTATTTGTTCACCTTGAACATCCCAAACTCCATCTATTACATGGCATTGGGTGCAACCTGCATTTAAATAAACTTGTTGACCTTCATAAGCCAATGAATTTTGGTCTAAATCATTTGCAGCATTTTTTTGTTGATTTATAACCCATGAATCAAAATCAGATTGGGATAGAGACAAAACCCTTCCTCTCATTTTTGAGTGGCTTAAGCCGCAATATTCTCCACATTGGGCCCAAAATTCTTCGGCGTTATCTGCATGTAAATTGAGATATGTTTTTTGGCCAGGAACAAGGTATCTTTTTCCATTTAATTTAGGCACCCAGTAATTATGAAGAACATCATTTGACCACATTTCTAACCTAATAGGGGTATCTTCTGGAATTACTAAAACATTTGCTGTGGTAATTTCAAAATCAGGATATTTATATTCAAACCACCATTGATGTCCAATGACTTCAATTTTTAAAGCATCCTCCGGCTCTCTAGCTAGATCAAAAATTGTTCTAACTGTAGGTACGGCAATTGAGGCAAGGATTATAACTGGAATAATTGTCCATAAAATTTCTAGAAAATTGTTTCCATGTATTTGTTTTGGTTCTGGTTTATCTGGAGAGTCTTTGAAATAAAATACTGAAAATAAAAGTGCACCTTGAACAATAAAAAATATAACAACAGCTATCCAAAATGTAAGCCAAAATAAATCATCAATAGTCCTTGCGTACGGACCAGCAGGGCTTAACGAATCAAGAGGGGCATTTTCAATACAGGCAGTAATAAATAGAAAACTGCATAGCATAAGGTGTCTTGTTTTTAAAAATTTTTTAGTTTGCATAAATTATCTAGTCAATATTTAAGAATAGCGTCTTGACTAAAAATAGGGTAATTATATGTTAAAGTGCAAGCATAATTACTATAAGAATATGAAAGTTAATCAACATTCAATTATTAAGAAGTATCTCAAACTTTCAAAACTAAGAGTGGTTGAACTTTTGTTAGTAACAACTGTGCCCTCAATGATAATTTCCATTTACGGAATGCCACCTTTATCACTTGTAATCTACACCCTGTCAGGAGGAACCCTATTAGCAATTAGTGCAAACGTAATGAATCAAGTATTTGAAGTTGAAACAGACAAACTAATGCAAAGAACTGCCGATAGACCAATTGTAACTGGGGAGATATCAAAAATAAATGGAGTGATTTTCTCAGTTTTTTGTGGCTTGTCTGGATTTATAATTTTATATACTTTAGCAACTCCCTTATCAGCTTTCATTGCTCTTAGCGCAAACCTTTTTTATGTTTTTATTTACACACTTATTCTGAAACCAAGGACAAATCAAAATATTGTAATTGGAGGAGCTTCGGGTGCAGCTCCAGTTTTAATTGGCTGGACAGCAACTGGTTCTGAACTTGAAACAGGGCCTTGGGTTTTGTTTCTCTTAGTTTTCATGTGGACACCTGCTCATTTTTGGGCCTTATCTATCGAGAATAAATCGGACTATAAAAATGCACAATTTCCTATGCTTCCAAATGAAGAAAGCTACAAAAGAACCTGCATCTTTATTGCTATCTACAGCTGTTCAACTGTTTTAATTTCTTTGGTAGCAGCGCCAATATTACAACTAGGCATGGTGTACTTGATTGTATCAATACTTTTTGGAATAAATCTTATGCATAAGTCATTTAATTTATACAGGGAGAAGATTAAGCCAATTAACTATTTTGTATTTTCTAATACTTATTTGGCTGTTATATTCATAAGTATCGTTGGTGATGTACTTTGGACTTTAAGGAGCATATAAGTGATTGATTCTTTTTTATCAATAACCTATCCACCCATACCAATTACTAAAATTGGCCCCGTATTCTTTTCCTTACATGGGGTTTTTGCCGCAATTGGATTTTACTTTGGAGCAAACCACGCCATAAAGCTTGCAGACAAAGACGGGGCAAATGGTGATCTATTTTCAGATGGACTTACATGGGCAATATTTGGTGCAATTCTTGGAGCAAGATTTTTTACAATTCCAGCACACATTGGAGAACCGGGCTACGGCTTTGATGATATTTTCACACTAGCTGGAAGTTATTCAATTATGGGAGGAATGGCTGGTGGAATTATTGCAGCTTTTTATAGAATTCAAATAATAGGAAAAGAAAGTTTCAAGAGGTACGGAGATTATGCTTCGACAGGATTGATTCTAGGAACAGTGATTGGAAGAATAGGAGATCTAGCAATTGTTGAACATTTGGGACGTGAAACAAACTTTTTTCTAGGCTATGAAATCAAACCAGGATATGATTTAGCACCTCAACATAACGGACTTGAATGTGCTGAACCAATTGTGTCATGTGGCACTTTTCACCATGTTGCTATGTATGATATGTTTTTAGCACTAATTGTCTTATTCATTTTTATGAACTTAAAAAAGAGATTCACATTTGGTCCTGGGTCTTGGATGGGCCTATGGGCTATTTGGTATGGAGTTCAAAGATCTATTTTAGATACTTTAAGGTTTGGAATGGGAGACGCTACGGTTGGTGCATTTACATGGAACCAAATTGGAGGATTACTTTTAGCCTTTTTAGGTTTCTTATATTTTCAAAAAAATAAAAGTTTAAAATAAGCTAAAAATAAATCCAAAATAAATCAATAAAAATATAACTCCTAAAACTATATTTCTTTTAATTACATATCTTGTGAGAAGAACTGCAAGAAAAGAAGCAAAATACATTAAAAACATTTGATAATCAATATTTGATGCGATCTCACCAGGTTCAATAATTATCGCTGAGCCACCAACAAGACCAATGTTAAAAAGATTAGAGCCGAAAACATTTCCCATAACTAGATCTGGCTTTTTTAATCGTGCAGCAGAAATTGCCCCTGCCACCTCTGGAAGGCTTGTCCCAATAGCGATAATGGTAACTCCAACAATAAGTGACGATATATTAAATAGCTCAGCTATTGCAATTGCATTATCAACAACTAATGTACTTCCAAAAATTGTTGTGGCTATTGCAATCACTCCTCTTAGCCAAATAAAGTTTCGCTCTTCCGTTACAAGCTCTTCTTCGTCGACAGCCTCTTCAGTTACCATTTTGTAAGTTACAAAGACAACTAACGATAAAAGAACAATTCCCAGGATAAATGGAAACTGATTTGTAAGTATGTAAGTAGAGACGAATATTGTAGTAAGTATCATCATCCAGACAGGACTGATTTGATTGATATTTATTTTTTTTTGATAGCTTTTATCAATAAACAAATATAAAACAGCCAAAACAAGAAGTGAGTTTGCAATATTTGAGCCAATGATATTTCCGATTCCCAAAGAAAGATCACCATTTATTGCAGCACCTGTACTTGCAAATAATTCAGGCGCAGATGTACCAAAACCTATAAAAGTTGCACCTATGATTGAATTTGGTAGTTTAAATTTAACAGCAATTTGAATTGCTGATTTAACCATTTCATCAGCACCTTTTACTAAAAGTATGAGCCCTACGAGAAAGCCACCAAAAATTATTAAAGTGTCCATAAAGATTTACTCTTTGGTGTCTCTCCAGGCAATCCACTCTTTAACTAATGACATATCATAGTTTGGACCATTCAAAGGCAGAGTAATCTCGGTAGCACCAGCCTCTAGGAGTTCATCTGCTTTGTCAATTCTTTTAAGATCTATTCCAATAGACCTTCCAATTTCTGATGGATCTCTTCCAATTTCTTTGCACCAGTTGTCTAGAACACTATTTTTATGAGCAACTGTTTCAATACCTGATCGATCTTCAGTTTTTGTAGCAAATCCATGCCAGACATCTGCATATTGTGCTGTAATACGTAATGTCACTTTTTCACCACCACCACCAATTAAAATTGGAATTTTTCTTTTTGGTTGGGGGGTAAGCTCTTTCATTCTTTTTTCAATTCTCTCTAGTGATTTTTCAAGCTCTTTTAATCTCCATATAGGTGTCCCGAATTCATATCCATACTCTTGATAATCTTGTTCAAACCATCCTGATCCGATGCCAAATACCAATCGTCCATTAGAAATATGATCAACAGTTCTTGCCATGTCTGTTAACAATTCTGGATTTCTATAAGAGTTACAGGTTACAAGCGGTCCAATTTCTATGTTTTCAGTTACCTCTGCCCAGCTTGCGAGCATTGTCCAACATTCAAAATGTTTACCTTCTCTTCTTTCACCCTCTGCCCACTGGGAGCCATCTTCTTTATATAGAGGATAGAAGTGATCCCAATTATAAAGAACATCTGCTCCAAGCTCTTCAGCTTCAACAGCAGCATTCCTTATATCATCATATTCTGCGTGCTGTGGATGTAAAAATACTGCAATTCTAGGTTTCATAATTAACTTCCTTTAAATTATCCATAAATTCTATGTTAGCTTCCAATCTTTCTAATTTTTGCGCTGCACGTTTTTCAGAGGAAGGAAGCGGGTTTTTGTTTACAAAAGCTTTTATATCAATTGCAAACTTTTCATCATATATGCTTGGAAGAGCATCTAAAATTCGTGAAGCAGTCCAATCAGGCATAACACCAAGTAAACCTTCAAAATTATCTTTAATGATTTCCCATGACTCTTTTCCAATATATTTGTTTGTTATCATTGAGGCCAATATATATGGGCAGTCAGCTCCGCGTATTCGTCCATCCAGCATGTATTCAACAATTTTCTTCCCTGAATTCCCATCTCTTACTTGACCTAAAATTCCTCTATATCTTCCTTGTATCTGAGGAGTTGGAGCATTCTCAAACTTTTCTAAAAAAGTTTCAATCTTATTTGTTTCATCAAGAGCAGATATGTAAAGAATTGAGCTAAAAAATGTTCCTTCAGATATAGAATCCATTTTGTCTTCTTTAAAAATATCACTAAATTTTTTTATAAACTCGGCATCATCTAAATTTTTAGCTCTTAATTTGTTTATAGTATCTCTTATTTCCTTAATTTCTAATTCCTCATTTTTCACTACTTCAAATCCGAGTTCGTCGTGCAGACCTTTAGTCAAATCATTTACAAATGTTTTGAAATCTTCGGAATCTCCATTGTTGAAAATATTTGCTAACGTCGATATTATTGAGGACATATATATCCAAATATCTTCATCTTTTTCACTCTTAAAATACAACAAGAATTTATAAAAATTACTAATTTTCGTAGGAGCTTTTTTAAATTGCATCCATTTATCTTCAAGTAATCTATATTTTTCAAGATCGCTAAGGGAATCAAAATTTTCAAGAATCTTTTCAAAAACATCATCATCGTAAAATGTATGAAAGAATCCCCATCCGCCACTATTAACATGTGGAATTTGTCCTAAGTTTTTTATATCTAGGACTTTTTTGCTATCACTTAATAAAAATTTTTCACTTTTTTCCGTATCAAGAAACTTAATTTGAACAGGAACCGGTTTTGTATTCATGTTGTTTGAATCTATATTTCTAAGTAAAAATGGTTTCTGTTGAATAGTTAAAGAATTATTTGAGCACTCAACTTGTAAAAAAGGATAACCTTTTTCTCTTATCCAGAAAGGTAATATTTCATTCAGTGGTTGATTGCTCGCTTCACTTAATGAGTCCCATAAGTCAGATGAGTTTGTATTATCAAATTTAAATTTGTTTAAATATGACTCAACTCCATTTCGAAAAGCTTCTTCACCGATAAACATTTGAAACATTCTTAAAACAGTCGAGCCTTTTTCATAAGTAAGAACATCAAACATCTCTTCCGCTTGGTCAGGCGTTTCAACATCAAACTCAACTGGTCGGGAATTTTCTAATGAGTCAATTGAAAAACCAGCTGTTCTTGACATATTCATCGCATTCCATTGTTTGAATTCAGGATATGTATTATATGATGCAATAACTTCCATGAGGCTAGCAAAGGCTTCGTTTAACCATATTCCATCCCACCATTTCATGGTTACTAAATCTCCAAACCACATATGAGCAAGTTCATGAGCAATCACAGTTATTGATCGGTCAAGCTCTGATCTTGTTGCTTTTTCTTTATCAAATAAAAGCAAGTTCTCCCTAAAAGTTACTGCTCCAACATTTTCCATTGCCCCCATTGCAAAGTCAGGAATAGCAATCAAGTCTAATTTTGTTCCTGGATATGGGATGTTGTAATAGTCCTCAAAAAAGTCTAAGAGTTTAATGGCCGCATTTCCCGCATAGCCAGTTTGGTGTGAGAATCCAGGCCTATGTATGATCCGGATATCTGTGGTTTTAGATTTTCCAATAAAAGTAGCTTCTAAGTCACCTATTACAAAAGCAACAAGATACGATGACATTTTCATAGAATCTGCGAATTTAGTTCGAATTTTGTTATTTTCTATTTCTTCTTCTTCAATAACCATTTCATTACTGACTCTTAAATATTTTTTGTCAGCAATTATTGTCATAGAAAATACAGCTTTATAATCTGGTTCATCCCAACAGGGAAAAGCTGATCGAGCAGCCGTAGGTTCAAATTGTGTTGTAGCGATCCATTTTTTTTCACCATCTTGTGATGTATAGCTACTTTTATAAAAACCTTTTAGGTCATCTGTAATAACTGATTTGAATTCTAAATATAATTTATATTGACCCTTGCTTAAGGTATCTTTCGATCGAAAAATTATCTTTTCGTCTTCTTCTATATATATGATTGACAATGAAACTTCTTGTTTGTTGTTTTGAATTTTTGCACTTATTACTTCTATTCCAATACAATTTAAAACAATTTCATTAGTGCTCTCTACAACCTCTATATCAATTAATTCTTTGCCGTTGTATGAGAAATTATCTAAATCGACGTCCAGCTCTACTTCATATCTAATAGGATAAATAGATTGTGGTAGTCTCTTTTTGTTCATTTGATTAATTTAATCCCAATCAATATTTATGTCTGCGGATGAGTCGACCTTTTGAACTTTATGTCGACCGAAAAAGTCTCTTTGTGCCTGAATTAGATTTGATGGATTATCGACAGAAGTTAAATTATTAAACCAGTTAAAAGACGCTGACAACACAGGTGTCGGAATATTGTTTTTTGTTGTTATTTGAAGAACTTTGCTAATAGCTGCTCTATTTTGTTGTAAATTATTAAATATATTATCTAAGCTATAAAAACTATTATTTTCTGAAAATTCCTTTTTTAAATCCAACAATAGGTCAGATCTAATGATGCATCCTCCACGCCAATTTTCTAACACTTCGACAATTGATATTTCATGATTTTCGCTCTCACTAAATTTTGTAATCAACTCTAAACCTTGAATCATCGAACAAACTCTTGAAAAATATAATGCATCACTCAAATTTTTATCTGATATATTCTCATCAATTGATTCCATGCTAGTTTTTGTAATGTACTGATTATTACTTTGAAGGCGCGCATCGTAAGCCGCCGAAATAGAAGGAATGGATACATCTAAATCTAATGATGTTTGAATCGTTAATCTTCCCGTACCTTTATTTTGAGCAATAGGTTTTATTTGATCGATAACAAATTCATCCCCATCTTTTTTTTGGAGAATTTTTGATGTGATTTCAATTAAATATGATGAATTGTTATTTTCTGACTGAGAAGCAAAGAAGTTAGATATTTCCTTATTTGTTTTATTTAATTTTTTTAGTATCAAATACATTTCCGCTATTGACTGCATCTCAGCATATTCAATACCGTTATGTACCATTTTGATAAAGTGACCAGTTCCAGGTCCCTGGTATATTCCCAAGCACTCAACTTCAGCTTTAGCTGCGATATTTTTTAGTGTATTAAATAAAGATGTTTCTATAGATGCTTCAGAACCAACCATCAAAGCTGGACCATTGCGAGCACCATCTTCACCGCCGGATACACCCATACCAATAAAGTTGATAGAATTCTTTTTTAAATATTCTCCATTTTCAATACTGTCTAAATAGAAGGAATTGCCTCCATCAATAATCGTCCCATCCTCTCCTAGTAGACTTACTAATTTTTCTATTACCTCTTTGGTAGCTTGACCTGAGGGAACCATTAATAATATAGTTTTGGGATTTTCTAAATTTTCTACAAATTGCTCAAGGTTATCAAAGGGAATAAAGTCATTTTTAAATTCTTTTTTAATATCATTTAGTTTTTTTTCTGAATTATTAAATGCTTTTATGATTACTCCATTATCTGATAGATTAAGAGCAATATTTTTACCCATGACACCCAGACCTATTAATCCGATTTCTTTAAGCATTTAAATTTTCTTCCACAATTTTAAGTTCAACGAGTCTGTTAATTAATTTCTCTCTCATTTCTACTTCTAAAACTAGATAATCTGATTCATTCTTTACATTAAGGATTTTTCCAAATTTTGCAATAGTATCAAGCTTTGAAGGATTAACCTTAAAACTTTGAAATGTCGTAGATCCATAAATTTCTTCAGCAATTTTTTCTATTAATTCAATTAGCCCTTCTCCTTTTATAGAAGAAACAAATAAAGCTTCCGGGTAAGTATCTTTTAAGTTATTTAATGATGCCTTGTCTATCTTATCAATTTTATTAAAAACCATGATTTCATTTGATTTTGCATCTATTTGTTTAAGGATCGATGAAACTGTATTTATATGCATCTCAGGTAGAGCGGTTGCAGCATCAACCACATGAACAAGTAAATCAGCATTTGTTGCAACCATAAGTGTCGACTTAAATGATTCAATTAAAGTGGTTGGCAGGTTTTGTATAAAGCCAACGGTATCTGAAATAATAATTGGTTCTTGCACATCTTTAATTTTTAACTCTCTCTGCAAAGAATCAACAGTGGCAAATAATTCATCAGCTGCATAGGCATCTGAGTTAGTTAATTTTTTTAATAGTGTTGATTTACCAGCATTTGTATATCCAACTATTGATACCATGGGAATATTGTTTCTCTCTCTCGAGCTTGATTGTACATTTCTCTGTTTTTCGATTTTTTTTAAACCCTTTTTTAATTTGTTAATTCGGTTATCAATCAACCTGCTGTCTGTTTCTAATTTAGTTTCTCCAGGACCTCTTGTTCCAATTCCTCCACCTTGTTGGTTTAATGTTTTTCCAAGACCTGCAAGCCGTGGCTTTAAATATACAGACATCGCTAGCTCTACCTGCAGTGATGCTTCTTTCGATTGAGCGTGCAGCGCAAATATATCTAGGATTAAACCTGTTCTATCGACAACATCACATTGAAAAATAACCCTTAGTTCTTTTTGCTGATTAGGAGTTAATTCACAGTCAAAAACGACAACATCAATATCGTTTGATTTTGAAATATCTTCAAGCTCTTTAATTGAACCTTTACCTATAAATGTTTTGGGGTCAATTTTGTCTATTCGTTTTGTTTGAACAATGTAGGGAGTTGAACCAGCAGTCTTGACCAGGTTAGTTAATTCCTTAAGGGACTCTTCTTTATCTGCCCTAGTTTCATTTCTTAAAATTATTCCAACTAAAAGAGCTTTTTGAACGGTAACAAATATATCTCTATCAGAAACTGTAAGAAGTTTTTTATCTACTTGATTTGGATTGTTTCTTTCGTTCAACTACTTATAAATTTTAATTTTATTTTATCTATTTACAAATAAAAGTAGCGGAGGTGGACGGGAATCGAACCCGCCAAAGACTTTTCAGCCTTTCAACAGTTTTGAAGACTGTGGAGCCCACCAGGCGCTCATTCACCTCCATAAATAAGACTAATTGTATAAAAATTAATATATCGAATACAATTATTAATAATGAATAATTTTTCATCAATTTTTACAAGACTTAGAGAACAAAGAGGATTAAGTATAAAACAAATCGCCTCTTTTACTGGTGCAAGCACGAAAGATGTTAAAAAATGGGAAGCCGGTACAAGCTTACCTACAGATCAAAAAATAGTTGCCGCTCTTGAAGGCTTATTAGGTAAAGATATTTCAAATATTCTAGAAAGCAATGAGATTAAGCTTCCAAACAGATCTGAAAAAATGATTGAAGAATCATTATTTAAAGTAGATAAAGAAAAAAATATAGATCTAAAATCTGGAATTTTTAACAGGTTTAAATCTGATGTAGAAAAAAAACAAAAAAGACGCACTTCAGAAATGAATGTTTTTGACATATATTCAGATAAATCATTAGAGCAAGAAGAGAAAGTTTCAAATTATGAAGACCTGTATGAAAATGCCCTTGAAGAACAACCTTATATAGAAGACCCAAAACAGTTGTCTTTTTATTTTTCAAGGAATATAAAAACTTTTATTTCAATATCAGTTCTTTTATTCATAGCAACGAAAGCTTTTCAAATGTTTCTTAATTCATTCAATTTATTTATTGAAAACCTCTTATGAAACTTAGCTCATTAGCAACTGCTGGTTTAACAACATCAATTTTATCCATTCTCGCTGGAGCAATTGTTAGGGCTACTGGTTCAGGTGATGGCTGCGGAGCGTCATGGCCAACTTGCAATGGCAGAGTGATTCCTAGTCTAGAAACAAGTTCAGAGATTATAGAGTTTAGTCACAGGTCTATTAGTGGAGTTTTACTTATTGTCACCTTATTGTTATTTGTTAAAAGCAAAGATCCAGATACTCCATTGCTTCATAAAAAAATAATTAATTATCTAACCTTTTTTGTTTTACTTGAGGCAGCAATAGGAGCAGTCATTGTTATCTATGAATGGGTTGGACTAAATTCTTCCCTACCAAGAATTATTGCTGTTCCATTACATCTGGTAAATACATTTGCTCTTCTAGGTTTTTATACATTGATTTTTTATTTGTTAAGAGAATCTGAAAATAAATTGAGCAACTTTTTTGATAAAAGGATAAAAATTGCATTTGTATTATTTTTTTTAACAGGGGCTACGGGATCAATAACCGCCCTGGCAGATGTTTTGTTTCCCAGCGCTTCTTTTGTAGAGGGATTTATTGAAGACTTCGATTCAACAAGTGAAGTTTTAACTCGATTAAGAATTCTTCATCCATTTGTTTCTACCATTCTCTCAATATTCTTATTTTCAGAATCAAATAGATTTAAAAAAGAATTTGCAATAGATGCTTCAATTATTAAGGTTTTGGTAATTGTTGGAGTTATTCTAGGTGTTCTAAATGTTGTTTCTAATATTATTTTACCACTAAGCATACTGCACTTATTGCTTGCCGATCTTCTATGGATTACTTACGTATACAAAGCAGTCGAAAAGGCAACTTTGTTAAAAATTCCACAAAATATAGATTAAATTAATTAGCTTTAATTCAGGAATACATCTATCCTTACTTTTCGGTAACTAGAAAACAAAATATAAGGTCAAAATAATGGTGACAAAAACAATTCCTTCAAAGCCAAAAGCTTCCAAAATGGAGGCAGAGCTTGCTAATGAAGAAGAGTCATTAACTCCTGAACAAGAAGCAGAAGCAAGAGAAAAAGCGAAATCTTTAGTTAAAAAACTTGCTGATGATAAAGGAAAATTAACTACAGATTTAGTTAGCCAATACCTTACTGCAATTGGTAATTTTGATCTTCTTACAGCAGAACAAGAAGTTGAATTAGCTCAAAGAATTGAAGCGGGGGAGAAAGCAGCAGTTAAATTAACTAAAAAACAATACAAAGATAAAAAAGGAGAAATTCGATTAAAGCGAAATCGAAAAAAAGGTGCAGAAGCCAAAGATGCCTTTTTAACAGCAAACCTACGTCTTGTTGTTGCTAATGCCAGAAGATACGCAAACACCTCAGGTATTGATTTTCTCGACTTGATTCAAGAAGGTAATTTAGGATTGATAAGAGCTGTTGAAAAATTTGATTGGAGAAAAGGTTTTAAGTTTTCAACTTACGCAACATGGTGGATTAGACAAGCAATCACTAGAGCAATTGCAGACAAATCAAGAACTGTGCGAATACCTGTTCACCTTCATGACACTATGGCAGCTGTTAGAGCAGCACAGGCTCAACTAAAGGCTGAACTTGGAAGAGACCCTAAACCACAGGAAATTGCAAAAGAGGCAGGTGTAGGTGTTGATAAGGTTGAGTTAGCTCTAAGCGTTGCAGACACTGTTTCTTTAGAGCAACCTGTAGGAGAAGATGGAGCTCAATTAGGAGACTTTATTCAAGATGAAGATGCTAGCGACCCTTCGTTAATTGTTCAAGATTTAGACGTTGCAGAAAGTTTAAGAGACAGCATTAGCAGATTGCCTGAAAGAGAAGGAAGAATACTCGCCCTGAGATATGGTTTTTACGATGGAGTTCCAAGAACTTTGGAGGAAATCGGTGAGGAATTTGATCTTACAAGAGAAAGAATAAGACAGTTAGAAAAACTTGCTCTTTGTAGGCTACGACATCCTTCTTTTGGCATCAGAGAACAAGATTTAGTTTAATTTAGAAACAAACATCTCTAGTTGAGCTATATCTTCAAAATAATTTAAAAATTCTTTATTTAATTCCATATTATTAGGGAACTCATCAACAATTTTTTTCCAGTAATCCTTTTTTAAAAAAATAGGGATCAAATCTTTATTTTCATTAATGTTAAATAAATAATTTGAATTCCAAGCAACAAAAAGTTCTGTCAATGTTCCAATTTTTCCAGGTAGAACAATTATTGCTTTTGAGTCTTTTAATAGAAAATGTATCCTATTTGAGAGACTTTCAGCTTTTATTTCATTATTAACGTATATATTTGGTCTTCTCTCAAAACCTTTTTCACTTTTTTCTGAAAATAACGATGGAACAGTAACTCCACTAACAGTCACGCCTTGATTTAAAGCACCTTTTGAAACTGCTTCCATGGTGCCTTGGTAACCACCTGTAGCAACATTATGTCCATATTTCCCAATCAGCTCTCCAACTTCTTCTGCAAATACATACTCTGATTCACCAGCTTTACATCTTGAAGAACCAAACACTGTTATATGATTCATATAAAAAGATTACAGACGCTGAATCTTTTAGAGGTGTAAAATAAAGAAATGTTTAATCAAATTAATAAAAGTATTGATTCGGCAATCGGTTCAGGCGCACAATACGCGGACGCAAGAATTTTGATATCTAAAAGTCGAAATATATCTTCAAAAGATGGTGAATTAGAAGACTTCAATAATTCTGAAAATATGGGATTAGGGATACGCGCACTCGTTGGTTCATCCTGGGGTTTTTATGCTACATATGACTTATCAGATAAATCACTTATAGAGGCAGGAAAAAAAGCTTACTTAATTGCAAAAGCATCTTCAAAAGTACCAGGAAATGATTTTCCTTTAGCTGATGTTCCAATTGTTCAAGATAAATATGTTACACCTCATGAGCAGAACCCTTTCAAAGTTTCATCAACAGATCAAATAGATTTATTAGTTTCCTCAACACATGAAATGAAAAAATTAGGTAGTTCAATAGCATCTGGTAGGTTAAATTTTTGGGATACTGAGAAATGGTTTGGGTCTAGCCAGGGTCATGAAATTTATCAGAATATTATTGAATCCGGTGGTGGGATTTCTTCTCTAAGTATTGGTGATGGAGAAACCCAAATACGTTCTTATCCACAATCTTTTGGAGAATACAGAACAGGTGGTTGGGAAGTAATACAGAGTTTCAAATTCTTAGACCACGTTGAAAGATTGACAGAAGAATCTAAAAGGCTACTAACATCTCCACAATGTCCCGAAGGGACTAGAGATTTAATATTGGAAGGTAGTCAACTCGCACTTCAAATTCATGAGTCCGTAGGACATGCTATCGAATTAGATAGAATTCTCGGATGGGAAGCAGCTTATGCAGGAACGTCTCATTTGCAACTAAACAAATTAAACGAACATAAATATGGATCAACGTTAATGAACATAGTTGCTGATGCTACTTTGCCTGGTGCATTAGCAACATTTAAATATGACGATGAAGGAACCCCTGCACAAAGAGTTGACATAGTTAAAGAAGGCATATGGACAGGAGTTTTAACTGGACGTGACAGTGCTGCCATAGCGGGAGTTAGCCCAGGTGGCATGGTCAGAGCTGATGGATACGGACGATTACCAATGGTAAGAATGACAAATGTCGGTCTTTTACCGGGGGAGTCATCATTAGAAGAAATTATAGCATCCACAGATGACGGTGTTTATATGGAAACCAACAGATCATGGTCAATAGATGATTTAAGATTAAATTTTCAATTTGGGTGTGAAGTTGGATGGTTAGTAAAAAACGGAAAAATTACAGATATGGTAAAGAATCCCACATACACAGGCATAACACCAAACTTTTGGGGAAGCATGGATATGTTAGCTGGAAAAGATGAGTGGGTATTTTGGGGAACTCCAAATTGTGGTAAAGGACAACCAAGTCAAATCGGACATACTGGTCATCCAGCTTCCCCAGCAAGATTTAAAGATGTAAGAATTGGAGTAAGAGGATGAAAATTTGGGAAAATTTGATCGAGGATACCAAGAAAATAATTCCATCGGATGTGCAATGTGAAATAAAAATGATTAATTCGATTGACTCGCTTACCAGATTTGCAAACTCCCATATTCATCAAAATGTAGAAGAGGAGATGACTGATCTTTATCTAACTTTTCACTCTGATGGAAAAACAACTAATTTGAATTTCAATATAACTTCCCTAGGCTCAATTGATGAAGTCGTAAAAAAAGCTTTGTCGGAAATTGAAAATAATCCAAAAGATTCAAGTTGGCCTGGCCTTGCTAGCAAAGAAAACTCTTATGATGGTTATAGAAATCTATCTCCAGAAAATCCAGACTTGAGAGCACAAAAAGTAAAAGACTTTATTGATCAAGGAGGATCTTTTAATGGTGCTGGTTATTGCTCCTCAAACGTTTCAAACGTTTTTGTTTGGAATACAAATGGCCTCAGTTCAAGTGACACTGCAACGAGTGCTTTTCTCGATGGAATATTTAGATCTGAAACATCATCAGGATCATCACATTTAGGCCATAAGACATTAGAAAATATTGATGGTGAAAAAGTAGGTCAAGAGGCATATTCTATTGCAAAAGAATCTCAAAATCCTCAAGATATTGATCCTGGAGTATACGAAGTTATTTTAGGTCCAGATGCAGTAAGCACAATTTTAGTTTTCCTTGCTGTTTATGGATTTAATGCAAAAAGTAAAGTTGATGGTACTTCACCTATTGAAATTGATACCCAGCAATTTGATAAGAAAATTACACTTGTTGACGATCCTCATAAAGAAGGAGCTTTAAACTTTAAAATTGATGCATCTGGATCTCCAAAAGCACAAACTGAAATAATTACCAACGGAGTACCAAAATCTTATTTTCACACAAGACGAACATCGACTGAATTAAACGAAAAAAATACATTTCATGAGATGTTTGGCTGGGGAGATAGTTTTGGCGGGCTTGGAACAAATTTGTACTTACAGCCAGGTGGTATATCAAAAGATGAAATGATTTCAAATGTAAAAAAAGGAATTTATATAAATGAATTTTGGTATTGCAGAGTTTTAGACCCTATCACACAAGTAGTTACTGGTTTAAACAGAAATGGTTCGTATCTAATTGAAAATGGAAAAATTACAAAGCCTGTCGGAAGATTGAGATTTACCCAAAGTTTTATGTCATCTTTAGGTCAGGGAAATGTTTTGGGTGTTGGATCTGAAAATAGATTTGCTGATTCTGAATTTGGCGAAGGTATTTTAAATGTTCCCATGTTGCATTTAAAGGAATTTAATTTCACCGGTGGTGTTTCTGGATAGAAATTATTATTTTAGAGGAGAAATACCTACAATAATCCCTCATAGGGGCGGGATAAATGTGGTTCCTGAAAATACTTTACACGCCATAGAACATACAGTTGAAAATAACTTTACACATTTTGAAACTGATTTAAGAATGACAAAAGATGGAGAAATTATCTTGCATCATGATGCAACATTAGAAAGAACAACCCATCATAAAGGCAAGATATCTCAGCTAGATTGGAAAGATTTAAAAAAAATTAATGCTGGATCAAAATTCTATGAAAGAAAAAATGTAAACAAGGAGACCACCTTTGTTTTGCTAAGGGAGGCCTTGAAGACTTTTGATGAACTTTGTTTTAATTTAGATCTAAAAGAGTCTGGAATGGCAAAAAAAGTTTATAGAATTATTAAGGAAACAAAAGCTGAAAACAGGACATTAGTATCATCATTTAGCCCTTTGCGATTGGATGAATTTATAAACATTTCTAAGGGTGAGATATTCACTTCAGGATCATTTAGAGAAAACGTTATTGCAAGATATTTTCCAACAAAAAAACGAAATTTTAAAGTTCAAGCTTTACAAGCACCTTTTATATATAAAGGGTTAAAAGTTCATTCAAGAAAGCTTAAAAATTTTTCAGAGATCAATAAATTATATTTACATATTTGGACAGTTAATACAGAAGAAGATTTCAATAAATGTTTGGAGTTTGGATGTGATGGAATTATGACTGACGAACCATTAAAGCTAAAAAAATATTTGGAGCAAAAAACTTAATTATTTTGTGTAAGACTTAATAAACTTCTCTGCCTCATTAAATATTTTTTTCTTTCTATCGGAATCCATCTTATCTAAGGATCTAGTTAGAAGTGAAAGCCTTGGATTAGATTCATAAAAATCTCTATTCTTTTCTGTAAATCTCCAATAAAGTCCATCTAATGTATCACACCAGTCACCTTTTTTATAATTACTCATTTTTAGAATATAGTTTGAGCCACAAGTGTATGGTTTCGTTGACATCAAACCTCCATCAGCATACGTTGCCATACCATAAACATTAGGGACCATAACCCAATCTGAAGAATCTATATACATCTCCATAAACCATCTGTATATTTCATCAGGGCTTATTTCACAGAGATTCATTATGTTACTAATTACCATAAGCCGAGGAATATGATGCACGTAGCCATCACTCAAAGTAGTTTTAATGGCATCGTCCAATGGAACAATTCCTGTCTTTCCTTCATACCATGCATCTGTTAATTTTCTTTTGTGGTTCCAATAATTCTGTTTTATTTGATAATCACCTTCTTCTTGATATATGCCCCTAATAAATTCTCTCCATCCAATAATTTGTCTAATAAATCCTTCAAGAGAATTTATTGGAACGTCATATTTGTCTGCCAGCTTGATTGATCTTTCAATAACGTAATGAGGTGTTAAAAGGCCGATATTCATCAGTGAGCTTATACAGCTGTGAAAAAGAAAATTTTCACCCTCTAACATAGCATCCTCATAAACTCCAAAATTTAAAAAACGATTTTTTATAAACTCATCAAGTTGTTTTTTTGCATCTTTTCTAGTCACTGGAAACCATAAGTTTGTCAATTCTCCAGGATGATCTTGAAAGTTTTTATTAATTATCTTCATCACATCTTCTGAATGTTTGGAATCTTTAAAATTTGGTAATGAGGGGATGAGTGTATTTTTTGGAATCTTTTTTCGATTTTCTTCATCAAATGACCATTTACCTCCAATCGGTTGTTCATTTTCATCCATTAAAATATTTAAGTCTCTTCTAGCTTTTTGATAAAATGATGCCATCCGATATACTTTTTTTCCTTTTGCCATTTGAGTAAATTTTTCTCTTTCAAAAATAAACATTGGAGATTTTTGAATTTCAACTTTAATTGAATTTTCAACCATTTTCTTATGGAATTTTTTTTCAAAAGGCTTATCTTCTAATTCAAAAACATTAATCTTATCAATTTCTTTCTTTTTAAGAAAATCAACTAGGAATTCAAAGTAGTCTTTTTTATCCTTTCTATCTTCAAGTTTAAAGTAATTTACTTTTATATCTTTTCCTGCAAGTTCATCGCTAAATTCTCTCATGGCAGTTAAATACAGAAAAATTTTCAGCTTATGGTGTTTAACATAAGTGCAAAGGCCTAAATCTTCAGCCATAAATACATCTTTGCAGCCTAAGTTTTTTAGGTATTTTGGATCAAATAATTGATTACCTAATATAACAAAAAAATTATCCTTCATGATTTCAAAACATAGTTTACCATTATTAGTAACAACAAAATAAATCATCATGGGGGTGGACAAATTGAATTTTTCTATTCTAGAAAGTGGTTTTTTGCCAAGCAAAATATCAACACTTCTTTCGAATGATTAAAAAACTTGGAGTGCCAAAAGAAGTAAAACAAGATGAAGGAAGGGTAGCATTAATACCCAAACACTTAACCCAATTCACGGGTCTTGCAGATATATTTGTTGAGTCGGGTGCGGGCCAAGGTTCTGGATTTTCAGATAAGGATTATGAATCTGCAGGTGCAAAAATATTGGGATCTGCTCAAGAGTTATATGAATCTTCCGAAATAATTTGTAAGGTAAAAGAACCACAAGAAGAAGAGTTTAATCTTTTGAAACCATCACATGTTTTATTTGGATACTTACACTTAGCCTCTAATTTATCAATGACAAAAAAGCTGCTAGAAAAAAAGTTAACGGGTATTGCTACTGAAATGATTATGGATGGAAATCAGTATCCTCTCTTGATACCTATGTCTAAAATAGCTGGAAACCTAGCAATTCAAAAAGGAATGCAATTCTTGGAATACTCTTCACAAGGCAAAGGGCTATTATTACCTTCAATTTCAGACGAGAGTAATTCAAAGGTAGTTGTTATAGGCTGCGGTGAAGTAGGTAGAGCCTCAATTGATAAATCTATTCAAATTGGAGCTTCTGTTGTTGCAATAGACTTAAATGAAGAAATTTTGACAGAATTAAAAAATAAATATCAAGACAAAATAACAACAATAATTGGTGGGAGTGAAGAAGCAAAAAATGAAGTTAGATCGGCAGATCTTGTTGTAGGAGCTGTTCTATTGCCAGGAAGAAAGCCTCCTGTTGTAATTACCGAAGAAGACATAGACCAAATGGAAAAAGGCACAGTAATCATAGATGTTGCAATTGATCAAGGGGGGTGTGTTGAAAATGTAAAACCAAATACACACAGTGAACCATTTGAAATAAGAAACGGGGTAATAATTTCAGCAATTGCAAATTTGCCAGGGGCAGTTCCAAAAACATCCTCAATAGAACTTTCTACAATTTTGCAAAATTACATTGATGATTTGCTTATTGAGGATTGGTTTGAAAAATATAAAAGTAATCCAAATTTAAGACCTTCTTTGCAGATACATAATGGAATGTTGTTATCCGTTGAGGTTGGTGACAGCTTGAGCTTGCCAGTAACTAAGCTAGTTTAGGTTTCCAATTTTTTCTTGATTCATTAAAGTTTTCAATATCACTCATATAATCAAGGGTAATATCAATTTTATCTAGTCCTTCTAAAATTCTTTTTTGCGAGAAGTCATCCAAATCAAACATAAATTCAATTTCCTCACATTTAACAGATTTGTTATCAACTGATATCTGTATATTTGTGCTTGGATCTTTCTCAATTTTTTCAAAGAGACCCTCAACATTTTGTAAAGATGCTTCAATTGGTAAAAGTCCTATATTTATAGAATTTAATTTAAATATATCTGCAAATTTGGTTGAAATGATTGCATCGAATCCCCAATCTTGTAGGCCCCAAGGAGCATGTTCTCGTGATGAACCAGTTCCAAAATTATCTCCTGCTACTAAAACTTTTGATCCTTGATATTCTTTTTTGTTAAGTGAAAAATCTGGATCCTTTTTCCAATCAAAAAATAAAAACTCACCATAGCCCGATCTTTCAACCCGCTTAAGAAATTGTTTTGGCATAATTTGATCTGTATCAACATTAGACATATTTAAAGGAAGCATTGTTGAACTTATATCATTTATTTTTTTCATTTTAAAGATCTCTAATATCAACAAATTTTCCATGCAGTGCAGCTGCAGCTGCCATTTTTGGACTTACTAAATGAGTTCTTCCTCCGGCACCCTGTCTTCCCTCGTAGTTTCGATTTGATGTTGATGCACATCTCTCTCCTGGATTTAATATATCTGGATTCATACCAAGACACATAGAGCATCCTGCCTCACGCCAATCAAATCCTGCTTCAATAAAAATTTTGTCCAAACCTTCTTCCTCTGCTTGATTTTTTACAAGGGTGGAACCAGGTACAACCATTGCACCTACAGTTTTTGCAACTTTTTTTCCTTTTACTATTTGAGCAGCTTCTCTTAAATCTTCAATACGACCGTTTGTGCAACTACCAATGAACACTCTATCCAAATTAATTTCGTTTATTTTTTCTCCAGCTTGCAAATCCATATATTCCAGAGCTCTACTTGCTGCCTCTTTGTCAGATTCATCTTTAAAATCTTCAGGATATGGAATAGTATCATTTACAAAAATTACCTGTGAAGGATTTGTACCCCATGAAATAGAGGGTTCAAGATCACTAGCATTTATAGTTACGACCTTATCAAACACTGCATCATTATCAGAATAAAGATCACTCCACTCTCTAATTGCATCATCCCAATCTTTGTTTTTTGGAGCAAAATTTTTATCTTTTAAATAATTAAAAGTTGTTTCATCAGGTGCAATCATTCCTGCTCTTGCACCGCCTTCTATTGACATGTTACAAATAGTCATTCTATTTTCCATGCTCATATTTTTTATTACGTCACCAACGTACTCAATAACATGTCCAGCTCCACCACCCGTACCAATTTTTCTAATAATTCCTAATATTATATCTTTTGGCCCTACACCATCAGAAACATCTCCAACGACTTCAACTTTCATCGTTTTTGGCTTTGCCATTGCTAAGGTTTGAGTAGCAAGAACATGTTCAACTTCAGACGTCCCAATGCCAAACGCTAGCGCTCCAAATGCACCATGAGTAGCCGTATGACTGTCCCCACATACAATTGTCATTCCAGGCTGTGTTATACCTTGCTCAGGTCCGATTACATGAACGATACCCTGACGGGGATCATTTATTCCAAACAATGTAACACCGAACTCCTCACAATTATTTTCTAACGCATCGATTTGTATTTTTGATAAGGGATCTTTTATACCAAGTAATCTATTTGATGTTGGTACACCATGGTCAACTGTTGCAAGAGTTAATTCAGGATATTTTACTTTCCTGCCGGCTATTCTCAGACTATCAAAAGCTTGGGGAGAGGTAACTTCATGTACGAGATGCAAATCTACAAATATTAAATTTGTACTTTTGTCTATAGAAGCTACAAGGTGGTTATCCCAAATTTTTTCAAATAATGTTTTTCCCATATTATTAACAAATTATATTATTTTTCTACTTTAAGTTTTAATCATTATCATTTATTCACTTCTCATTTAAACTAGACCATCATGGAAACAATTATTGAAAAATTTTTAGAAATAGCAATAATTTTAGTTGCTGCAAAATTTGGCGCTGAGTTAATGAGAAGAATAAATCAGCCAGCAGTTATTGGAGAGCTAGTGGCTGGAATCATTATTGGATATTACGGTCTTGGATTGTTGCCACATTTTGAAAAGGGTGATGTAATTTCTACTCTTGCCGAAATTGGAGTTGTTCTTTTATTATTTGAAGTTGGATTAGAAACTAACTTAGAAGAGTTTGTAGAGCTTGGATCAACCTCAATAATCGTCGCACTAATAGGTGTTGTTGCCCCATTTGCACTTGGTTTTGGATCGATTTATGCACTCGGTTTAGGTGGAGTTAATCAATTTGAAGTTGCCCTATTTGTTGGGGCTGCCATGACAGCAACATCTGTTGGAATCACCGCAAGAGTATTTGGGGATTTGGGCGCCCTTAAAACAAAAGAAGCTAAAACAATTATTGGAGCAGCAGTTGTCGACGATATTTTAGGATTACTTATTCTGACTGTTGTTGCTGGACTTCTTACTAGTTCAGGAGATTTTGCTCTTATTGATTTAGCAATTATTAGCGGCAAGGCCATAGGATTTTTAATTGCAGTCGTAGTCATTGGTAGAAAAATTTCTCCAATAGTTTTTAACTTCTTAGTAAAAATCCCCTCTCCAGGTACATTTGTAACTGGAAGCTTTATTTTTGCAATGTTATTAGGTGCTGCTGCTCACTTTGTTGGGCTACATCCAATTGTTGGAGCTTTTGCTGGAGGAGTAATCGCCGCAGAATCTAAAATGACACACAGGATTAGAGAAGAAATGAAGCCTTTGAACTTCTTGTTAGTTCCAATATTTTTTGTTTATATTGGTTCGGAAGTAAACATTCAGACACTGGCTTCATTGGAAATTTTTCTATATGGAATGTTGGTCAGTTTATTAGCGTTTGTAGGGAAGTATGTTTCAGCCCTAGGTGCTATGGGTAAAGGATTCAATACTTCTTTGATTGGAATTGGGATGTCACCAAGAGGCGAAGTAGGTCTTATTTTTGTCGCTGTTGCTACAACAACATTATCTTCAATAATCACCGAAGATATTATCTCCATAATTATTTGGATGGTCATAGTAACAACTGTAATTGCACCAATATTATTAAATAGAATTTTACAAAAAGTTCCAATTTCCGAAAGAGATGACGATGAAAGATTTGAAACACCTGTTGTAGAATGACTAACAAAAAGAATTAATCTAATTAATATATATTTATTCAATAATTTGGGGGAATACAAATGCTTTTAAACTATCAAGGATCTATAGTTGCGGCAATTATGGGCTTGCTTTTGGCAGCTTATTTTTCAAATAGAATATTGTCTATAAATGTTTCTGATGAAAAAGTTAGTAATCTTTCCGATGCAATCAGAAAAGGATCCATGGCATTCTTGAAAAGACAATATTCATGGATAAGTATTTTTGTCATAGTTTTAGCTATTTTAATCCCAACTCTTACTGATCTCGGAGTTTGGGGATCTGTATCTTTCATTGGTGGTGCATTATTTTCATCGTTAGCTGGATTTATTGGAATGAGAATAGCAACTGCAGCTAATGGAAGAACAACAGAAGCTGCAAGAGATGGAGGAACCCTAAAGGCTTTACCAGTCGCATTCAGAGGTGGAGCGGTGATGGGTTTTTCGGTTGCTGGCTTAGGTTTGTTGGGGGTAGGTCTTGGATATTGGATTTTTGTTGACCTATTGGAACTTGAAAATGCTTATGATATTTTGGCCGCAATCGGTTTAGGCGGTTCTTCGATTGCTCTTTTTGCAAGAGTTGGAGGAGGAATTTACACAAAAGCTGCTGATGTTGGAGCTGATTTAGTCGGAAAAGTAGAGGCCGGAATTCCAGAAGACGATCCTAGAAATCCTGCAACTATTGCTGATAACGTTGGTGACAATGTTGGAGATGTAGCTGGTATGGGTGCAGACTTATTTGAGAGCTATGTTGGGTCACTAGTTGCACCATTAGCTTATGCTGCAATAGTGTTTTCTAATTCAGAGACATTGCCTTCGCTATTATTTTTTCCACTTGCTGTTGGCACTATTGGAATGCTAGCTTCAATCGTTTCCTCATTTCTTGTAGTACCAAAAGAGGGAAAACTTGCACAAGCTTTACATAGAGGGACTTATTCAGCGGCAGCTTTAACCGCTATAGGAGTTTTCTTTCTTTCCAACACAATGTTTTCGGATTACTCTGAAAACCCAATCGGCCTTTTTTTCTCGGTAATAATTGGTTTATTAGTAGGAATAACTGTAGGTCAAATTTCAGAATGGTTTACATCAGATCATCACTCAATTGTTAAAAACATTGCTGATCAAGCAAAGACGGGACCGGCCACTCTTGTACTTTCAGGAATATCAGAAGGTATGAGATCTGCAGCTTTCTCAGTAATTGTTGTTGTTTTTGGAGTTTTTGGAGCTTATACAGCAGGAGATTGGGCTTTAGGTGATGGTGGTGGAATATACGGAGTTGCAGTTGCAGCTATTGGAGTTTTAGCAACATTGGGTATCACCGTAGCAGTGGATGCTTACGGACCTATTGCAGACAATGCAGGAGGTATAGCAGAAATGGCACATTTGGATCCTGAAGTAAGAAAAGCCACAGATGAATTAGATTCTCTAGGAAACACAACCGCAGCTATCGCAAAAGGGTTTGCAATTGGATCAGCTGCTGTAACAGCTCTAGCTTTATTTTCTGCATTTGTACAAAGTGCAGGATTGGCTGAATCTGGATTAAACATTACAAAAGTAGAAGTTACTCTTGGATTGTTTCTAGGTGGGATGTTCCCATTTTTGTTTGCAGCAATGACAATAAATGCTGTAGGAAGAGCTGCCTTTAAAATGATTGAAGAGGTAAGAAGGCAATTTAGAGAAATACCTGGATTAAGAGAAGGTAAAGAGGGTGTCGTTCCTGAATATGAAGAGTGTGTAGACATTGCTACCACAGCGGCATTAAGGGAAATGCTGCTTCCAGGCGGATTAGCAATTGTTCTACCTCTAGTAATCGGGTTTTGGAATAAAGAAGCCTTAGGTGGTTTTTTAGCTGGTGCTCTCGTAACTGGATTTTTGCTTGCGATATTTATGGCTAACTCCGGTGGCGCTTGGGACAATGCAAAAAAATATATTGAAGCAGGTGGCGGTGCTGGTAAGGGATCTGAAGAACATAAGGCAGCTGTTATAGGGGATACCATTGGAGATCCATTCAAAGATACTTCAGGACCGGCAATGAATATCGTTATTAAAGTCATGACAATAGTAAGTCTTATATTTGCATCAGCTTTTTGATAACATATTTAAACACATAAATTTCAACAAATGAATATTTTACTCATTACTAACGACTGGAAACCAAAAAAAGGTGGGATTACTACCTACCTTTCAAATCTTTCAGAAAATTCGAAAAATAATATTTTTGTGTATGGACCTAAATGGGTTACTGGTGAGAACACTTTTAAATCAACTGAAAATTTTTTGTGGAATCCAAATAAAGTATTCTCAGATGTACAAAAAATAATAAATGAAAATAAGTTTGACATTATCTTACATGGCTCAAGCAACCCAAATTTTCTATTTGTAAATAAATTAAACAAATTAGACATTCCCGATTCGCCTAAAAATGTGAAAATTCCACAATTTATGATTTGCCACGGTGCAGAATTTAATGTTTTAAATTATTTTCCAATCATTAGAACAATATTGAAAAAAAATCTTAATAATTTGAATAAAATTTTTACAGTAAGTGATTTTTCACGTAAAAAGTTAGAAGATATAACAGAGACTCAAATCCATAATATTGGTGCAGGAATTGATATACCAAATTTTGAAAAAGAATACGAAGTAAATGAAAAAATAACTATTGGAGTTGTGAGTCGACTTGTTTCTAGAAAAAAAATAAATTGGCTGATTGATGTAACTCACGAAATCAGAGAAGCAGGTATTCCAATTGAGCTAAAAATATTTGGATTCGGAAAACAAGAAAATTATTTAAAGAAATTATCAAACGTATCTGCTGCTGACATTTCTTTCTTAAAGGACGAAGGTGAAGACGATCTTTCTAACTTTTACAAATCAATTGATATATTCGCTATGCCATCTCAGTCAAAATATTTTGGAATTGAGTTTGAAGGTCTTGGATTAGTTTATTTAGAAGCAGCAAGCTACGGAGTTCCAGTAATTGTAGGTGCGTCTGGAGGCGCAATTGAAACAATTATTCCTGGTAAAACTGGATTTGTAGCTGGGGATAAAAAAATACTTAAGGAGTCAATCCTTTATTTTATAAATAACCCTGAAAAGATTGAAGAGTTTGGATTAGAAGGTAGAAAGTTTGTTGGTGACTTTTATAACTGGGAAAAATTGATAGATAAAATTGAATCAAATATATGAATAATTTTTAGTTATTACTATCGCCAAATACATTTAAAATTTCAGAACTATCAATAGTTAAAGCTTTTTGGGGTGTTTCTAGCGGTTTATTTTTTTTATCAATAACTATTTTATTAATCAAATTATTTTTTGTTGCATCCTCAGTTTTCATTCTGAATCTTCCTCTATAGAAAACAATGTCTAGAAGTTTTGCCAAGTTTACCAAACTATCTTTTGATAACTTTTTAATACTCTTTTCATTAATCAAATATGTTTCCTTAATTCTTTCGAGGAGTTCATCTTTGTTTAAACTCTTAGGAATATTTTTTCTTTCTCCATTAATCAAGTTCATAATTTTTTGGTATTTTTCAGAGTTAACTAGTTCTATTATTTCGTTTTTTTTCATTTCCTTAAGATCATTAATATCAAAAACTTCTCGATTTCTCTGTTTAATTGCAAATCCTCCATAAGGTCCTACAGCTGTCATATAACTCCAGCCATTTTCTTGACATACAAGACGTGGGTTTTTGGTCGACAAATTAAACCTTTTATATGCATCTTCAGGACCAAGTAAGTCAGGATCTTCATCTTCGAAAATAGGTCCTATCATATTCCTATAGAGACATTTTGGTTGCCTAATTCCCTTTTCTTTTATGCCGTGTTGAAAATAATATCCTCCGCCAGGACCAAGTTTTATAAAGATAGGAGTTTCACATTCTTTACAATCACAAACTCTACGCTCTTTAAGAAGATTTGCTTCTTGTTGTTTTTCACCTTCATTTATATAGGTTTCATCTAGTTCTTCGATAGTTATGTCAGGTGGTAAGCCTATATAAAAGTCATCATCTCTCTGTAAATATGGATAGGCGATTCTATCCTGGACGCGACCAGTTTTTAGAACATATCGAGTATCAAATGGAAGCGGATATGAAGTTAGGGAAATCGGGTCAGGCTCACCATATTTGTTTACATGTTTTTGAATTTTCTCATAGGAATCTTTTAAGAAATCTATTTTTGCATCTTCAGGTGATTTACTTTCTAATATTTCATCTAACTTATCTTCCATTTCCTTTGAAAATTTATAATTTATGTAGGGATCAAAATAAGGTTTCATAAAATTATTAATCATTGCCATTGCTATTATTCTGGGTTTCAAGCTTGAATCTGAATTTATAAAAACTGATGTTATGCTTTGGATTATTGAAACGTATGTTGATGGCCTCCCAATACCAAGTTCTTCTAATTTATTAATAAGTGATGTTGAGGAATATCTATTTGGTGGATTTGTAAATTTTTGTTCGTATTCTGAATTAATTATTTCGACTTTATCACCTTTTTTTAAATTTGGTAGCTCCTGTGATTGTTCACTTAGGTTTTTAGCTATATCTCTGTATCCTCCAAAAACCCAAGTTGTCCCAGATATCCCTAATAAAATAGTTTCATAAATCTCATCGTTTACTTCTATGTCTATCGTTTTTGTTACTCCTCTAGCTTCTGACATTTGTGACGCGATGGTTATATTAAAAATTAGTTCGTAAAGCCTATACTCATCACTGTCTTCTTTATATTTATTTAATAACTCTTCAGGCGTTTTAAATTTTTCACCTGATGGCCTAATAGCTTCATGAGCTGCTTGAGCATTTTTGCTATCGCCAAAATAATTTGGTGTAGAAGGAAGATGTTCTTTACTAAAATTTGACTCAATATATTTTCTAGAAGCTTTTATTGCAATATCTGAAAGCCTAATTGAGTCTGTTCTCATATATGTTATTAATCCCTCTTGATAAAGTTTTTGTGCAATACCCATGGTTTTGCCTGGTTGAAATCCCAGATTATTTCTTGCAGACGTTTGCAAACTTGTTGTTTTAAAGGGTTTTGGAGGCTTCCCAGTTCTTTGAGACTCTTTAATATTTGATATATTTGCTACAGAATTTTTAAGTATGTTAACAATGTCTCTCGCCTCTTCCTCATTCAAATATCTTCTATCCTTTGAAATTTTTTTTCCTTCTTTATCAAAATCTTTAGAGGTTGAAATTTTTATGCCATTTAAAGATTTAAGATTTGATTTAAATTCGAACCCTAAACTCTTACAATCAGCCTTAATTTCAAAATATTCAGATTTAATAAAACTTAAACGCTCCTCTTCTCTTTCAACAATCAATCTAATTGCTGGTCCTTGAACTCTTCCAGTAGAAATAAACGCCCCTCCTAGATCTCGTAATTTTGGTGATATTTCATAACCAATCATTCTGTCAAGCGTTCTTCTTGCTTCGTAAGATTTAAACTTTCCAATATCAATTTTTTCGGGATTTTTCATTGCATTAAGCACAGCAGTATCTGTAATTTCATTAAATTTAATTCGTTTAGGTTCATTTTTTAATTCAAGAGATTCCTTTAGGTGATATGCAATTGCTTCACCTTCCCTGTCATCATCAGTAGCTAAGTAGACGTCTGGTGCTTTATCGGCCAAGTCTTTTAATTCATTTACTATTTTTTTTCTATCTTCTGGTATCACATATATGTTTTCAAATTGATTTGGCTTTACAGCACCCCAAAGAATATCTTCTTTTTTAAATGAAGAAGGAATTGATTTTGTGTTTCTTGGAAGATCTCTAATATGACCTACGCTTGATTTAACTACATATTCATCACCAAGAATTCTTGATATAGTCTTAACTTTTGTTGGTGACTCAACTATAACTAAAGGTTTGGACATGTCCTTATTGATAACAGTATTTTGCTAAAAGTACAGGATTTTAGAAAAAAAGTATTTTCAATTCGATTTATAGTGATTATATAAGCAATGGATAAAATAAAAATTTTTTCAAAGTCTCAGTTTTCTTTACTCTGGTGGTCCGGAACAATTTCAAGCTTTGGAGACTGGGCAACCCTCTTTGGCTCCGTTGCATTGGCTAGCTATCTTGGAACTGAAGCGGGAAATTCTGAGCTTACAGCAATCGTTCCACTAATAGCAAGAATTGTTCCAGCTCTTTTATCTTCATTCGCTGGATTAATCGCTGATAGATACGACAAAAAAATGATAATGATATTTTGCGATGTTATAAGAATGATATTTGTTATGTTTCTATTTTTTGCTAATAATTTGTATTCAATATTTTTAATAAATTTTCTATCTGAAATATTTTCACTTATTAGACAACCTTCTAGAGAGGCTGTAGTTCCTGAGATAGTAAATAAAGAAAATCTTGTAAAAGCAAATTCTTTATTTGCAATCGGTACATATGCAACATTACCTGTTGCATCATTAGCTCTGGGAATTGTTAGCGATTGGAACAGTTTAGAACTTATAAATGAAACTGGTAATGGATGGAGTGGATCAATCATATTTTTATTTGATACTTTCACGTTTATGGCTTCTGCGATACTTCTTTACTTTTTAAAAAATCAAAATAAAAATACATTAAATAAAAAACCTAATGTTTCATTTAAAAATTTCAAAGATGGCTTGGATTATTTTTTCAAAACTAAAGATATTAGAAATATCTCATTTTCAATTTCGTTTTGCTTGGTTGGAGCTGGTACGTTATTTATATTAGGACATACTTTCCTTACGGTTGATCTGGGTTTTAGCGAGAGTTCATTTGGATTTATGATCGCTTCATTTGGAACTGGAATTTTAATAAGCATGTTGACTTTAAGCTATTTTGTTACAAGTTTTAATCGAGTTAACTTTTTAATTGGAATTTCAATGATGCTAGTTGGTATTTCCCTTTTATTAGCATTTAGATCAACTGATTTTTTAGTTATTTTATTATCTGTTTTTATTTCAGGCCTTGGAACAGGAGGAGTTTACTTATTAACAATAAGTTTTTTGCAGGCATCTACAAGTATTGAAATTAGAGGAAGAGTGTTTGGGAATTTTTATACCATTGGAAGGCTCGCATTATTATTCTCTTTTTTATTGTCAGGTATTATCGCAAATTATTTAGATGGTATTTTTGGCCAAGATGGAGTTTATCTAGTCTTAATTGGAAGTTCGATATTGATACTTATTGCTGGGATTTTAAATTTTATAAATGGATACAGAAGTATTTTTAATGAATTTGGTATTGAAAAATCAAACTTTAATAAGATAAAGTTGAAACTAGACGAAAAGGAATAAAAATTTGAATACAGATTATGTAGCTTTTGAAGGAGTAGATGGGTCTGGTAAAACTAGTTACATTGAATCATTAACCAATCATCTAGAAAAAAAGCAAATAGATTACAAAATAGTAAGAGAGCCCGGAGGTTCAAAACTTGGTGAAGGGATAAGGGATCTTTTACTGAGTCATGAATATGAAGTTGAGCCTTTAACCGAAGCACTCTTATTTTCAGCTAATAGATCAAACTTAGTTGAAGAAGTAATAAGACCATCTATAGAGGCAGGGATAAAAATAATTTCTGACAGAAGTGCTTTCTCATCAGTGGCATACCAAGGAATTGGAAGAGGCCTAGGTTTTGAAAAAATATATAACATAAATGATATTGCCATAAACGGCTATTGGCCCGAAAAAGTTATTCTTTTAGACATTGATCCGGAGATATCGCTAAAACGTCAAAAAGTAAATGATAGAATTGGAAGTTCTGATATAGATTTTTTTAAAAAAGTAAAAGCTGGTTATTTAGAACTAGCCGAGAAATTTAAAGATGACTTTTTAGTTTTGGATGCAACTCAAGATTTTGAATTCAATACAAAAATTATATATGAATGGTTAAATGTTGATTGAACTTAATTCAAAATTATTAAATGAATCATCAAAACCTTTTCACTCGTATCTTTTGATTTCTGGCTCTTCACGCTATTTAATTGATCAGGCAAAAGCTTTTTCATCTAATTTATTGTTTAATTCTACTGACATCTTTGAGCATCCAGATATAAGAGTTGTTACATCTGAAAATATTAATACATTAGGTGTTGATGATATTAGAAAAGTAATAACTAATGAAAGTATTTATCCAATTGAAGCAAAATATAAAATATTTATATTTCCTCCGACAAAGTCCCTTACCGAAGAAGCATCAAATGCTCTATTGAAAACTTTAGAAGAGCCTTCAAACTCGAATATATTTATTATCACTTCAAATGGAAGACACTGGTCACATTCAAAAGATGATTCAATAAAAAATATGTTACCGACACTTAAAAGCAGGTGTAGAACTTTATATATAGATGATGAATACACCTATACATATGATTTTGAATTTGAAGATATTATAAATTTTCTAGATATGGAGGAGAGTCTATTGAAAAAGAACCTCAATGATGAAATAAGTTTAATAACTTCGATTTTACAAAACTTGAAGCCTCCTCAACAAAATGCCAATGAAAAGATGTTTAATTTGATTAAATTAGAAAATTCTATCAACGAAATTAATGTAGATTCAAATACTAATTTAAATATTCTTGAAAAATCAATTGAATATTTAGTGAACAATATTTTATCAACAACAAATTTTACAAAAGTTGAATTCAGGTATTCTGAACTATTAACAAATTTTATTGAGGACATATCTTTGGGAATAAGGCCAAGGATAGCAATAAACAAATTAGTTTTGGAATCTGAAGCTATTTCAACTTTAAGTCAATAGTTTTGAAGAAAGTCTGACTAAATTGAATAGCAAAAAAATGGCTGCCAGAGTTCCAAATATTACTAGCCCCTCAAAGCCAATTAATGTGTAGGTTAGTCCTAAAGATGACTGGGCAAACACACTGCCTACAAATACGAATGAATCGCTTTTTATATTAAGGTTTGTATTTTTTTCTATTGAGTATTTAGAAATTTCAGAACTAATAGAAACAAAGTTAAAATTCCACCCAAGACCCAATAAAAATAAACTTAAATTTAATAGAAATATGTCAGAAGTATTTAATGCGCAAATACAGCTTATTAAGAGTATAAACCCACCAGTAATTGATACCTTTTTTGAACCAACCTTATCCACAAATCGTCCAAGTATGGGTGAGAAAACAAACATTCCAAGGGTGTGGTAGCTAATTATTGTACCAACGACCTGTATGGTTTCACCTATATCTTGAACGTGTAAAGGGGTTGCAGCCATGATAATCACCATTACAAAGTGATTAACAACTAACAACACAGTTAATTGGGTTGCTTTACTATCGAGCTTAGTTTTTGAAGAGGTATTTTCGGTAACTACAGGCAATCTCAATAAACTATTTTTATCTGTTAGTCCTATTACGCAAAACCCTGCAAGCAAAAAACCAATCGTTGCAATAAGATAGGCAACAATTAATTCGGATCCAAAAATATTTTTAAATGTAGAAGAGTATTGTCCAACCAGTCTTGGTCCAAAGACTGAACCAAAAACTGAAAACCACACAGCAAGTGAAAGAGCAGTTGCTCTGAAATCTTCTTTAACAATAAACGATGATGCGTATCTTGTTTGCAAGGAAGCAGACTGTCCTATGCCTAAAACAAAAGCTCCAACAATAAGTAAGTTAAATGAATTTGTTAAAAGACTTATAAAGCAAACAACCCCCCCTATTGCTCCAACAAAAAAAGTATTTGCTAAAGCAAGCATTCTTGAATATTTCTTTTGTAAATAATCAAAAATCTGCGTACCCACAAACGCCCCCCCCAACACCAAGTGCATTTGGAATCCCTACTAAATAAGGATTAGTAGTAACTTCTCTTACTGCCAAAGCAGTGACAGTAATTGCTGCAATAAAACCGATAGAAGAGAAACCAACTGAGAATAGTAAATTATAAATCTTTTTTATCTCAGTGGACATAAAAAGAGGATAACAAATAAATAGATTAAAGTTTTAAAGCAGAACTTAGAATAAATAATTAATATAAAGGAGCGAAATAAATAAAAAAAAATGTACAAAACCGCTGAAACAGTTTCTCCAGGACACCCTGATAAAATAGCTGACCTTATATCTGACTATGTTTTGACAGAGGCACTTTCAAATAATAAAAAATCCAGGGTAGCTGTTGAGACTTTTCTAACAGGGACATCTTACGGAGGGTTAGTTGTTGTTGGTGGAGAGATAAGTGAAATTGCCAATATTGATGATGAAACTGTAAATAAGATAGTTAAAGAGGCATTATCTAAAACAATAAAAACAAGTTTTGAGGATTTTCAACTAAATAATTTAACAATACAAAATGAATTAACTCCTCAATCAGAAGAGATAAGATCTGCAGTCGAAGATGATAAAGATCTTGGAGCTGGTGATCAAGGCATTATGGTCGGTTATGCCACAAATGAGACAAAATCACTTATGCCTGAGACATTTGATATCAGTAGAAATATACAAATGTCCTTATGGGATATTCAAAATAATGATGAAAGTCTTGACTTAGATTCGAAAGTACAAGTAACTACTGGTGGAAAAAAAACCAAAGTTGTAATTTCTACACAACATAAAAAAGATATTGATATTGACGGTTTAAGAAATAATCTTGAGGAAATGATTGGAAAATTAGTAAATGACGATTTCCAATTTGATTTGAATCCTTCTGGATCATTTGTTAAGGGTGGACCTGCAGGTGATACAGGTTTAACCGGTAGAAAAATTGTTGTTGATGCATATGGACCAACGGTACCTGTAGGAGGGGGAGCTTTTTCTGGAAAAGATCCTTCAAAGGTTGATAGATCAGCAGCATATGCAGCGAGACATTTAGCAAAAAATATTGTTGCACATAATTTGGCAGAAATATGCCAAGTCAGAATAGCTTATGCAATTGGAAAAGCAGAACCTTATGAATTATCTATTGAAACATTTAATACATCAAAAAAAAATGATTTAGTTCTAAATGATTTTGTCTCCAATTTTGATATGATGCCAGGAATGATCATCGAACGCTTGGATTTATTGAATGTAAATTATAAAAAAGATACACTGTTTTCTCATTTTGGTCACGATGATCGTAATTGGGAAAAAATTGAAGATCTATAAATTTTTTTGTAATTGTAATTGCTCTTTATTGCCGAAGTAGCTCAGTGGTAGAGCAGCTCACTCGTAATGAGCAGGCCGAGGGTTCAATTCCCTCCTTCGGCTCAAAATTAATTAAATATAAATTTATTTTTTTTCTCGGTTTGTGTAGTCTTTTAATGTGAAAAAATTTATACTTTCTTCTTTACTGATTCTATCTATAAGTAGTTCAGCTTTTTCATCCACTTATGATTACTCCAATATATCTGATGAACATGAACAAGTTCCTATACCAGCAATTGTGATAGAGGAGGAAGAAGAGGTCCAAGAAGATCCTCAATGGACATATAAGTTTCTAATACCAACAAGCGTTGCAATTGCAACATTGGTCATTATTGGAAATATTGTCCAATACTTTAGACAAGTCACAAAAAAGAGATATAAAGTTATAAAGAAATAGAGCAAAATTTATGAGCTCAAACATTCAAAAAATTATTGAAAATATCGATTTGTCTAAAAATTATGTTCTTGCATTAAGCGGCGGAGTAGACAGTTCTGTATTAGCTCATATTTTGACAAAACAATCTGTAAAAATTAGGCTTGTTTTTGTTCAACACAACCAACAAGATTCTAAGAAGTTAGAAATAATCGCTAAAAAAATCGCAGATTCATTAAATTTAAAATTTAAAATACTCCCAACTTCATTAAATCCAAAATCTTCTGAAACTAAGATGAGAGATGAAAGGTACAAGGCTCTACTCTCTGATCTTAAAAAAGAGGAAATATTAATAACAGGTCACAACCTTTCTGATAAGGCAGAAACGTTATTAATAAATTTATTCAGAGGAACACGACTTGAGGGTTTAAAATCGATAAAGTCTATTAATAAAAAAATTCAAAGACCAATGATTGAAATTTCAAAAACAGAAATTTATGATTATGCAAACAAACATAATTTAACTTATTTTGATGATCCATCAAACAAAGATAATAAGATTGTAAGAAACTGGATTAGAAACATTTTAATTCCGGAAATTAATGAAAAATTTCCTGGCTCATTTGAAGAAAAAGTTGAACTTTTGACAAATGAAGTAGAACTTAGAACAAATTATAAAACAGACTATTTAAAGTACATAAAATTTTCGAGAGGCTATTTAGAGATACCAATATCATTAATAAGCCATAACAGCAATGAAAGACAACTCTATTTAAATGAAATAGCAAACTTTTTAGGAATGAAAAGCATAGAAAAAAACGATATAGAAAAGATATCTACATCAATCAAAGAGAAGAAGAAATTTGATTTTTTTAAAGAATGGATTTGTTTCAACTCAGGTGGTTCAATTATATTCTTAGATAATAATCAATGGAGAAAAGTTGCTAAGGACGGGGACAGTTCTTTTATTGGATTTTTCAAATTTAAAAAAATTGATAAAATTGAAATTTTCAACAATTGGAATTGCGCTCATCCAGAAAACCGGGATATTGATATTAGATTTTTCAAAAATGGTGAAAAAATAATTAGTAATGGTATTTCGATTAAAGCCTCAGAAGTTCTTCGTAATTATGGAGTAGATAACGCATTCAGAAAGAATTGGCCAATGGTTTATGTAGACAATGATCTTTACTGGATTGTAGGACTTAGAAAATCAGATCTAGCAAAAGAAAATGAAAAAAAATTAAAAAAAGATTTTTTACAAGCTTCACTACAAAAAGATAATTTATATAACCTGAATAATTCTTAGTTTTATCGTAACTTTGACTATTTATTTATTCAGACATATATTAAATTTAAAATGTGGAAGATAATAAAGATCAAGATAACAAAAAAAGAAATAGGTCACTGTTTATATATATATCTTTAGGACTTTTAATTTTTTTTGGAGTTCAAAGGTATAACCAGACCATTAATGCTCCTGAAAGTTCAACATTTTCAGAACTTCAATCTCAAATTAATGAAGGATTAGTTCTAGAAGCAACAATAAAGGAACAATCTAATACTGTCGAATACATGCTGGCTAATGATGATACTGTTTATAAAACAGAATACCCGGAAGGCTTTGAAGGCGAAATATTTAAGCTTTTAATTGATCAGAGTATAGTTTTGAACACAGACACAGAGCCGGCAGGCATTCAAGATTATTTAATTGCGTTTTTACCTTGGATATTTCTTGCAGGTTTTATGATTTTTATGTTTTCTCAAGTTAGATCAAATGGAAATCAAATTATGCAGTTTGGTAAATCAAAAGCCAAAGAACTAGATGAAGAATCTCCAAAAATAACATTTAATGATGTAGCTGGGGCTGAAGAAGCCAAAGAAGAACTGGAAGAGATTAAAGAATTTCTTAAATCGCCAGAAAAATTCAATAAATTAGGAGCAAAAATACCTAAGGGAGTACTCTTGGTTGGTCCTCCTGGCACAGGTAAAACATTACTTGCTAAAGCAGTTGCAGGCGAATCGAAAGTTCCTTTTTTCAGCATTTCAGGTTCAGATTTTGTTGAAATGTTTGTTGGTGTAGGAGCAAGTAGAGTAAGAGACTTATTTAAAAAAGCTAAAGATTCTTCACCAGCCATAATATTTATCGACGAAATAGATGCTGTTGGTCGAATGAGAGGAGCTGGTCTTGGTGGAGGTCATGACGAAAGAGAACAAACTTTAAATCAATTATTGGTTGAGATGGACGGTTTTGAAGCTAACCAAGGTGTTATATTGATGGCTGCAACAAATAGACCCGATGTTTTGGATCCGGCTCTTTTAAGACCGGGCCGTTTTGATAGACAAATTATTGTAGATAGACCAGATCTTAAGGGAAGAACTCAGATTCTTAAAGTTCACTCTAAAGAAAAGCCAATTGCAAAAAATGTTAATTTAGAGACAATTGCTAAACAAACCCCGGGATTTACTGGTGCAGATCTTGCAAACTTATTAAATGAAGCTGCACTTCTTGCTGCAAGAAAAAGTAAGAAGACAATATCTAAAGTAGATATTGAAAACTCGATCGATAGAGTTTTAGCTGGTCCAGAAAAGAAAAGTCAAATTTTAACAAAAGAAGAAAAATTAATAATTGCTTATCATGAAACTGGTCACGCTTTAGTGGGCTGGGCACTTCCAAATGCTGATCCAATACATAAGGTGACAATCATTCCAAGAGGAAGAGCGTTAGGGTATACTCAAGCGCTTCCAGACAGTGAAAAATATCTAACTTCAAAGGCAGAATTGAAAGATCGTTTAGCGATGCTTATGGGCGGAAGGGTAGCAGAGGAATTGATATTTGCTGATCCAACTACAGGGGCTTCCAACGATATAGAAAAAGCAACAGAAATAGCAAGAAGGATGGTTATGGAATTTGGAATGAGCGAAAAACTAGGACCAATGTTATACGGCAAAGGCACAAATGAAGTATTTTTAGGACGAGATTATGGAAGACAGCAGGATTATTCTGATGAAGTAGCTTCATCGATAGATGAAGAGGTAAAAAGCCTGTTAAGTGATGCCCATATTGTTGCAGGAAAAATACTTGCAAAATTTAAAAAACAGATGGAAGAAATGGTCAAAGTTTTAATGGAAAAAGAAACAATAGATCGAGAAGAAGTAGCAAGAATTTTTAATAAAATAAAAAAAGTACAAATTTCAGGTTCAGGCAAAAATCTTAAATTGGCATGAGTAAAGATATCAACAAAACGAATATACACTTGGAGGAAGCTTTATCAGATTTTATTTCAAAAATATCGGAAGATCCAAACAAAAATACTGATTTAATAGCAAAAAAGTTCTTAATTCAGTTAGAAAAAAAATTTAATTTTCCACAAAAAGATATTGATTCTATTTTTTCCCATTTAGAGGGTGT
>CACLRL010000009.1 GCA_902609285.1 uncultured Candidatus Actinomarina sp. | reverse complement strand
ATTTTCACTTCTTGGCGTTGTTAACTGTGCGTACATGCCAGCTTCTGATGCAGCCTTACCGAATGTAGTTAGCAGAGATAATTTACCAGAAGCTAATGTATTAAATTTCTCAACATGGGGAATAGCTGCTGGTCTAGGTGCTGGATTAGGTGGATTTTTATCAGAGTTTCTAACAAGAAACCAATTATTCACTATTAATTTTTTATCATTTATGTTTTCAGCTTTTTTAGTTTTTTTAATCAAAACAAACTTAAGTGAAAATATATTATCTATGTCTGAAAATGAGAAAGTTAAATTTAGAGATGGACTTGATTTTGTTTTAACTGATAAAAAAATATTCTATTTAACAATTACAAAAGGTATGTTTGGTATTTCAGCAGCTGGATTACTTTCTTTATTTACAATTCTTTCTTTAGAAGTTTATGATACTGGTGATTTAGGCGCTGGACTTATGTGGAGTGCGAGAGGTATTGGTGCATTTATAGGCCCAGTAATGTTTAGATATTTGTTTGGTAAGACTGACCAAAAACTTTTATCAACAATAGGTCCTTCCATTATGATTTGGGGGATATTTTATTTTCTTATACCTTTCTCTCCTACTTTATATATTACGACAATACTTCTTGTGTTAGCACATTGTGGTGGTGGAGCTCAATGGGCATTTTCATCTTATGGAATCCAAATATTAACACCAGATAATATACGCGGAAGAATTGCAGGATTGGATTATTCTTTTTATTTTTTCATGTTTACTATCTCGAATTTAATTATTGGCTTTTTAGCAACAAAATATGATGTGATGACTTTATTCACAATATTTCCAGCTATAGGTTTTAGTGTTGGTTTCTTTTGGTTCTTAAGAACTAGATCTTTTTGGAAATCAATTAAAAGTTAACTTACTTCGGGAATATCTAATAATTTTGTTGTATATGCTGCTGACTTCCTATCAGCTCTCATCTTCCAATTTTTTTGAATGCCTTGTGCTCCCATAAAAATAGTTCCATTTCCAAACCTGTCATTTAGATGATCTAACGATTCCATGAGAATATCTGACTGTTCATAATTCTCCCTCTCGTGAAAGCTGAATTGTTCATTCCTGGCATCAGAAATATTTAATAAAATAACTCCTATTTTTTGATACTCATAGTTTGGGAGAAATAATTTATTCGTTAATCTTTTTGCTTCTTTGATTATCTTTGAAGTGTTACTGGTTGGAATTGTAAAAAATGAACTCATTCCATTGCTGTATTTTTTATCAATATCTACAAATGGGCTAGTTCTCAAAAATACATGAATTCCTCCAGCTCTTGAGTTCTGGGATCGTAATTTTTCACATGCTCTTGCAACATAGGTTGAAACAGCTTCTTCAAGTTCATATACTTTTGTAACTTTTTTTCCAAAAGATTTCGATGAGATTATATTTTTTTTATTTTTGACTTCTTCAATTTGCATGCACGATATGCCGTTAAGTTCGTGATATATCCTCTCTCCCACAATGCTAAGTGTTTTTCGTATCTGTCTTGGATCTCCTGTTGAAAGCTCATACGCGGAGTTGATCCCGATAGTTCTAAGCCTCCTACCCCATCTTGTTGATATCCCCCATATATCTTCAAGTTCTAAACTTTTTAGGACTCTAATTCTTTCTGACTCCTCTCGTATATCAAAGACATTTGATTCTTCATATTTTTTAGCTTGTCTATTTGCGGCTTTTGCTAATGTTTTGGATGGCCCAATACCTATTGAGATAGGTATTCCTGTCCATTGTTTTATTTGTCTTCGTATCTCATCTGCTGTCTCTTTTAAATCACAATAATAAAATTTACTTATATCTAAAAAAGCTTCATCTATTGAGTAAATCTCGATGTCCCCAACTATTGAACGAAGAGATGTCATCACTCTTGCTGACATATCTCCGTAGAATGTGTAGTTTGATGAGAATACATGAACATTGTTTCTCTTTATTAATTGTTCATATTTGAATAGCGGAGCTCCCATTGGAATACCTAGTGCTTTTGCTTCGTTTGATCGTGCAACAATGCACCCGTCATTATTGGAAAGAACAACGATTGGCTCTCCTTCAAGTTTCGGATTAAACACTCGTTCACACGATGCATAAAAGTTATTACAGTCGACTAAAGCAAAAATTTTATTATTCATTTCTTTATTTATTCCTTTGAATACTGTACACTATTCTAAGATAAAAGAAAGACATTTTTATGACAAAAGGCGGAGCAAGAAAAGGTGCTGGTAGACCAAAAGGGCAGGGAAAATATGGGGAGTCAACCAAAGCTATAAGAGTCCCAGAAAGTAAAGTTAGATACATTTCAGAGATAGTAAGTAAAGGTCTTTATGAGATCCCATTGTATACAGAGAGGGTTGCAGCAGGTTTTCCATCCCCTGCTGATGATTATTTAGAAGATAAGATTGATCTTAATCAATACCTGGTAAAGCATCCCGCATCAACCTTTTTAGTTCGTGCCTCCGGAAATTCAATGATAAATGCAGGAATATTCCCAAATGATATTTTGGTAGTTGATAAAAGTATCAAAGCAGAAAATGGAAATGTAGTAATTGCAATAATTGATGGTGAGCTTACCGTAAAAAGGTATGTAAAAAAAAGGTCATCAATCGTTTTGCAGCCAGAAAATGAAGACTACGAACCAATTGAGTTAAATGGAAAAAGTGAAGCACAGATATGGGGTGTGGTCACTAGTGTAATACATGATCTCTAATCAAGAATCATGATTAAATTTGTAAATTCCTTTTGCCATGAGAGAGGTTTCTTCCTCGGCTAGTTTCAAATAAATTGCTTTCTTCATGTCTGAGAACAAATCAGAATTTACACTGTGGGCCGCATCAACAATTACCGAAGCTTCTCTGTACTTTTGAGAGCTTACCAAAAATTCTAAAAACTTAAGTAAATTATTTTCGTTTCCGGCCATATCTATGTATGTTCTTCCAATGTCCTCAAGTTCTGGAGGTTTGAGCTCAGATGGTGTACCGGAATACCAACCACCATATTGTCTCCAGACAGAATTGATTAAAAATGAAAAATCATCGTAAACAGACACAAGATAGGGTTTAAAATATTCTTCTGGTAAAACCAACTCTGATTGAATCTCACGTAATGAATAACCCTTGTTCATTAAGTTAAGAACATTCTCCTCAATCCAAGATAAACAATTACTTGTATCTAAGAGTATTTCTTTTATTGTATTTTTTCCCTTGATTAAAGGACCATGCCCAGGAAATAAATATTCTGGATTATATTCTGACATTTTTTTTAATACTTCACCCCAAAATCCGACATAACGTTGTGCTTTAGAGGGATTACCTGCATTTGGCAGTGACCATATAAAGAAATCACCTGTGAATAAAGCATCGTCTTTGTTGGAATAAATATACGTTGCATCGTCAGTTTCTCCCTTACCGTGAGTTAGTGTAAGGATTGAATCGTTAAATTCGAGCTCATACTTGTCGCTATAAGTTATATCTGGGTAGGCGAAATCATTAGGAAATACTGGAGAGGGCAATCCAAACTGTCTTTGATTAATAATTCCGTTATAACCTATTGTTTTTTTATATCTATCAAACCTTTCTGTTACGTTTTCATGTGCGATTATTTTAGTTGTACCCTTAAATGCATTTACAATATATTCAGTACCTGTAACATGATCAACGTGGCCATGGGTATAGATAATATATTCAATATCAGAAATACCCCATTCTTTTAACTTTTCAATAACTTGCATCGATGACACACCCATTCCAGTATCAATTAGTAAACCTGTTGTATCATTTTTGAAAACAGCTATATTTCCAAAGTTTTTAATAAATGCTAAATTATTTGATACTTCGTACAATTCAACATTGAATCCTTGCTCAATACTTACTTGGTTATCTAAAGTTGATTTTTTTAGATATTCCTTTGAAAGTTCTATTGGGTTATATTGTTTATCTGTATTCACAGACAGTTGTCCTTCTTTGTTTATCTAATGTATCTATTTCTTCAGCTGTATTCACAAGCAGTCTCCAAAAAACCGTACCTCTATCAGTTGTTCTAATTGTCTTTAAAGAACTGTTTATATTTTCTTTATTTGTTACTAACAACTCATATCTTTCTGTATCTATTTCTAAATTATTTATTTTGAAAGCAACATTTGTATTGTTGTTGTGAACGTGAACTACCCAATATCTTTCGTCTTCTGGAACTGGCATCGAAACATATAAGTCTCCATATGATAAATCATATCTGCACATGGTGTAAATAAAATCATAATTTGGCATTCTCGCAGCTGATCTCCTAGAGATACATACTTGATCTAAATTGCCGACAATTCCATCATAAGTATCTTCACAACCTTCAAAAGGATTAGCTATAGCGTCTGCAATATTTCTATCTAATTGATTCATAACTATATACGGACCTAAAAAAATTAAAAGAAGATGAGTTACTATCGCCATTATTGATATTTTTAAAAGAGAATTATTCATTTACAATTATCTTTCAATATTTTGGCAACAGGTATTGAGCTTGGATCGTCATAATATTGTAAATCTGGTCCATATATCCTTAATATCAAATTGAAATCATTTCCAAAATGACTTAAAGTTCCATCTTGCTTTACTAAATTATTTCCTATTTTGATTTCGTAGTTTTCGCCAATATTTCTTGTGATTTCATATCCATTAGTAACTTGAGCGAACAGGTCTTCATAAGTTGGATCACTTTTTAAATTATTTGGATCTTGTAAGTAATAATTATCATTTCCATAAATAGCATAACTCCAATATCTTGCTTTTGGGACTACACCGTTTAACGTATATTCACAATTACCCAGCAATCCATCACCATTATCATCCACTGATGCTGACAAATATATGACTTCTGGACTTGCGCTGGGTAATAATCCAAGAAGTGAAACGTATGATCTTTGCCACATATTTTGAGATTCTGATCCATAATCTAAAAAGTAATTCCATTGACTAACAGTATTACTTCCAAATCCCGTTAAAAAGGATGCAATCGTAGTTTGTCTTGTAAAGGGAATAAAACTTAAAATTCCTAAAATAACTCCAATCAGATATGGGGAGAACTTTTTGAGTAACATAGTCATTACACATATATTAATTAAAACTGAGGCTGGTTGATAGTTTTAAAAAAGATTGAGATGAAAAGTTAGTTGTTTAAAACTATTATGAATACAATGACAATTTTAAAAACTGACTTAAGCTTATTTGAAAATATCGCTGGATGGAATTTCGAAGAAAATTTTGTATCTGTATCTTCTGAATTTGGTGATATCAATATTCACTATGTTGATGAAAACAGTGAAAGTACTGAAGTTGTATTGTTGATGCATGGAAATCCAACATGGGGATATCTTTATAGAAATATGATTAATCCATTAAAGGAAAGTGGATATAGGGTAATTGTTCCAGATCTACCTGGATTTGGAAAATCAGATAAATTTTCAATCAGGTACAACTACAGCTATGAAGGATTTGTTGAATGGATGTCCCAATTTATTGAAAAACTTGATTTAAAAAATATAACACTCTTTTGTCAAGATTGGGGAGGCTTGATCGGCCTAAGACTAGCAGCTAAATATGATGATAGATTCGAAAAAATAATTGCTGCTAATACAGGACTACCCACTGGTAAAGCTCCTTTAAGTGAAGGGTTTGCTGTGTTTAGGGAGTTTTTACAGATAAAATCTGATCTTCATGTTGCAGGACAAGTCAGAAATGGTACAACTAAAGGGATAGATGAAGATGCACTTGATGCTTATAATGCTCCGTTCCCTAGCGATGATCACAAACAGGGAGTTAGACAATTTCCAAACTTAGTACCCGGAACCCTTAGAACTCCAAGTGCAGAACCTAATAAGGAAGCATGGAAAATGCTAAGAGAATGGAATAAACCATTTTTATGTGCATTTAGTGATAAGGATCCAATATTTTCTGGTGTTGAAAATTCATTTTATAAATTAGTCCCTGGGTGCAAAGATATGCCTCATGTAACAATTGAGGACGCTGGACATTTTTTACAAGAAGACCAACCACTTGCATGCGTTGATGCAATATTATCAATAAAAGATTTCTAGCGAACAGCTAAACCCCAGTAATTGTATCCAAGAAACTTTACTGATCCAGGTAAGTACATTGTGTCTTTTTCAACAATATTTAATCCGGCATCAGTAATTAACTTTGGTATATCTCTATTTGCATGACAACCTCCTGATAATTTTGGATAAAATATGTTTGTAATATTTTGAAAAACTCTAGTGGTAATGTCTGGAGAAATACCATGTTCACAGAAAAAGTATTTACCTCCTGGCTTTAAAATCCTATAAATTTCATTTAAAGCTTTATTTGGATCAGGAATTGAACACAATGAAAAAGTACAAACTACTGAATCAACAGATGATGTTGGTAAATCAATACTTTCAGCTGAGGATAAATTAAATACAATATCTAAATTAACCTTATCAGCATTCTTTTTAGCAATTTTGTTAAGTTCGTCTGAAGGATCTATTCCAATAACTTTGTTTACATTTTCAATGTTATAGTATTGCAAATTTAATCCTGGACCTACACCTATTTCAACTACATCTCCGATTGCTAAAGGTACAACCTTTTTTCTCTGATAATGATTAGGTTTTGTATTACAAAGAATAGTTAAAAGCTTCGGTACTACGTTAGTTTCATAAAATTTTTTACCAAATAATTTTAAAATTGGAAGAACCAAAAATATTGATACATATGTAAAAAATTTAAATGCTACTTTTTTCATTGGTACCTAAAGTAAATTCTACTTTTAAATACTCGACATTGCGATAAAAAGAAAACATATTAAGTTAATTTTGTTATTTTGCAATTAAATTTACAATTAATACTTTTCATTATTTTTCCAATAATATTAAAAAGATGGAAATTAGTTCAATTTTTTTAGATTTGATACCTTATTTAATTCCTTTATTGATGATCGGTGTTGGTACAGATTTAGACATAGATAGTTTTAAAAATTTATTAGTAAATACAAAAAGCTCATTTGTAGGTCTGTTAACACAAATAACTTTCTTGCCAATTATTGGAATAGTGACAAGTTTATTTATTGATAATCAATCAATTTCAATAGGAATAATAGTAATTATGTGTGCACCTGGAGGTCATATTTCTTCAATGTATTCTTCTTTGATGAAAGGTAATGTTGCACTTACAACATCTCTTACAGTTATTACGCAACTTATAGCATTTGGAACAATACCCTTTTGGTTAAATATTGCCTCAATTTTCAATGAAAATATTGGTCTTCAGGTACAAATTAACTCTACAGAATTATTAATTCAACTTCTGTACCTTGTCCTAATTCCTGTGTTTATTGGAATGGCCATAAAGCACTACTTTCCACAAAAAGCATTAAATTCACAAACATCTATTAAAAAAGTCTTCACAGTTGTTACCTTAGTTATAGCAATTGGAGTGCCGATAGAATTGAGTGACATTATATTTGATATCTTCAGATCATCATCTATTTTTGTAATTTTAAATTTAATAACTATTTTTATTGGAATTAATTTAATTTCGAAAATATCAAAAATTAGTGAAGAAGACAGAATGGGCATACTTGCTGAAGGTACATTGCAAAATTTTCCTGTGGCAGCAGCTGTAGCATCACTGTTAGGCATAAATGTGATAACGATTGTAGCTTTAAATTACTTTTTAATAAGTTCAATCTTGATTGGATTTTACGCTGTATATAAAAGTAGAAATTAAAACTTAAGATTTTCTAACTTGGTAGATCAATCCACCTGGGTCAATAGACAAGACCTTTGTTCCGTCTTTATTAAATTCTTCAATATATCCCTGAGACCCAAATGCAGCAATATAACTATTTTCACTTATCTTGTGGCAATTTCCAGCAACATTCGCTTGTAAATTTTTAAATTCTTTTGACCAAACAAGTGTTGCAGTATAACAAGTTTCGTCAATTTTATATTCAGCAACTCTTGACCCATCTTTTATCGAATCAATACCATTATCCCAAATAAGTATATTTCCATTTTCAAGCTCTTCTGGGGCATGTTGATGAGAAAAGCCATCGTATGGGTCATTAATAAATTTAAAATTATTTAATTTTCCTTTTCCCATATGCCACAAAATTTTTCCTGATGATTTATCAATTTTCATTATTGTCTGTGTGTGGCGAGCAGAAGCTAGGTAGTTACCATCTTTCATAATTCTTACAGCATTCATATGAAAATAATCATTAGTATTCATCCCCCACTCTTTGATTGGAACTTTTGAAAACTCAGGGGAAACATGATCAATAGAGTCCCATAAAAATTTAGTACCCTTCTGTTCATTTTCAATTGAGATTATCCCACTTTCTACTTTTTGATTTTGAAATTTATGAGTTTTGGATCCTATTTGTATTACTGTATCATCATCTAAATACTGAAATTCATGAAGTTCTGTATAAATATCTTTCTCGATAATTTGTTTAAAACCTTCTATATTAAAATCTTCATCTAATAAAACAGTTTTTCCTAAACCAATAGCAAATTGTGGGTAGTTGCTTACTGCTCCGTAATAATACCCATTTTTGTATGGACGAAATGCTGAAAAGCCTATACCTGCCATCTTGTACCATATTGGAACACCGAACTTATCTAGCATCATGATGTAAGGAAGATATTTTCTATATTTTGTGAGTTTTTTTTCAGTTTGATGTTTTACTATTTTTGGAATATTTATTCTTGTTCTTATATTCTGATAAAGATATTTAATATAGTATTTCTTTAATCCTGGAAAATATTCAATTACATCTCTGATAATTAGAGGCCAATGCACAATTTTAGGAACGATAAAAACACTAGTGAATATATTGCCATCTGCAACCATCGATGAATTAGTTATATTGATATTTAAGGGAGGAAAATTTACAGGTAGACAAACTATAGAATATTTTGCAATCTGGTCATCTTTGCGAAACATAAAATTATATTCTTTGGGACCGTCTTTCGCAGATATTTTGAATTTACTTGAATCAGCAAGTTTATTATTGAAATAGATTTTTGTGTCTTTTTGTACTGATAAATCAAGATTTAAAAAATCACTTTTACTTTTTGGTACCCAACAATATCGTTCAATTACTGATTCAAAAGCAGGAGATAAAGAATATGGATCTTCGTTACTAGACTTTATGTCAATTAAGAGAGAAGTATTATTTTTCTCATTTACGTTATAAACATGTTCAAGATCTGTGAACTTAAATTCTAAATTTTGTTTTCTCAATAATTTATATTTTAACTATTTGAAAACTCAATTACCTCTTTCATTGGTATATGATTCGCAGTATGAGCACCGTATAGTGCTTTTTCTACAACTCCATTTTCATCAATTAAAATATCTGCAGGCAATCCTAAAAAAGCACCACTCATATTTGAAGCAGGATTGTAACCCTTAGAAAGGGCTCGAAAAAAGCGATCTACCCTAATTGTTATACCTAATAAAAATCTAAAGAAACTATTTTGTACTTCATATTTATCAAAATAAACACGGTCATCATCACATAAAATTGTGATGTTGCCATCATGTTTTTTAGAATTCTTAACTAAATCATCAAAATCACAATCAAATATTGCAATCGGAACAAAATCATCACCAAATTCATTTTTTTTATTTATTATCTCATTTATTCGTAAGTGACAAAATGGACAAGAAGAGTAACGATAGAAAGATACCATAGCTTTTTTTCCTTTTATTGCCTCTAAGTTGAAAGTTGTACCATCAATTGAAGGTAATGTTATATCTTCAATCTTGTCGCCTTTTTTTAATTTCATTTAATCCTTTCAAAGATAGTTTAGTATAAAGTTTGATATTAAATATAAGACATTGAGTTTGTTAATTTATTGTAAACTAGTGTCCACCTCTAGGGACTCCCCCATACTTCATTCGAGTATCACCCATATATGCAACTCGTTCATCAGGATTAAGAGTCTTACAATCAATAATTTCCCCAATAAAAAAGGTATGCGTTCCCAAATTTATTTTTTGAGTAGTTTTTAATTCAAACCAAACTGTCGCATTATCAAAAATCGGAACAGAGTTATCTGATAATGTAATCGGTTCCTTATTCAAAAAACCTTCTGTATATTGTGCTGGTTTCGAAAATTTTACAAAAACTTTAGTGTAATCAGGAGAGAACATATTCAATGAAAAGTAATCACTGCTATTCATTAGATTAAAAGTAACACTTTTATTATCTATCCCCACGCCGATAAGAGCTGGCTCCATGCTAACTTGTGATATCCAACTAGCCGTCATTCCATTGAATTGACCATCTGAATGACTACCAATAATACCTAGTGGACTAGGAATTTTCCACGTTGAAACATTAATCTCCTCACTTGAAATTTCTGTCATATCAATGCCTTATTTGTTTTAATTCTATCGAGTTGAATTTTACTGGGTTCTGCACAACAAAACCATGTTTCCGATAACTTAGGTACTTTCTTAAAGTCATAGTTTGTATTTGTTATTAATTTTGTACGTGTAAATTCTTCAATAATACTTACCATCCCTAGATATTGTTTATGCTCATCTAATTCTGAATTATTCAAAATAAAATCAAAAAGGGTAAATTGTAATTTTTCAGCATGAATATTTTCATATTGCCATTGAAAACTTAATGATTCTTTTTCATAATCACCTAAATATTTTTTTATTTCAGGTCTTTTAATTATGAGGGAGTGTTTAGGTATTAACAATTTAATAGTTAATTGAATGGGATCTACAGTCTCACGTAATTGATAACCTTCGATTAATTCTACGATATTTGATAAATCTTCTAATTCTGTCCATGGAGAAAAAGGCATCCATGTTGGTCGTATATCAATACCAAATTCCTTTGAAGTCTCTATTGAATTATTTAAATCATTGCTTGTATGGTTTTTTTCAAGAATTGTTAAAACTTTGTCATTAGTTGTTTCGAATGCAGAAATCACAAAAGCCATATTCAAAGACGCTAGTTCTTTAAAATATTTTTTAAATTTTATAATATGTTCTACTTTTATTGTTGAATCATAGGTTATTTCTGGAAATTTGTGATTTAATGCCTCAAGAATTTTCAATGCGTGAATTGGGCCATTAAAAAAATCTGGGTCATTAAATGATATATGTTTTGCACCTTGATTCACCTGATTTTGGACATCATTAACTATTTTTTCTAAAGAATACGTTTTAAAACTTCCATTAAAAGAGATTGGAACGGGACAATGAGTACACGAATGCTTGCAACCGTAAGTAGTTTCTACTGATCCAGCAACAAGATTATTTGATCCATCTACTAAATGTGCGTAATTTGAGATATCGGGAAATATTTGTCTATTAGGTATATTGTCTTTTAATGAAAATTTTTGGTTTTCATTAAGTTTTAAAAAAGAAGTAAGTTCCTCACTTTCAATATCTTTGATATATTTAATTAAAGGATTGAAATCTTCAAGAACAGATCCATACAATCCAAATGTAAATACTTTATCGGGCAGTTTTTTATCTTTAATATATTCAATTGAAAGAATTGTTGCTGTATGCATCGGTGCATAAATTCCAAGCACATCATAAGTATCTAGATCTATATTTTGATTATCTACTGAAAAATCAACAAAATCAAAATGCACTTCAGTGTTATTATATTTATCGGCAATCTCTGCAATAATTTTTGGTTGTTTGCCTAAATCATAAAAAGAAGTTAAAAGAATTTTCAAAGTAATTCTTTTATAAATTTAACAGTTTCAAAATCAATAGGAAGTGATAAAGAAATTTCAGTTACATTACTTTCTTTCCACATTTCTACTTTGTTTTCAATATCTTTTTTTGTGCCAACTAATGTAAGTTCATCTAGTAATTCTTTTGGAAACATTTTCTCTGATTCTTTTTTATTACCACTTAAATAGAGATTTTGTAATTCATCGGCAATATCCTCATATCCGTATTCACAAAAAAGGTTGTAATAGAAATTTTTGGATTTTGCGCCCATGCCTCCAACATAAAGTGTGTAAACATTTCTTGCTGGATATAAATATTCATCAATCTCTTCTTCATCACATACGCGACCAATTACAGTTGTTACAATTTCAAATTTATCTTTTTTGTCTGCTACTCCCGATTTTTTAAATCCATTTGTTAGTGAGTCTTTATAAATCTCTTCGCCTTTAAGAGGAGAATACATAAAAGGTAGCCACCCATCGGCAATTTCTGCGGTCATTTCAACATTTTTAAGGCCTACTGCTGCTAGATAAATTGGTATCTCATCTCTTAAAGGTTGATCAATAAGCTTTAATGGCTTTCCAAGACCAGAAGTATTTTCTCCGGACAGAGGAAGTTTGTAATATTCACCATTGTGCTCAACTTTTCCTTCTCTTTTGATAATGTTTCTTACTAGTTCTACATATTCTCTTGTTTTTGCAAGTGGCTTACCATATGGTACGCCATGCCAACCTTCAACTACCTGGGGCCCAGAAACACCAAGTCCTAATCTAAATCTTCCTTTTGACATCTGATCAAGCGTAACAGCGGTCATGGCAGTCATAGCTGGAGTACGAGCAGGTATTTGCATTATTCCAGATCCAATATTCATATTGTTTGTTAAGGCCGAAAAATATGCAAGTGGTGTTACAGCATCATAACCATATGCCTCTGCAGTCCAAACACAAGAGACACCTATATCATCAAGTTTTTTAAATAAATCTTTGTCATCTGATATATGTGGACCAAAGTATCCAACATTAATGCTTACATCCATAATTATTTAATTTTAATGTATTTTAAAATTTTCGTTCTCTGTCAAAATATAATCCATCAATATATCATGTTCTTCCGTTGGTATCTCATCTAATAAGTTTTTATTTGCACATATCCCAATCTTTAAAGCTGTAGAATATTTTGACAATAGCTTATCATAGAGACCTTTACCTCTTCCTAATCGGATACCTTCTTTTGTAAATCCTAAACCTGGAATTAGAAATACTTGAGTATCTGAGACGGGTATCTTTATTGCTGGTTCAGCGATTTTGTATTTATTTTCTAAAAACGGTTCGTTCAGTAAACAAATATTAAGGACCTCGCCAACTAAATAAGTTGTTTGAAGTTGTAAAAAATTGACTAAGTATTTATTTATATTTATCTCCATTTTATTTGGGATGTATGTACAAACTTTTTTTTGATGTATTAATGTATTTAAAAATTGGATATTAATTTCTGAAAGAGCAAAATCCTTATAATCTAAATTTTTTAAGTTACTTCTTAATTTATTTTTTTCAATCATTTTTACTTATGAATATCATATCACTGTATTATTAGGCCATGCTCAAGAATAAAGTATTAAGCTGGTTCAATTTGTTTATTATGGCTATTTACACAATCCCTGTAACTTATGCAATTTGGTTTGTTGGTCTATTCAATAAATACGGAAAATTAAAATATTATATAGCCCAATCTTGGGTAAATCCATGGTTGTGGGCCGCACGTGCAAAAACTACATTTACAAAAGCAGTTGAGTATAAAAATAATGAATCTTTTGTTGTTATCTCAAATCATTTATCAAATATTGATTCTTTGATCCTTTTTAAACTTTTAAAAATTAAATGGGCATTCATGGCAAAAAAAGAAGTGTATAAACTACCCGTTTTTAGAACAGCAGCAAAATCTTTCAATTTTATAAAAGTCGATAGAGACAATCCAAATGATCGTGAATCTATAAATGAACAAGCAAAAAATTTATTCAAAAATGGATGGTCATTAATGGTTTATCCTCAAGGAACACGTGTTGATAAAAATGAATTTAAAGAATTTAAAAATGGTGCATTTCATATTGCTCGGCAAAATAATGTTCGCATATTGCCCGTTGTAATTGCTGGTACTGGAGATATCTGGCCAAGAGGAAGCAAATTTATGAAAAGTGGTAAAGCAATGATAAAAACACTAGAACCAATCGATATGTCAAAGTACAACAAAGAGAGTATTGAACAACTTGTAAAAGACACTCATCATAAAATGAAAAATGTATATGACGAGATGACTTTAAAGCTCAAAAGTTAAAAATGGAATTACTTTTAGCCGCGGGTTACATATTCATCTTACGATTAATTGATCAATCTTTAGGAACTTTAAGAACTCTTTATGTGAATAAAGGAAAACCACTTTTTGGCGCACTATTAGGTTTTATTGAATCTGGTATTTGGATAATTGCTATTTCACAAGTAATTAGAGATTTGAATGATCCATTTTTAGCAATAGGTTACGCACTTGGTTTTGCAGCAGGTACTATTGTTGGTTCTTATATTGAGTCCAGTATTGCAATAGGTGATGTTGTTGTTAGAATTTTTTCACCTAAAGATGCCGACAGTCAAAAAGTCGCAACTGAATTAAGGAATAAAGGTTTTGGAGTTACTTTAATAAATGGTGAAGGTATGGAAGGTGAAGTCAGCATAGCTTGGTGTGTTGCTCCACGTAAAAAAGTAAGAGATGTTCTTAAAATCGTCTCCGAAATTAATCCAGATGCTTACGTAACTACTGAATCGACAAATCCTACAAAACTAACCGGCAATCGTAAGTAACTAGATACCTTTTTCGAATTCATCCTCAAAAGATACTCTTTTACGGTTTTTGTTACCATTTTTGTTATCTTTTGGTTTTGATGATCTTGAGTTTCTATCTTTATTACTAGATTGTCTTTTTTCAATAGCATCTTCTGGAATTTCTAAATCATTTACTGGTGTAAGGCCAACTTTACCATTCTCAATTGAATCAACTACGACCATGATTTTATCCCCAACATTTAAGATTTTTTCAGGGTTATTTACACGTAATTCAGAGTTAAATTTAGAAATATGCATTAATCCATCTCTACCAGGAAGTATATTGATGAAAGCTCCATATTTTGCAAGACTTACAACTTCACCTTCATATTCTTGATTTAATTCAGGCTCTTCTGGATCAATAATTGCCATTACCATTTCTCTAGCAGTATCTAAAGAATCCTGTTCAGTAGAGCCTAAAGTAAGGATTCCATCATCATCAATTTCAACGCTAGCTCCAGTTTCTTCTTCAATCTTTCTAATATTTTTACCTTTAGGTCCTATGACTTCACCAATTTTATCTTTTGGTAATTCTATTGACTCTAACCTTGGTGCATTGCCTGATAATGAATCAGCTGGTTCTGAAATGGTATCTTCCATTATATCTAAGATGTGATGTCTTGCATCTTTTGCTTGTTCCAAAGCTTTTCTTAAAATATCTGATGGCAAGCCCTCAATTTTCATATCTAATTGAAGAGCAGTAATCACTCCCCTTGTTCCTGCGACTTTAAAGTCCATATCTCCCAATGCATCTTCCGCACCCAAGATATCTGTAAGTGTTACAAATTCACTATTTTTAGATATTAAACCCATTGCTATCCCAGATACATGTTCTCTTATTGGGACTCCTGCTGACATCAAAGAAAGACTAGATGCACAAACTGAGGCTTGGGATGTTGATCCATTAGATGATATTGCTTCACTAACAACTCTTATGGTGTAAGGAAAATCTGCTTTTGGAGGAATGACAGGTAGCATTGCTTTTTCAGCTAATGCTCCATGACCAATTTCTCTTCTTTTTGGACCTCTCATCATGTAAGCTTCACCAGTTGAATATGGTGGAAAATTATAGTGATGCATATATCTCTTTGAAGTAACAGTATCTATCGTGTCTAGCATTTGTTCAAGTCTTGACATGCCTAAAGTTGTTACGTTCAATACTTGTGTTTCTCCTCTTAGAAATAAGGATGAACCATGGACCATTGGTAGTAAGTTAATCTCAGATGATATATCTCTAATGTCTGTTGGTGATCTTCCGTCAAGTCTTGGACCACCACTAACTACTCTGTCTCTTACCAATTCCTTAAATATTGATTTGAAGGCTAACTTAATTGCTTTCGAGTTATCCTCTTCTTCATCTAAAAACTCTTCTATAACTTTTTCTTGTAATTCATTTTGTCGACTACTTCTTTCAGATCTTTCAGTAATGGAGGAAATTTCATTTAATTCGTCTTTGCAACTAGCTTCAATTTTTGATTTTAATTCATCCGAATAGTCTTCAATAATTGGCCAATCTACAGAAGGTACATCATTCATAGATACTAATTCTCTCTGAGCATTTATTAAGGCTTGGATATATTCTTTAGATAAATCTATCCCATCTGCAACAATATCTTCGGAGGGAGCAACACTACCTGAATCAATTTTTTCAAAGGTGTTTTCTTTTGCGCCCGCTTCAACCATAACTATGTCAATCTCATTTTTTTCATTCAGCTTTCCAGCGATGACCATTTCAAATATTGATTCTTCTTGTTCAGTATTAGTAGCTTGAACAACCCATTCGTCATTAATTAAAGACATTCTTACAGCTCCAACGGGAGATTCTAGTGGTATGCCTGCTAATTGAAGTCCAAGAGATGCAGCATTGAGTGATAACACATCATATTCATTTTCATTATCAACGCTCAATACAGTTGCAATAATTTGAGTTTCACATCTAAAACCATCTGCAAAAGAAGGTCGTAAAGGTCTGTCTATTAATCGACAAGCCAGTATAGCTTTCTCAGTTTGTCTTCCTTCTCTTCTGAAAAATCCTCCAGGTATTTTACCTGCTGCATACATTCTTTCTTCAACATCTACAGTTAAAGGAAAGAAATCAATACCCTCTCTAACCGAAGTATTAGCAACAGTTGTTACTAAAACATTTGTATCTCCAGATGTTACAACTACTGATCCAGGTGCCTGAAGTGCTAATTTACCTGTTTCAAATTTTATTTCTTTATCACCAATATTACATGTGACATTTGTTACGGACATTTATCCTCTTTTCCAAGATGAGGTTATTAATTGCCAGCTTTCCTTAAAAGCTCTCAATTAACAACGCTCTATCTTATATTTATTTACTTTCTTAGACCAAGTTTATCAATCAAAGATCTATATCTCTCAACATCTTGATTTTCAAGATACTGAAGAAGCCTTTTTCTTTTACCTACAAGCATCAAAAGACCTCTTCGTGTGTGATGGTCTTTTTTATGATCTTTTAAATGACCAGTTAGATCCTCAATTCTTTTTGTAAGTAAGGCTACTTGAACCTCTGTTGACCCGGTATCATTATCTGATTTACCGTATTCTTTAATTAATTCATTTTTGGTCTTCATTCGAGATAATAATAGTAGTTAATGAATCTAAAGTGTAAATTAAAAGTATTTCTTTGCTGTTTTAATATCCTCAGCTATTTGAATCTTCAATTCATCAATATTATTAAATTTTATTTCTTTACGAATAAATTTGTTTAATGAAAGTTCTACCTTTTGATCGTATATGTCAGATGAAAAGTCAAAAATATGAGCTTCAATTTTAACGGTTGATTGATCATCAACAGTAGGATTTATTCCAATATTTACTATTGCATTGAAAATCTCATTATCTATATTTACTGTTCCTGCATAAACACCGAAATTAGGAATAAAAGTTTCTTGTTCTAATGACAAATTAGCTGTTGGAAAACCTAGACTTCTTCCAAGCTTCTTGCCTTCAATTACAGTACCAATAAATGAAAATTCTCTTCCAAGATAAACATTAGCTTTTTCAATTTCACCATTTGAAAGATAGTAACGAATTTTTGTAGATGAGACTTTCTCATTATCTATAAGAAAATCGTCAAGTAAATAAACATTCGCGACGCCAAAAAAATTAATTAGTGAAGTTATATCACCTGACCTGTTGTTGCCAAACTTAAAATCTTTGCCAACGACAATCTTTTTCACGTTTAAATTATTCTTCAAGTATTTGCAAAATTGTTCTTGTGAAATTTTATTAAAGTTTTCGAAATTTAAATATATTAGGTTATTTGGATTAAAAGTAGAAAAAATTTTTTCCCTACCTTTATTTGATATCAAAGGTTTCAAATTTTCATTGAAGTAAATTTTTGGTATCACTTCAAAAGTGATTATGTCAAACTCTTTAGAAATGCTTATTGTTTTCTTAAATAATTGTTGATGGGCCAAGTGAATCCCATCAAATCCACCAATACATACAACTCCAGAACTATTTTCTATATTTGTATCAGGTGATGAATTATTGTAAATTTTCATATTAATACTTTTTGTGGTTTAAATTTATTCTCATTGTAAGGTTCGTAAATTGCAAGAATAGTGTTTTTATTTTCAATAATTGAAAGTTTTTTTTCTCCAAAATATTCATTAGATAAAAAGTTGCCATTGCTAATTTCTTCAATTAAATCATCACCGACTGAAATGATAGGTAGATTGAATAATTCAGTCCATACTACTGGAGCAGGTATGTCATTTTCTGTTTTCGTATTAATTTCATCTATGATTGGTGAATTTTTACTATTTAAATCACCTATAGACGTTCTGACAATTGAGGATACAACAGCTTTTGTTCCTAAGTAACTTGCAAGGTCAACTACCAATGATCGGATGAATGTTCCTTTACTTACTGATGCTGAAAATGTAGCTTTATTATTTTCAAAATTTAATAGATTAAAACTGCTGACTTCCACTTCCCTTTCAGGAATATCAACATTTTTATTTTGCCTAGCGTATTTGTACAACCTTTTTCCATCAACTTTTATAGCGGAATAAATTGGAGGTGTTTGTTTTATTTTTCCTGTAAGACTAGCAATACCTTCATCAAGTTCTTTTTTTAATAATTTTAAGTTTATTGAATCTACTTCTCTAACGTCTGTATCAGTATCAAAACTATCTGATTCAAGACCAAATAATGCTTCAAACTCATATGTTTTATTTGTATCTTTCAAATAATCGAAGAGTTTTGTATATTTATTCGTAGCAAGAAGCATCAAACCACTTGCATTTGGATCTAATGTACCTGAATGACCAACTTTAGAAAATGCAAATTTTCTTTTAAAAACTGTACAAAGATCTTGGGATGTCCAATTACGAGGTTTATTTACTAAATAAAAGTTAGAGAGATTTTCTAATTTCATACTCGATTTTTTCAATGATATTCTCAGGAGAATCATTACTTGAGAATCCGCTTGCAGCTACATGTCCACCACCTTCAAAAATTGAAGCTATTTGTTGAACATTAATATCTCCTCTTGATCTTAAACTTCCTTTAAATGTTCCATCTTTTTCTTCTTTTAACAGCAAAGCCACATTTGACTCTTTTACAAGTCTGACAACATCGATTAAAAAATCTGTTTCTTGTGGTTCAACCTGGTAATCGGCATAATCATTCTGATATACAATTGAATGTGCGAACTTAATTTCTTCTTTAAGAACTATTCTTTCAATGATTTTACTTTGAAGTGTTAAGGCATTAAATTCTATAGATCCATAAATATTTTCACTTATTTGTGATAAATTTGCACCTTCATCAAGTAATTCAGAAGCAATATTAAAAACCTCAGATGTAGTATTTGAATATTGAAATCTTCCAGTATCTGTGATTAAACCAGTCAATAAACAATTTGCCATATCCTCACTAATCTCAATTTTTTCTTCTTTAAATTGCCTGAATAAAACTTGAGTAGTACTTGCGGCATTTGAATCAATGATCTGTACATCTCCAAATGAAGGATCTACATGGTGATCAATTACAATAATATTTTTTGCTTCTAAAACAAGATTTTCAAATTTACCTAGCCTTGATGAATTGCCACAGTCAAAAACAAAAGCTGTCTCGTATTTTTCTTTATTGCTACTGGAGATCAGGTCATATGGTAAATGGTTTAAGTTGGAAGGTAATTTTGTAGTTATGTCAAAATTTATATCGGCTGAAAGATCTTTACTGTCCAAATACAATTTTAATGCAAATGCTGCACCTAAAGCATCTCCATCAGGATTCACATGCCCAGTGATAAAGACAGAACCACTATTAATGTAATCTGAAATATTATTTGTCATTTAGTGAACCAATAATTTTGTTAATTTTATCGATATCTTCAAAAGAATGATCTAACTCAAATATGATTGTTGGAACATATTTGGTTTTCATCTCCTTTGCAAGAACTCTTTGTATTTTTTGTTTACTTCTAGATAATGAATGATTGAGTGAAGATTTATTATTTTCTATCGAAGAAACAAATACACTAGTTTTTTTTAGATCAGGTGACGTAGAAACCAAGGTTACTGTTGCTTTGTTTAATGTAGGGTCTGAGCTATTCAAAAAGCAATCAGAAATTATCTGTTGTATCATCGGATTGATCCGATTTACTCTTCCTCCCCTTAAGCCTTTTTCCATATTCTTATACTTCAACTTCTCCTAAGACTTCAATTACATCACCTTGTTTTATATCTTTATAATCAGACAATCCAATTCCGCATTCAAGTCCCTCATTAACAGTCTCAACATTATCTTTAAACCTTCTTAATGAAACAATACTTCCTTCATAAATTACCACCCCATCTCTAAGGAGTCGAGCTTTAGCATCTAGATCAACTTTCCCTTCAGCTACAACAGAACCAGCTACAACACCAACTTTAGGTGCTCTAAAAGTTGTTTGAACATTCACCATGCCAATAACAGTTTCTTCTGTCTTGACGGTAAGCTGACCACGAACTGCTTCATTAATATCATCAATAAGTTCGTAAATAATATTATATGTTCGTATGTCTATTCCTTTACTTTGTCCCATATTTCTTGCCTGACTATCAGGTCTTACATTAAATCCAACAATTAATGACCCTGTTGCACCAGCAAGATCAACATCTGATAATACAATCCCTCCTACAGCAGCATGAACAATTTGGATATTTACATCACCATCAGAAAGCTTTAGTAAGCTGTCTTTGATAGCTTCTACCGAACCGTTTGTATCTGCTTTTACAATTATATTTATTGTATTTAATTCACCTTCTTGTAGAAGTTGCATCATTTCAGATACTCTTGATTCAACGGTATAGCTTGTATCATCAAATTCTTTTAGTTTATTTTTATTTTCTTCGGCCTTACTCTTTGCAAGTTTTTGATTTTTGGTTGCTACAAATTGATCACCTGCTATTGGTGAATCATCCCAACCTATAATGTCAGCTGGTGATCCAGGAGTTACTGATTTTAAAGTCTTTCCATTGTGATCAAAAATAGATTTTACTCTGCAAAATGCTGAACCAGCATATATAAAATCACCTGATTTCAATGTGCCTCTTTTTACAATTATCGTTGCAACATTTCCTTTACCTACTTCCATCCTCGATTCAATAATGAATCCAGAAGGTTCAGAATCATAATTACTTTTTAATTCTTCTATCTCTGCGACTAAATTAAGCGTCTCTAATAGATCATCAATACCATCTCCTGTAATGGCTGATATTTGAACTACTGGAACATCTCCTCCAAGGTCTTCAGAAACTACTTCATATTTTGTTAGATCAGCTTTTACAAGTGCGGGATTTGCATCTGGTAAATCACATTTGTTTATAGCAACAATCATTGGCACATCAGCTGCTTTTGTATGATTTATAGCTTCAACAGTTTGCGGCATAATACCATCGTCTGCTGCTACAACTAAGACGACAATATCTGTAACATCAGCTCCCCTTGCTCTCATTTGTGTAAATGCCTCATGACCAGGTGTATCTATGAAAGTAACGCTTCCAGAATCATTTGTAACATTATATGCTCCAACATGTTGAGTAATTCCACCAGCTTCGCCAGAAGCAACTTTTTCTTTTCTTATATAATCTAAAAGACTTGTTTTACCATGATCTACATGGCCCATGACAGTTATAATTGCAGGCCTTGATTTTAATGAACTTTCATCATCATCAAAATCTTCAGATTGAATTATATCTGATCGTTTTATTTCAATTTTTTCAATAAATTCTGGGATTGCATTGTATTTTTCAAATAATTTTTCAATTTCTTCATTCTTAAGGTTAGAAGTAATTGACTGCATAATTCCTAAGGACATTAGATCACCAACTACTGTTGTAGCATCAGTTTCAAAAATCAATGATATATCTTCAGGTGTTGATCCTTCTGTAACTTCAATAATATTGACTTCTACATCATTTTCTTCAAGAACAGGATCATCTTCTTTGATCAGTAGATCTATATTTTTTTCTTCGGAATCGTTAATATTTTTCTCTTGATGATCTTTATTTTCATCTTGAGGACCTTCAGAAGTTGTCGATTCTTCATTAATTGCTAAAACCAATAACTCTTCATCTTCTGGAGTAAGGCCTGAAGAAGCTGTTTTAACTTCAAAACCTAGTTCTTTAGCTTTATGTAAAACATCTGCAGATGCAATATCAAGTTCTTTAGCTATTTGATGTATTCGTTTTTTTGCCATTTAATACTTACTCTTCTTCTTGCTTTGGTTCTTCCTCCTCTGGAGGTGAATCTCCCAGACCTTCAATATCAATTTTGTAACCAGTAAGCTTCGCAGCAAGACGAGCATTTTGACCTTCTTTTCCAATAGCCAATGATAGTTGTGAATCTTTAACAATTACTTTCGCTGATTGTGTATGTTCATCAATTATGACTTCATCAATATCAGCTGGCCCCAACGCTTCGATTATAAATCTTACTTTGTCTTCTCTCCATTCAACTACATCTAATTTTTCACCTTTTAACTCATTTACTATCTGTCTAACCCGGGATCCTCTTGAACCAACACACGCTCCTTTTGGATCAACATTTGGGTCGTTTGAAAAAACAGCTATTTTTGTTCTACTTCCTGCTTCTCTTGCAATAGCACGTAATTCAACTGTTCCATCGGTAAGTTCGGGTACTTCTAGTTCCAACATTCTTTGAACGAATTCGCCCCGGTTTCTACTTACAACAATTGGTATTCCTTTTGCATCTTCCCGTACCTCAGTAATTAAAGCTTTTATTCTATTTCCTCTTTCGAGTCTTTCAAATGGGATTCTTTCACTTGATGGAATAACTGCTTCAGCATCTTGTAGATCAATAATGGTCTGATTGAATCTTGCATCAAATTGAGTAACGATTCCAGTTACCAACTCCCCTTCTCTTCCAATATAAGCGTCAAGAACAGTTGCTCTTTTTGCGTCACGTACTTTTGTAGACATCATTTGCTTAAATGATTGTGCTGCAATCCTACCAAAATCAGAATCACTTATATCTGGCTCCCACTCCTTAATCACATTTCCATCAACATCTAGCTCCTGAGCATAAACTGTAATTTGTCCACTCTCAGGATCTAAAGTTACTCTTGCTTCTTCTGCAGCACCTGGGATTCTCATATATGCCGATCTGAATGCAGAAACCAAAGCTTCATACATGCTTTCTACTGCAACACCTTTATCAAGAGCTAAAGATTCTATTGCTTGTTTAATATCACTTCCTAATTGCATAATTACCTCAACTGTTTGCCTTAACTTTAAATTTATCAAAACTAATATTCGCTTTTTTAATATTTTCTAATTCAAAATCAATAGATTTATTATCAATTAATATTTTTATGTCCTTACTATTTACTTGGGCCAATAAACCAACAAATGTATATACCCCATCATGAGGCGTTAAAAGTTTAATTTTTATTTCCTGATTTAAAGCAAGTTCAAAATGTCTATTTGTTTTTAATGAACGTTCTATTCCAGGGCTGGAAAGAACTAGTTCGTATGATCCTTTTTCAACTCCTAATTCTTCTAATAATCTTTGAATCTGGTAATTTAATCTTTTAAAAATACTTAAACTCAACTCTTCATCAGAAAATATAAATATCTCGATTTTAGAAATGGCTTCATTACCTGCAATGTTTAAATCATAAAGTTCTAAATCTTCGGATGATAAAAAGGATGAAATGGCAGTGAAAATGTTGTCTTTGATCATCAACTGATCACCTCCATTCATAAAAAAAGTGGGTTTTGAACCCACTATTTTGTAGTTAAGTTGTATAACTTAATATTAACCGATAAATGATTTTAGATAAAGAATATTTAATATGCTTTGGAAAATATTGCAAAATTACCATCATTATCTTTAGAGTTAACTGATTTTTCAATTTCCTTATTATTAATTGGGTAACACCGCAATGTCGCACTTGTCTTTTCTTTAACTTTAATTTCATCTTCTTTGTTTTCATCCCAGAAACATGAAACAAATCCTCTTTGATCATTTAAAGTCTCAATCAACTCATCATATGAATCAACATGGTAAGTATTTGACTTAACTGTATTTTCTGAAGTAATAAGTAGATTCTTTTGAATATCATTCAGGGTTTTATCTACCACTTTATCGATTCCTTCAAAGGGATATTGATTTTTTGATTCATCATCTCTTCTATAAATTAATACCGATTCATTATCAATATCTTTTGGACCAACTTCTATGCGAATTGGTACACCTTTTTGCTCCCATTCATTAAATTTGAATCCAGGAGATACTTCAGGTCTGTCATCAATAAAAACTCTCACATGATCTAATGATTCAATTAACTTGTTTACCGCAACTAAAACACGTGATCTCTGATCTTCATTGGGAATGATAGGAACAATAACAACTTGGTGCGGTGCTAGTTCTGGAGGAAGTTTTAATCCTTTGTCATCACCATGTGCCATGATTATCATACCAACTAATCTTGTACTTACACCCCAGCTTGTTTGAAATGGATGTCGTAATTTATTATTTTCATCAGAAAATTTAATATCAAATGCTTTAGAGAAGTTTTGACCAAGCTCATGTGATGTACCAGCTTGTAGTGCTTTCAAATCATTCATCATTGCTTCGATTGAATACGTAGTTGTTGCTCCTGCAAATTTTTCCATTTCTGATTTTGTTCCCTTTACCACTGAAACAGCAGCTATGTCTCGTGCAAACTCTTCGTAAATATCAAGCATTTTAAGAGATTCCTCTCTTGCTTCATCCTCTGTTGCATGTGCAGTATGACCTTCCTGCCACAAAAACTCAGAGGTTCTTAGAAAAAGTCTTGTTCTCATTTCCCACCTTACGACATTGGACCATTGATTTATTAACATTGGTAAGTCTCTATGACTTGATATCCATTTAGAAAACATATGATTAATAATGGTTTCCGAAGTTGGCCTTACAATCAATGGTTCTTCTAACTCTTTTCCACCGGCATGGGTCACCGTAGCAAGCTCTGGAGAAAAGCCCTCAACATGCTCAGCTTCTTTTTCAATAAAGGATTTTGGGATAAACATTGGAAAATATGCATTTTGATGTCCTGTTTCTTTAAATCTCTTATCTAAGTAAGCTTGAATATTTTCCCATAGTGCATATCCATACGGCTTTATTACCATTGTTCCTTTAACAGGTGAATAGTCAGCAAGGTCAGCTGATTGAACAATTTCTGTATACCACTGATTAAAATCCTCTGACATAGGGGTTAATTTTTTTACCATATTTGTATTCTATTACGTTAACTATTCATTATCTTGATTTGATGTAATCTCCACAACTGATTTTTTTCTTTCAAGAAAATTATTTATGTCACCTTGAGAAGTTAACAAATCATCAACATCTTTTTGCGCAATTTCCGCTGCATTTTCATCTGCTTTAGCAAGCCTTGCTTCTATGCCTTCTTCAACAATTAATCTAGCTTCTTCCAATAGCGATGAGACCATGTCTTTTTCATTTACAACTTTTACAACTTCACCTCTTATAAAAAGATGACCTTTATTTTTACCAGCTGCAATACCTAAATCAGCAGACCTAGCCTCTCCTGGTCCATTTACAACACATCCCATTACTGCAACCTGAAGAGGAATGTTTTCATTATTTAGAACATTTTGAGCTTCTTCAGCTACTTTAATAACGTCAACTTCTGCCCTACCACAACTCGGACACGCAATTAGATCTAAAGAATTTCTTTCACGTAAGCCTAAATATTCTAATAATTGGCGACCACTCTTTGCTTCTTCTATTGGATCTGTAGTTAATGAATAACGAATAGTGTCACCAATTCCTTCATTTAATAATGTTCCAATACCTGCTGTTGATTTAATTAATCCACCTGGAAGGGGTCCTGCTTCAGTAACTCCAAGATGTAATGGATAATTTACTTTTTCAGCTAATAAACGATAAGACTCGATCATTGCTCGAACATTTGAATGTTTCACAGAAATTTTTATATCATTAAAATCTACATCTTCTAAATACTTTAGTTCCTTGAGTGCTGACTCTACTAACGCCTCCGGTGTAGAATCTCCATATTTTTCAAGCAAATCCTTATCAAGGGAGCCACCATTTACACCAATTCGAATCGGTATATTTGCATCTAAGGCTGCTTTAGCTACATCTTTTATTTGTGATTCTTTGCGTATGTTTCCAGGATTTAACCTCAAACCATGCACCCCTGCTTCTATAGCTGCAAGTGCAAGTTTATATTGAAAATGAATGTCAGCAATTATTGGTACTGGACTTCTTTGAGTAATTTCAACAAGTCCTTTAGCAGCATCAATATCATTACATGTGACCCTTACAATATCTGCTCCATTTGAAGCTATCTCATAAATTTGTGCAAGAGTTCCTTCAACATCTTTTGTTTTTGTTGTTGTCATAGATTGAACAGAGATTGGAAAGTCAGAACCAACTCCGACTTTACCTACGGATAATTGTGACGTTTTTCTTCTATTTATTTTCATAAGTTAATTGGTTGAGTTATATCTAAATAAAATGCTGTAATTCCAATAAAGACAAAAACAATAATTACTAAAGCTGCAATAGGATAAAGATTCTTATCAGGAATCTTCTTACCAGTTATACCCTCTATTAGAGACAATAAAACTCTTCCTCCATCAAGTGGTATAAGGGGTATAGCATTAAACACTGCTAAAAATACATTTACAAAAGCTAGCAAACTAAAAAGGTTCACATATCCATTGTCAGCAATTTGACTTCCTGCTTGGGCCAAACCAATTGGACTAAGTGGTCGAGATTCATCTGGAATATCTTGACCAGAATATGTACCTAATAATGTTCTTATATTTTCTGGACTTAATAGGGTAAAGATTCCATCAACCGCTGCCAAAGTCATTTCATATTCAAGTTTTGTTGAAAAAATTGCCGAATTAATAATTCCAACATTTTGTTGCTCTATTACTGGAGATACTCCAAGATATCCTAAATTATTACCATTTATATTTCTTGATTCTAAAACTGTAGTCGTAAGATATACACCACCATTTCTTATGTACTTTATAGAAACTTCTTTATTAGGATTAATTTCAATATTTTTTACCAAATCTTCCCATGATTCAACATTCAAGCCATTAAATTGAGTGATGGTGTCTCCTGGTTTTAGTCCGGCAAATTCAGAAGGAGATAATTTTTCATTATTTACAGATTGACCGATTGTATCAATTTGAAGCGTCGGTTGTGTAACTCCATTAAAAATAAATATTGAAAATAAAATAATCCATGCGGTGATAAAATTAACAATTATTCCTGCAGAAGCAATAAACAGCTTTGTAGTCCATCTGGAAGTATGAAATAATTCATCCTCAGCATAATCTTTAGTTGCTTCAGATTCGTCCATACCAGGTATTTTTACATAGCCACCAAAGGGAATACCCTTAAGGCCGTATTCAGTACCATTTTTTTTAAAAGAAAATATTTTTGGACCGAATCCTACAAAAAATTCAGAAACTGCTACTTTTGAAAATCTAGCAGCAAAATAATGACCTGCTTCATGCATTACAACAAAAAAAGTAAGCATTAATATCGTTAATAAACCGTTCATATAATCATTATCTCATTTAAAAATTTAAATAGTAAAAGTGAAATACTATTAACAAAAATGGAAAGCTGATCAAGTAAGAGTCTATTCGGTCAAGGAGTCCACCATGACCAGGAAATATAGTACCCGAATCTTTGACATTGATAGATCTCTTTATTTTTGACATAAAAAGATCACCGAGTACACCAAAAAATATAAAAAATGAAGAGATAAATAATGATTGTAAAAATGGTTTATCAAGGTTTATCGTTAAATTAAAAGTCATAAATAAAGATCCTATTAATAGACCACCTAAAAATCCTTCAATAGTTTTATTTGGAGAAATATTTTCTGCAAGTTTTCTTTTACCTATCCTTTTTCCTATTTCATAAGCAAAAATATCTGATATAGAAATGGAAAGAATTGAGAAATAAACAAATATAAGTTCTTCATATCTAATCAATGTAGCTAGTGAAGCGATGCCAACTGAAAACCATGAATGAAAAACAATTGCGCTTCCGAACTTATCGTATATTGCATAATTTGTAAAAAAACCTAAATATATTATCAAACCAAGGGGGAAGATAAAATATGGAACAATTATGTCTGATAAATCATAAAAATATACAACAATTAGCGGAGCTAGTGCAGAAAAAAGTAGAAGTGGATATGGTATAAAAATACTGTATTCAAATAAATCAAACCATTCTTTGGCAGCAATAAAAGCTATGAAGATTAATAGAATGAACGCACTTAACTTATTTAGAAAAAACAGTGACAAAACAGTAAACAGAATTATTCCAGTAATAATTCTTTGATTTTTATTTTCATCATTTGATGAATCATCAATTGTAACTTCTTTTTCGACGGGTAACTCAACTACACCAGGCCAAAAAGTTCCATCTTCATCAGAAGAAAAGAAAAACTTAAACTTCAAGTAACTCATTTTCTTTAATTTTATAGAGTTCATCGATTTTACTTACGAACTTATCAGTAAGTTCTTGTATTTTTGATTCGTACCTTTTTAATTCATCAGCTGGTAAATCGTCTTTTAATTCATTAATTTTATCTATTCCTGATCTTCTGTGTGAACGTATTGAAACTTTTGTATCTTCAGATGCTTTTGACGCGACTTTTGATAATTCTCTTCTCCTCTCTTCAGATAATGGAGGAATTGGAATTCTTATTATGTCACCATCGGTTGCAGGATTTAATCCTATATCTGCATTTTGTATTGCCTTTTCTATTTCTTCAAATGAACTCTTATCAAATGGTTGAATAACTAAGAGCCTGGGATCTGGAACGCTAACCGAAGCTAATTGTTGGAGTGGTGTTTTCGTACCGTAATAATCTACTTGTATACTCGTAACCAAATTTGGATTTGCACGACCAGTTCTAATTTTTCCAAATTCTTCAATAAGATGTTCAATTGAAATTGTCATTTCAACTTCTATATCGGTAATAATATCTTCTGACATAATTATTTAATGAATGTTCCCATTTCTTCACCTTTAAGAACTTTATATATATTTTCTTCGACTGTGCCGTTAAATACTCTTATAGGCATACTATTTTCTTCACATAGTGTTATCGCAGTTAGGTCCATAACTGACAATTTTTTATCTAAAACTTCTTTGTAAGAGAGTTCATTTAAAAATTTAGCATTTGAATCTTTTTCTGGATCTTTGTCATATACACCATCAACTCTTGTAGATTTTAGAACAATTTGAGCCTCAATTTCAGCTGCTCTCAACGAAGCTGCTGTATCAGTTGTGAAATATGGATTTCCAGTTCCAGCTGCAAAAATTACAACTCTTCCTTTTTCTAAGTGCCTTATTGCTCTTAATCTAATGTACGGTTCTGCAACAGACGTCATAGTAATTGCTGACTGAACCCTTGTATTTATTCCTTTTTTATCAAGTGCATCTTTAAGTGCAATTGCATTTATAACGGTAGCCAACATTCCCATATAATCAGCGTTTGCTTGGGCCATATTTTTAGCAGACTCACTGACACCTCGAAAAAAATTACCACCGCCAACTACAACGCCAATCTCTATTCCATCATTACTCGCTCTTGCGATTTCATTAGCAATTCTAGTTAGTGTGATTGACTCAATTCCAAAGTTGGTTTCATCATCAGCAAAAGATTCTCCAGATAGTTTTAATAAAACTCTGGACATCTTTAGCTACCAACTTCTAAATGCGAAAATTGTTTAATATAAATTCTTTCACCAAGCTTTCCAGACATTTCATCAATCATTACCCCAACTTTTCCTTCATATATTTCAGGATTGCAGAAAGTTTGTTCATTTAAAACATGATCGTTGAAATATGAACTTATTTTACCTTCGATTATTTTCTCCATAACTTCTTGGGGCTTCCCATCATTTTCTGACTGTTTTGCAATAATTTCTTTTTCTTCTTGAATTTTATCTTCAGGAATATCATCAATATTTAAATATGAAGGCTTCATTGCTGCAACATGCATTGCAATTTGTTTTGCAATATCCTTAAACTCTTCAGATTTAGCAACAAAATCTGTTTCACAAGCTAATTCAACTAAAACTCCAGCTACAGCTCTATCTTGCTGAAAATGGATATATTCACCAATTGTTCCTTGGTTTGCGTCTCTATCAGATCTTTTTTTTGAATCAGCTAGTCCTTTTTCTCGCAGGTACTTTACAGCGGCATCAAAGTCACCACTTGATTCCTTCAATGCTTCTTTAGCGTCCATCATCCCAGCGCCTGACATGTCTCTTAATTTCTTAACGTCGGATGCTGATATATTCATTCTTTGTCTTCTCCAACTTCTACATCTTCTCTTTTGCCGAGCCCCTTTAAGCATGCGTCTGCAATTGCTGTTGCGATGACTTCAATTGATCGTATTGCGTCATCATTTCCTGGAATTACAAAGTCAACATTCTCAGGGTCAACATTTGAATCTGCAAGACCAATTACGGGGATATCTAATTTTTTTGCTTCTGTAAGTGCTGTTGTCTCATTTAACAAATCAACAATAAATATAGCTTCCGGCAGTTTGTTTAGATTTACAATTCCTCCAATTGATTTAGTTAATTTTTCAATTTCTCTTCTAATTCTTAATCTTTCAGGTTTTGGATATGCATTAATTTCTCCAGATGTTTCTAAAGAGTTAAGTTCGTTCAAATAAATGACTCTCTTAATAATTGTTTTAAAGTTGGTAAGCATTCCACCTAGCCACCTATGATTCACATATGGCATTTGTGCACGAATTGCTTGCTCCTCAATAACTTTCTGAGCTTGTGGTTTTGTTCCAACAAATAGAACTTTTCCACTATTTGCTACTAATTTTTGAACAAATTCTTGTGTTTTTTCTAAGGTGTCATAAGTAATTCTTAGATCAAGTATATGAATACCGCTTTTGTCTCCATATATGTATTTATCCATTTTAGGGTTCCAACGTTGAGTTTGGTGACCGAAATGAACTCCTGCCTCAAGCAGGTCTTTCATTGTTGCTGACATAATTCTCCTTTGGTTGTTCATCCCATATTTCTTTGCTAATGCGGTTTCCAAACTTTCGTTCACCAAGGAAACTTGTAAATATGGTGTCTATTTCATTTAAATATTAATCAATTTGATGGTTTAATCAACCTCTTGGATGGGTTCTTTTATACTTTTCTTGTAGTTTCTTTTTTGAAACATGAGTATAAAGTTGGGTTGTACTTGGATCAGAATGACCTAATAGTTCTTGTACAACTCTCAAATCTGCGCCCCCATCTAAAATATGTGTTGCAAAAGTATGTCTTAAATTATGGGGAAAAGTGCCAGTACTAGATTTAACTATTCTTCTTACTTCCCTATCAGTTAATTGATTTCCCCTAACTCCAAGAAAAAGATAATCATTATTTTTATCTTTTAAATATTCGTCTCTAGAATTAATTCTCCATAAACTAATAGTCTTATATGCCTGGTCCGTCATAGGTAGTATTCTTTCTTTTCTTCCTTTTCCAACAACACGTAAAGATTTGTTGTCTTTGATATCACGCAGCTTTAAATTAACTACTTCAGAAACTCTTAATCCTGATGAATAAAGTAATTCAACAATGGCTTTATTTCTTATTTCTTTAGGGGTATTTATTGGTAACTCGTTTATTAATGTATTTATATAATTTGAAGTTAAAATATTGGGTAATTTTCTTTCAGTTTTTAAATTTTCGAATTTATAAAATGATTTATTATTTTCTATCTTTGATGCCCACTCCAAAAAATTATTTATTGATGTTAATTTTCTATTTATAGTTGATTTGGCTAATTCCTTTTCAAATAAGAAATTCACAAAATTCTGATTATCAAACAACTCTACTTTAAATTTATCTAAATATTCTAAATACTGATTCAGATCATTCTCGTATGCTTTACATGTATGATCAGAATAATTTTTGATTTTTTTTAAATATTCTAAATAGTTATCTTTTAATTCTTTAATCTGAATTTTCAAGTCTTATTTCCAACCTTCTTTGTAGTCCTGATAATAAAAGTGTAATTATTAAATATAAGACAGTCAGCACTAAATATGTTTCTGCAAATCTGAAAGTACTTCCTGAATACAAACGCCCTCGATAAGTTAAGTCTTCAACAGCTAAAACTGAAAGTAATGAGGAATCCTTCATCATAGATATAAAATCATTTCCTAGAGCTGGTAACATATTTCTAAAAGCTTGGGGTAATACAATAAATCTCATTATTTGTCTTTTTGACATTCCTAATGACGCTCCTCCTTCGCGTTGCCCTGAAGGCACAGATTCAATACCCGCTCTGAAAACTTCTGCTATATAAGCTCCATAAAAAACAGATAAAGCAATTATCGCCCTTATAAGCATAGGAACATTTCCATTATTGATATTTAACAATTCAGCAGCATCAACAACAACAACGAAGGCTATTGTAAAAATCAAAATTAAAACTGGAACTCCACGAATAAATTCAATATATGTTCTAGACAAAGTACTAGCTATTTTGTTATCTGATATGCGACCAATACCAGATATTAGACCAAGAAAAATAGCAATTATGAAAGATACTATTGTCGATAAAAATGTGATTCTAAGACCAGGAATAATAAAATTTAATGCCTTGTTATATTCTGGTTGGGTAAAAATCGTAAATAACATCCACAAAATTATCGAAGATAAAATAATTATCCACCAATTTTCAGCTTTAAGTAAATTTTTAATTTTCATTAACTACCATATTAAAACAATAGGCACGGTGTCCCGTGCCTATTGAATTAATTATATTTTTAAATTACTCGTCGTAAGTTACATCTGCAATATCGTCATAAGTAACAGTAAAGTCTGGTGAGAAAAACTTTGCATTTATCTCATCTAATTTTCCATTAGCAACCATTTCTGCAAGACCTTGATTTACAACATCAACAAGTGGGCTTCCGTTAGGAAATGCAAATCCAAGTTGTTCAGATGTTAAGTCTCCTCCAACAAGTTTTACATCACCTTTGTTTGCTCCCATGTACCCTAATCCTGCTGTTTCATCAATTATTGATGCATCTGCATCACCTGATATTACAGCCTGAATTGCAAAGTTAAAGTCATCAAATGCTTTTACTTTGTCTTCACCCAAGGCATCTACAGCAAAGTCGTAATTAGTTGTCCCTTTCTGAGTTGCAACGATGTAATCACCACTCTTTAGATCTTCAATACTTGTTATTTCAGTATTACTTACAGCAACAAGTACTCTTTGAGCTAAATTAATATAACCATCTGAGAAATCGACTATTTCGTCTCTCTCAGCAGTAATTGTGATTCCATCACCTGCGATCATAAATTGACCATCGGCTGTAGCTTGTATCATTCCGTCCCAAGCAGTTGGAACATAAACAGGTGTGAAATTCATTAATTCACCCATATAGTTAAATACATCGTAATCCCAACCCATTGCTTCGCCAGTTTCAGCGTCAATGTAGTTGAAAGGTAAATATGCATTCTCTACAGCAAATGTGAATTCACATCCATCTAAATCTGGTAAACCATTATCACCAGTTGTAATTTCTACTTCATCGCAAGGTACTGCAGCGCTTGAACATGCGGTTGCAACCATTGCTAAAGCAAAAAATAAAATTAATGTCTTTTTACTTTTCAAGTTATAGACCTCCATTTATATAAAATTATTATTGCATATATATACACTAAGTTGAATATATATTAATTTTTATTTATTCATCTAATGTATTTTTATAGTTTGGTTGTCTTTTCTCTATAAAAGCAGTCATTCCTTCCATAACATCTGAATGTATAAATCTATCATTTTGATTTATAGTTTCGTTTGCTAATGAATCATCAAAATTAGAGTTTAGACCTTTTCTAATTTGATCTTTTATCATACAAATTGAAATGAAACTTTGTTTATCAAGAAGATCGATTAAGTTATCTAGTTCATTATCTAACTCTGCTTTTTCGGATAATTTGTAAAGTAATCCAAATTTATCTAATGTTTCTCCATTGACTTCAGATGCAGTCATCATAAATTCTTTGGCTTTTTGTACCCCAATTATTCTTGGCAATATCCATGAACCACTAAAGTCGACAACAAGTCCTCTCCTTGCAAATACTTCAATAAATCTTGTTTCAGGTGTAGCAATTATAAAGTCACTTAATAGAATCATGTTTGAAGCTGCACCAGCACACACACCATCCACAACTGATATTACTGGTTTTTTACATTCCCATAAAATTTTTGAAGCTTCAGAAACATCTTCCATTGAAGCATTTAAATTTTCTGCTAATTGTGCACCTGAAGAAAAATTATCATTGACCCTGTTTAAAACAAGATACTTAATCTCACTTTGTTCAAAATCTTTGATTTGCTTTTTAAGTTCTTTCCAGTCTTCTGCTGAAATTGAGTTGGAAGTTTCTGGACTATTAAAAGACAAAATTAATGAGTTATTTTTTATATTACTTTCTAAAACCATACTGAATATTTTAATCATAATTTATTTAGAATGTAGTCATGGGGTTTGATCCAAATAAGCCATATAAAGCTAATAAAGTTGATTATGCAAATATAATATTTGCACTTATTATCACTTTTGCTGTTGTAGCTTGGGCCCTAAATTAAATGAAGTTCTATGAATAGTGCATGGACCATATCTCTCCAACATGTCTAGATGTTCTCTAGTTCCATAACCTTTATTCTTTTCAAATAAGTAATTTGGATAAACGCTTGAAAATTCTGTCATTATTTTATCTCTATGAACTTTTGCAATGATGCTTGCTAAAGCAATTGCATAACTATGATCTTCTCCCCTTATCAATGATATTGCACTAAATTCATTTATATTGAAGTGATCAATGTAAACTTTTTCTTTTTTTGTATAAATAGATTGTACTGAATCTTTTAATACCTTCTTATTAGCATCAGATATACCGTTCTTATCAATATAAGTATTCGAACATTCAGATATTGAAAACTCAATATCGCTATTTGTAATCCTCTTAACTATTTCTTCTCTCTTTTTTGGAGAAAGTTTTTTAGAATCCCTAACGTCTGAAAGTAAATCTACATCACGGAATTTTAATTTTACAGCTGCTCCAACAATGGGTCCTGCTAAAGGTCCACGTCCAACTTCATCTGCACCAATAATTAATTGATTTTTATTTTTGTCCCAATTTTTATTTTCAATCATTTAAATTTTGAATTTGATCAAGTGGGTAAATTTTGAAGAAAGCTTTTCCAATGATTCTTGAACTTGTAATTGGTCCAAATGATCGAGAGTCAAAACTGTTATCTCTATTATCACCTAGTAAAAAATATTCATCTTCACTTAATTTAATTACAATTTCGTCCAATATAACTGTAGAAACTACATTTTCTGTAATTACTTGAATGTTATTATTGTATACTTGTCCATTCTTATTAATTGATATGTTATCACCTGGAGTACCTACAATTCTTTTTATATATACTGTTTGATTATTGTTTCCTTCATTATTTACTAATTCCCAAAACTTTAAGTTTTCGATAAGCAGGCTTAAATTATTTGGAATACTAGATTCAGGTGAGTAAAACACTATTACGTCACCGACAGAATAATCGATATCAAATAATTTATCTTTTAGTACAAGAACTCTGTCATTGATATTTATGTTTGGAAACATAGATAGGCTAGGTATGTAATAAATTTGGAATATATATGTTCTTAAAATAGTTGCAAACAAAAATGCGATGAAAACAATAAATATATTTTTTAGAATTTTTATAATAATTTTATTTTACTTTAGGAAGTTCTATCTTCTTTAATTTTTGCTGATTTTCCAATTCGATCACGTAGATAGTAAAGTTTTGATCTTCTTACTTTGCCCTTACGTGTTACTTCTATTGATTCAATTATTGGGGCATGGATAGGAAATATTCTCTCGACACCTACTCCAAAAGAAAGCTTACGAACTGTAATGGTTTTGTTTATTGTTACACCATTTATCGAAATTACAACGCCTTCATAGGTCTGAATTCTTTCTCTATTACCTTCAGATACTTTAACATTGACTTTTACAGTATCACCAGATCTAATATCAGGTAAATCAGACTTTAATTGGTTATTTTCAATTTCTTGTATTAGATTCATATTGCCTCAAGTTGAAATTATAGGTTTAAAACTACTTTAAATGTCTTTTAAATTATTCTTTTTCCATTCCTCAATTTTCTTATGATCTCCTGAAAGTAAAACATCTGGCACTTTCATCTCTTTATATACTTCAGGTCTTGTATAGGTAGGGTGGTCATATTTATCATTAACAAATGATTCATATTTTAGTGATTTAGAATTCCCAAGTATTCCAGGTAATTTTCTTAAAAGTGCTTCCATAAGAAACATAGCAGGCACTTCTCCACCCGAAACAACAGTTTTTCCAATAGAAATTTCGTAATCACTATGTAGTTCGAGTATTCTCTGATCAAAACCTTCGTACCTTCCACAAATAATATTCGCTGATTTGTAGGTATGAAGTTCTTCAATCAGGTCTTCATTCAATTCTTGACCATCAGGAGTTAAAAAAATATTTACATCTTTCTTTGATTGCGAGATTGCATTGTCCATTGGTTCTATCATTAAAACCATCCCTGGTCCTCCACCATAAGGAGCATCATCAACTTGTTTGTAATTTCCAATACCAAAGTCTCTCAAGTTTGTGGTGGTTAATTCAAAAAGGTTTTTCTCAAATCCAGAAGATAAAATTCCAATATCAAGCCAATTCTTAAAAATTTCTGGAAAAAGTGTAATAATATTAAAGTTTGATAACATCTTTGGATAATATGTCTTCTGATAAATTCTTTATTTCTGTATAAAGTGTATTTCGTAAAAAGGGAACTTTATTGTTTTTTTCAATTAATTCAATAAATTGTAAATCCGTAGTATGTTGTCCATGATCGGCTCCAGAAGCTCTACTTATATTTTCATTAATCAAGGTACCACCTAAATCATTGACCCCAGCATTTAATAACTTTGAAACTCCGTCATGTCCAAGCTTTACCCAACTAGCTTGAATATTTTCAATACTATTAAAGAAAAAGATTCTTGCTAGGGAATGAATAAGTGTTACTTCATCCCAAGTAGGTCCTGGCATACTTTTTCCTTGTAAAAATATAGGTGAACCCATATGGACAAACGGCAAGGGTACAATTTCCGTAAATCCACTAGTTCTTTTCTGTATATTTCTTATTAATTCAAAATGATTTGACCATGATTCAATATCATCAATATGTCCAAACATGATCGTAGCGGTAGATTTAATACCGAGAGAGTGAGCAACTTCCATTACATATCCCCATTGTTCTGCAGTTATTTTATCTGGACACAAGAATTCTCTTATACGGTTATCCAAAATCTCTGCGGCAGTACCTGGTAATGTATTTAAACCAGCATCTTTTAATAAAGTGAGATAATCTTCAACTGATAAGTTTATTGTTTCAGCACCTTGCCATATTTCAAGAGGTGTGAACCCATGAATGTGTAGATCAGGTACTTCCGATTTTATTTTTTTAACTAAATCTAAATAAAAATGACCTGTGTACTCAGGATGAATACCTCCTTGTAAACAAACTTCAGAAGCTCCATCTTTATATGCCTCAACGCTTCTTGCAACAACCTCCTGAGGTTCAAGATTATACGGCTTTTCTTTTAGGTCTAGACTTTTTGGACCTTTTGAAAATCCACAAAAACCACATTTAAAATAACATTGATTTGTGTAATTAATATTTCTATTTTTTACAAAGGTGACTTTATCTTGATGAATTGATTCATTAAGTTCATTTGCGACTTCGGCAATATCATTTATGTATTTACCTGATGTTTTAAACAAATCCTTCAATTCATCTTTTGAAATTGCATATCCATCTTGAGCCTTTTCTAAAATATTTTCAAAATTAACTGTTTTAAATGATGATGATAAATTATGAGTTATCTTATTTAGTTTAGGGATATCCTTTCCCGAGCCAGGAGACCAATTAGTAGGAAAGCGCTTATACCCCCTAACATCTCGGGATTGAAGATAGTTTGTAAAATGTAACTTTGAAAGTATTTTTCTTGCTTCATAAAGTGGAACTTGAGAGAAAATAGTTCTTTCATAAAGGTTTTGATCTATTGTTTCTTTAAGAATTTTAATTTCTTTGTAACTCCAATCTCTTAACCAAAGATCTTGAACTCCTTTATTAATAGACACAATTGCCTCATCGATAGAATTTACATATTTTGAAATTTTAAAAATCAAAGAAAGTTGTAGGTTTTTAAAATTGTTGATGCTCTCGAGATTATTAACAAGTATATATCTAGGGTTTAATCGAGTGATTACTTCTAAATCCTGTTCAATGCTTGATGACACTTTGTAAATTAATCGAGATTTTGGAACATCTTTAAATTCTTTCCAATTTTCATAATTAACAAACCATTGAAAGGCTTCTTCATTTATATCATCAGATACTGTTTGAAAACCATTTTTATGTATGGTTTCTAAATTTACTTTTTTATTTATATAAAAAGAAGATGTGCCCTCTTTTTTCCGAGAGTTTAGGTATATCTCATTGTCAGAATCACATGGTCTAATTCTTAAAAAAGATACATTATTTTGTAAATTCATGCTCACGAGGATATCCTTTCTCATTTACTACACTACTTACTTTTTCATATATTTGAGGACTAAGCCATTCCTTGTTTATAAATGACGGATATACAGGAAGTCTTGGGATAAGTTCTTGGTTAGTGCTTTCAACACTTTTCTTGAGCTCTTGTATATCAGGCCAAGTATGTTCAGGATTAACCCAATCAATTGTTTTAGGCGAGATACCACCAAAATCATTTATTCCTGATTTAATAAACAAATCAACATCGTTAACTAGATTCGGTGGAATTTGAAGAGAGATATGGTTTGGCAGAAAAATCCTTGTTGTAGCAATTATTCTTAAAAATAAATCGTTAATTATTTCGGAACTATTTTTCATAGCCGTATTTTGTTTAGCTCTAAAGTTTTGAAGAATTACTTCCTGAATTGATGTATTTTCTTTACATGTCTGAATTATTTTAAAAATATCAAATATTAATTCTTCTTTAGAATCAGCAACACCCAACAGCAAACCAGTAGTCATAGGGTATTTTTCTTCCATTGCATTATTTAAAGTATCGAGTCTTAATTTTATATTTTTGGTTTTAGCTCCATAGTGAGCATGACCTTTTTCGTTAATTCTTGACGAAAATGTCTCTAACATCAAACCACCTGACGGTGAATGTTTTTTGTATTCGATTATTTCATTTTGTGACATCAAACCAGGGTTTATATGAGGAAGTAAGTGATATTTATCGTTTATACGTTTTGCATTCTCTACTAAATAAGAAAAAGTGTTTTCGTACCCAAATTTATTTAATTGTTCTAATGCAAAAGACCACTTATTTTCGGGTTTGTCACCTAAGGTAAATAATGCCTCGTAGCATCCTGTTTGTTGGCCAACGTATGCAATTGCATCTACTTCATCAAATGTTAAATAAGTTCCACCTTCTTTTGGTGATTTAACGAACGTACAATATCCACACGAATCTTGACATAAAGTAGTTAATGGAATAAAAACCTTTGGGCTATAGGTTATATCCTTACCAAAATATTCTTGTTTTTTTGTAAAGGCAGTATCTAATAATTCATCTGTGGAGATCTCTCCAAAAATATAATTTTCAATTTTTTTATGTAAAGTAGACATAATTTTTAACAATTCGATAATATTATGATTTGATTGTACCAAGAATTTAATAAAAATACATAAGTGGAAAGTGACATATGATTAACGTTTCGTTAGTTGGTTTTGGAAGAATTGGAAGAGATTTGTTTAGACAGTCTTTAGATAATGAAGAAATAAATATAGTATCCGTCTCTGATACCGCTGATAAAGAAAACCTTATTTATCTTCTTAAATATGATTCAATTTATGGACAACTAGATCATGAAATAAAAGTTATGGACGATGGCATTCTTGTTAACGATAAGAAAACAGTATTTAATAATTGGAAAAATGCAGAAGAATCAGATTGGAACTCACTTAATACTGACGTAGTTATTTTGGCAACTGGAAAACCCCAGAATTTAATGGAATCAGAAATGCATATATCTAAAGGTGCGAAAAAAGTATTTATTGCTTCTACTCCGGAAAATTTAGAAGAAATACCAATATTTATAACTGGTTGCAATGATGATGAAATAGATTTGGACTCAAGCGTAATTTCCTTTGGGTCAAATACTGCTAACGCTGTAGCACCTATATTAAAAGTGATTAACAATGAATACGGGGTTGAAGAAGTATTTATAACTACTGTACATGGTTATTCAAATTCAAATAGATTGGCAGACGTTGCAGGCGAAGGATTCCGGAAAAATAGAGCTGCAGGTGAAAATATTATTCCATCAATTACAAATTCATCTAAGGTCATTGAAACAGTATTGCCGGAATTAAGCCAAAAGATTGCTTCCTTTTCAATGACAGTTCCTGTCCCTGATGGAAGTACTATTGATCTCACATTAAGTTTAAAAAATAACACATCAAAAGAAGAAATAAATAGTTTCTTTGATGAAAAAACTACCAAAGATGATTTATATAAAATTATTGGTATAACTTATGATCCAATAGTGTCTTCTGATGTTGTAGGAAACTCACTCTCAGGAATTGTTGATGGCCTATCTACAATGTGTATTGATGACAATAAATTAAAACTCATTATTTGGTTTGATAATGGTTGGGGTTATGCTTCAAGAATAATTGAGGCTGTGACGATGTTAGGTAGTCAATTTGAATAACGTAGGAATAAATGGATTCGGGAGAATCGGAAGGTCAATTTTAAGAATAATTGTGGAATCAAATTCAGATTTGAACGTAGTAGCAATAAACGACCTGGGAGATCGGGAGAATCTCGTATATTTATTCAAACATGATTCAATAATGGGTGTTCTTGATTTACACGTTGAACTAAAAGGTGATGACTTAATAGTTGGAGACAGAATCATAAAATTAATCTCATATGATGATCCAGCGAACATTCCTTGGAGTGATCTAGGTGTTGATTTAGTAGTTGAATCAACTGGTTTTTTTCGTGATAAATCATCTTTAGAAAAGCACATAAGTTCAGGAGCGAAAAAAGTAGTTCTTACTGTGCCTCCTAAAGATGAAATAGATGCAACAGTAGTTCTTGGTGTGAATGATGATTCTCTTACTGTGAACGATAATCTTATTTCTAACGCATCCTGTACTACTAATTGCCTAGCTCCCATTGCAAAAGTACTTAACGATAACTTTAAAATTAAGTCTGGACTTATGACTACTGTTCATGCATATACCAATGACCAGGCACTTGCTGAAACAACCCATAGTGACTTTAGAAGAGGACGAAGTGCAACACAAAATATTATTCCTACATCTACTGGTGCAGCAAAAGCAGTCGGAATGGTTCTACCTGAACTTAATGGAAAACTTGATGGAATGGCTATGAGAGTACCTGTCCCCAATGGAAGCGTAGTCGATCTAGTTGTAGAAGTTGAGGAGAATGTTACCGTTAACGACGTTAATAATGCTGTTAAAAAAGCAGCTGAAAATGAACTTAAAGGAATTCTTGAGTATTCTGAAGTTCCTTTGGTCTCAACAGACATATTACAAAATTCACATTCAAGCATTTACGATGCTTCTTCGACACAAATAGTTAACAAGAATCATATCAAAGTTGTTTGTTGGTATGACAATGAATGGGGTTATTCAAACAGAGTTGTTGATCTACTAGAAAAATTGTCTACTAGTGAATAAAGAATTACCGAAAGCACCTCAAGCAGCTGGAAATTATGTAACAATTAAGAAACTTGGAAATTTTATATATACTTCTGGACATGTTCCTATTTCTGATGATATTGAATTCATTGGAAAAATTCCAAATGATATTTCAATAGATGAGGGCTATAAAGCAGCTTCATTATGTGCAGAACTAACAATTGCTTCACTTTTAACAGTTTCTGAAATTGAAAAATTAATTCCAGTAAATGTAATTGGATTTGTAAATTCTGATTCAGGCTTTAAGAACCAACCAATGGTCCTGAATGGATTCACAGATAAACTAGATGAATATTTTACAGATAAACCAACCCGATCAGCAGTTGGTGTTTCTAGTTTGCCATTAAATGTATGTGTTGAAGTTCAATCTGTGTTTTATATAAATGAATAATTTTATTGTTGGTATAAGTACTGGAAATAAAGACGTTGAAATGTCTGCTGGAGAAATAGAATGTTCAGTATTAAATTCCGAATTCATAAATCAATGTAATGAACATGGAGCACAAGTTATTATCCTCCCACAGCAACAAATAACATCTATAAATTTAAAAGGCATTGATGGGTTGATAGTTACTGGAGGAGGAGACATCAATCCTGAAATGTATAATCAAATCCCGGATGAAACTATCGAAAGAGTTGATAATTTAAGAGATTCAACAGAAATAAATATATTTAAAGCTGCAGAGGAAATGAAAATTAAAACACTGGCTATATGCAGAGGTCATCAATTATTGAATATATATAAAGGAGGAACCCTATATCAAGATTTAGAAAAAGCTGGGTATCAAAAAATAGACCATCAAAAACCATATGAAAATGCAAGAAAGCACATACATGAAATCAAAATTGAAGAAGATTCAAAATTAAATGCAATAATTGGAGATGAAATTATTGAAGTCAATAGTATTCATCATCAAGGTATTGATGAATTAGGAAAAGACTTAAAGATTACAGCAAAATCACTTGATGGTGTTATCGAAGGAATTGAGGCAACAAATGAATGGAATGCAATTGGAATTCAGTGGCATCCAGAGTATTTAGATGATGAACCTACAAACAAGATTTACAATTGGTTAATCAATAGTTAAATAGAGTGCGTTCTCAACATACTTAAAATTGCCATCATCATAAGCAACAACAATATCTTCTTTATCATTTGATATTGTGCACATAATTAAATTAGACGAATAAAAATAATTAACCAACTTCACATTACTCGAAAATTCATAGCCAATAAAAAACTTAGGCCAAGGTAAATTAGATTTGTTAGTTAAGTATTTATATTCAGAAGAGATAAATACTTCATTGTTTCTAAGACTTTCAGATTCATCTACTGAATCTATATTTTCAAATTTAATTAAATTTCTATCCTTTAAATGCTTTTTATAATTTTCGATTTTGTATTTTTTTTGACCAATCGAAATATTTACATTAGATAGATCTAAATCTCTAAAATATTTATCAATGTTTATATATTGAAAACCAAGAAGTCCATGTGGTTTACCAAGTTTTCCTAAGTAGTATAAATTATCTTTAGTCAATAAATTCAACTGAAGATTGAAGGCCTTCTTCATCTGCTGCAGCCTGAGCTACAGTTCTAATTGCTCGTGCTACTCTTCCACGTTTTCCTATTACTCTACCCATATCATTTGGGGAAGTTCTAACTTCAATTGCAACATTTTCATCATCTGATGAGGATATATCTACTTTTACTGACTTCTCATCCTCAACGATTTGAGAAATTATATATTCAACAACATTTCTCACAATCTTTCCACTTTCACTCATTCTTCTTCACCTTTGTTTTCATTTTCATCAACATCTTCAGAAATTTCTCCAGCGTCTGCGACATTTTCTTCATTTTTCTTATTATTTGCTTTCGAGCTACCTTTTACTTTTGGTTCCGGTGGAGTTGGTATCGAAACTACTTCACCTTTAGATGATCTCCATTGAGCCCATGCTCCAGATATTTCAAGTATCTTTTGAGCTCTTTCAGAGGGTTGTGCACCTTTATCAAGCCAGGAAACAGCTTTTTCAACATCTATATCAACTTTTGAGGGATTTTCATGGGGATCATAGAATCCTAGATCTTCAATAAATTTTCCATCTCTTGGCGATCGAGAATCAGCGACAATAACTCTAAAAGTTCTATTCTTTTTTTTGCCTCTTTGGGCTAGCCTAATTTTTACTGGCATTAAATTCCTAATCTATTTGCAGTTAATCATAATAGTTAACTTATAACTTAATGACTTAAAAATTATATTTACTATCAATAATTAGTCCTAGTAATGATTAATTATTTAATGTACTCTAAAATTATGGAATTAATTGAAATATCTCATCCATTAAAAGATCATTATTTAACAAATTTAAGAGACAAGAATACAGATTTTGATACGTTTAGAACATCCGCTTCGAAATTATCTTATTTTTTAGTTGTTGAAGCAACTAAGCATTTAACTACATCCGAGATAGAAATTAATACTCCTCTTACGAAAACAACGGGTGTACATATTGAAAATAACTCTGTTGCAATTTCTGTACTTAGAGCTGGGCTTGGATTAATGGATGGAGTTCAGCAGCTCATACCAAATATATCTTTTGGTTATATCGGTGTTCAAAGAAATGAAGAAACTGCTGAACCAGAAAATTACTATGAAAAATTACCTGATCTTGTAAATAAAAATGTATTTATTTTAGAACCAATGTTAGCAACTGGAGGATCCCTTTCCTTTGCCATTGAAACTGTAAAAAAATATAATCCTAAAAATATACACGCATTAACAGTTATATCTGCTCCAGAGGGAATTGAGAAGATTAAAGAGAATCATCCAGATATAACATTAATTACTGCATCTATTGATGAAAAATTGGATGAAAATTGGTACATTGTCCCTGGCCTTGGGGATATGGGCGATAGGCTTTTTGGAACAACTTAACAAAAATGCCAAAATGTATATTAATTGTTATTGACTCATTAGGTGTTGGAGAAGCACCAGACGCTGAAATTTATGGAGATAAAGGTTCCAATACATTTGGTAATGTTTCCAAAGCAAATGGAGGATTAGAACTCCCAACATTTGAAAAACTTGGTTTTGGTGCAATTACAGAAATTGAAGGTTTAAATAATGAAAATAATTTTTCTATTGTTGGAAAGCTTGCGGAAGCATCAAAAGGTAATGATTCTACTACTGGACATTGGGAAATAGCAGGACTAGTAACTAAGAAAGACTTTGCTGTATTTCCGGATGGTTTCCCGGTTGAATTAGTAGATAATATTTCAAAGGATACAGGTTATAACTTTATTGGCAATTTTCATGCTTCAGGTACTGAAATAATCAATGAACTTGGAAAAGAACATTTAGAAACTAAGCAATTAATACTTTACACCTCCGGAGATTCTGTATTTCAAATTGCTGCGCATGAAGATATAATATCAACCGATGAGCTCTATAAGATTTGTGAAATCTCAAGAATACATTGTAATGATTACAACATAGGGAGAGTGATAGCACGACCATTCATTGGACCAATTGGAAATTTTAAAAGAACTTATGATAGAAAAGATTTTGGTATTAGTCCTCCTGGCGACACGTTGTTAAGTCAATTATTTCAAAATGATATATCAACTCTTGGTATTGGTAAGATCTCAGATTTGTTTGGAGAAGAATATCTAAATAAATCAATTCATACGGAAGGTGATGAAAATGGAATGCAAATCCTTTTAGATAAATATAAATCGGAAGATTTTGATTTTTATTTTATCAATTTAGTTGATCTAGACATGCTTTATGGACATAGGGAAGATGCACAAGGTTATTACGAAGGATTAAAAATAATCGACAAACATCTTTCAAAACTTATTGATAATTTACATGATGACGATGTATTAATAATTACAGGTGATCATGGAACTGATCCTACAGATGGTAAAACTGATCACTCAAGAGAATATGTACCTTTCGTAATCTATAAAAACAACCTGGTTCCAAAAAATATTGGTTCCGGAAACACTTTTGCAAACATTGCTTCTACTATTTCTGAATTTTATGGTTTAGAAAATATATTTCCAGGAAAAAGTTACATTCAGGATATATGATAATAAAAGAAACAAAATGATTAATAAAATTAAAGAATCAAGTCAGTTTATCAAAAATGAGTTCCCTTCAGAAATTCATTCAGCCATTATTTTAGGTTCAGGAATGGGAGGGTTTGAGAAAACATTTACACCATTAAAGTCATTTGATTATTCTGAAATACCTAATTTTATTAAACCTTCAGTTGAAGGCCATAGTGGAACCATGACCTTTGTAGAAATTAAAGAAAAAATTACTGCGATTTTGTCTGGTCGAGCACATTATTACGAAGGATACAATATTCAGGATATCGTATTGCCTACAAGAGTCTTATCAGATTTAAATATTAAGAATTTAATAATTACGAATGCTGCTGGTGGTGTAAATTCAAATTATTCACCTGGTGATATAGTTGCACTTAAAGATCATATAAATTTAACTGGAAACAATCCACTAATAGGAAAAAATATAGATGAACTAGGCCCAAGGTTTCCTGATATGTCGGAAGTTTATAATCATAAATTTAGAAAAATTGCAGAGACTGTTTCAAAAGATTTTTTTGACTATAAAGAAGGAGTCTATGCATGGTTCACGGGACCAACTTATGAAACACCATCAGAAGTCAATTTTGCAAAAACAATTGGAGCTGACTTAGTAGGAATGTCAACTGTTCCTGAAGCAATTGTAGCAAGACATGCCGGTATAGATGTAACAGCATTTTCACTAGTAACAAATTTAGCAGCTGGAATTTCCGATTCTCCCCTTTCTCACGATGAAGTTATTGAAATTGCAGACAAAACATCACAAACATTTCAAAGTTTTATGAAACGTTTTTTAGAGGAAATTAATTTAGCTATTTAAATATCTGATATTAAAATAGAAAATATGAAAATAGCTGTTTGTGCAAAACAAATTCCTGATCCAGCACTAGAGATTACTTACAATGGCGGGAATATTAATAGACCGGATGAACAAGTTTTAGATGATACAGATCGTTATGGAATTGAAGTTGCATTACAGCTAAAAGAAAAATTTGATGCAGAAGTTACAGTTATTTCAATGGGTTCATTGGGAACTGAAAAAGGTATTCAACAAGCTCTACAAATGGGTCCTGATGGAGCTCTTGTTTTAGAAGATGATTCGTTATCAGGGTCAAATTCTCTAATGACAGCAAATGTTTTAAGCGAATTATCCAAAAAAGTTGAAGCCGATATAACAATATTTGGTACCGAGTCTACAGATGGATATTCAGGTGTAATTCCTCAACAGGTTTCTAGAATGTTAGGTGTTCCATGTATATCATATATTAAAGCTGTTGATATTGACGAATCTGTAACCTTAACAAGACAAACCTCTACAGGTTCAGAAAAAGTAGTCATGCCATCCAATTGTGTATTGTCCGTTACTGCAGGAGGTGTTGAGCCCAGATATCCAAATTTCAAAGACATAATGGCTGCAAAGTCAAAACCCATAGAAAGAATATCAATTGCTGACATTAATTACGATGCCCAACAAAATCTTGAATTTGTTGATATTAAAGATGTATCAACTACCAAGCAAGGCGAAAAAATAATCGACGAAGGTGAAGGGTTTCAAATTATTATTGATAAATTAAAGGAGTTAAAAGCCATATGAAAACATTAATCATTGGGGAAGTTGTAGATAATAAATTATCAAGTGGAGCCTTAGAAATTGTAACAAAAGCTAATGATCTTGGTTTAGATTATGAAATAGTAACTGTTGGTTCTGAAGAATCTCCAAACATAGGCTCAGAATCATTCAAGAATACTTACATGAAATGTTCTGAAAACAAACTTAGCTTGGGATCAGTAGCAGATAAATTAAAAAACATAATTGAAGAAAATACAATCTCTCTTGTTTTAGCACCCTCAACATATGTTGGAAGAGATTTAATTGCATTTCTATCAGTTGATTTTAAATCTAGCCAAATATCAAATGTTATAAACTTTGAAATTGAAGGTGAAAGTGTTATTACTTCAAACTCAATTAATGGTGGTGAAAGCGAATACAATTCAAAGATATCATCGCCAAATAAGTTTTTACTTATTCGACCAAAATCATTTGAAGAAGCAGCATTAGATTTAAATATAAATTTCGAAACTGTTGAAATTACTTCTGAAGACCCAGAAGTTTTTGATATTTTTATTGAAGAGAAAACAGGTCCACAATTAGAAGATTCTAAAATTGTCATCTCTGCGGGCAGAGGTATGGTAGATAGTGAAAATTTATCATTAGTTCAAGATCTAGCATCCAAACTTAATGCAGCAATTGGAGGAACTAGAGCTATTGTTGATGCTGGTTGGATGCCATACTCTCAACAGGTTGGGCAAACAGGAAAGACTGTTAAACCAGATGTTTATATAGCTCTTGGAATCTCTGGAGCTACTCAACATCAAGTAGGTATGAAAGATTCAAAATATATAATCGCGGTCAATAAAGACGAAGAAGCACCTATTTTTCAAATTGCTGATTTAGGATTGGTTGCAGATACTTTGTCAATAGTTCCAAAAATTACTGAAAATTTATAAATTTATTTAAAATTTAAAGTCAAAAGGCAAAACTTCTTCAAATTTATATTTTTTAATTTCATCATTATGGACAACAATAACATTTTCAGTATTGAACTCTGACATCCGTTGTCTTGATATGCCACATGGAAATATAGCGGTATCATTTTCAGCATCGATGCACGCGACAGCTATAGTATCGATTTTAGTTTCTCCTTCTGAAATAGCCTTAAATATAGCAACATCTTCACCGCAAACTGTTGCTGGATAAGAAGCATTTTCAATATTACAGCCTGTGTAAATATTGCCAGAATCTGTTATCAACGCAGCGCCAACTCTAAAATTAGAGTATGGAGCATATGCCTTTTTTGCAGTTTCTCTTGCCAGTTCTGCTAATTTCTTATCTTGAGAATCCATTACTCTCCTTTTGAGATCAAAGATTCAAAATCTTTTTTAGTTTTTGTAAATACTCTTGAACCAGAACCAGGTTGCATAGTAACTCCATACAGTACATCACCTGCTTGCATTGTTTGTTGCTGGTGAGTGACGATTATAAATTGAGCATCATTTTTAACGAATTCCAACAAATTTAACATTCTATGAAGATTGGCGTCATCGAGAGCTGCCTCAACCTCATCTAATATATAAAAAGGACTTGGAAAAGATTTAAAAACAGAAAATAAAAATGCAATTGCAGCAAGTGATCTCTCGCCACCTGAAAGTAAACTTAATTTTTTAACTTTTTTTCCTCTTGGTTGGACGTTTATTTCAATCCCAGACTCTAATAAATTATCTGAGTTAGTAAAACTCAATGAACCTTTACCTCCAGGAAAAAGTTTTTCAAATACTTCTTCAAAATTTACAGAAATTGTATTAAATGAATTTTCAATTCTAAATTTGATTTCTTCTTCAATTTCTCCGATATATTTTAAAAGCTCTTTTTTTGTTAAGTTTAATTCTTCGACATTGGAAGAGATGTTTTCATATCTTTCATTAAGTGATTCAAAATCTTCAGAAGCTAAATAGTTAACTGTTCCTAGAGAATCCAAATCTTTTTCAGTTTTATTTATTGAATTTTCTAACTCATTTATTGATTGATTATTGACATCAAATGCATTGATTTCCTCAATATTTAAACCACTTATGTTTGTAAGATTTGAGTAAAACACTGCTCTTTGAGACATGTATTCGGACTCTTTCACCATTAAATTACTTTTTTTATCTTTGTAAGTAAATAAATTTTTAGATATATTTTCTAAATTGTCCTCAATTTTATTAATCTCAAGATCATTATCACTGTAGTCATTTTCTAGTTTCTTACTTCTTAGTGATAACTCTTCAGAAAGTTGAGATAAAATTTTGTATGCTTCTGAAGCTTTTCGATTTATGTTCTTGTAATTTTTAATAGCATTGGTATTTTTTTGATTTGATAATTCAGTAATTTTATTTGAAATATTTTCATTTTCGTTTGTAAGAAATTTAATTTTTTCTGTAGAAGTAATTAGCTCTTCATTCATAAAAGAAGTTTCATCTTCTAATATGGCTTTCTTATTGGTCAAAACTTCTTCTTTTTCTTCAAGAGTTTTCTTGAAGGAATTACCAGAATTATATTCTTTAATCAAAGACAATTTTTCTTCTAAGCTATTTTCAAGATTATTTTTATTGATTAAAGCTTCTGAGTAAACATTGTCTAAATAACTAACTTCTCTTTTAATTACTTTTTCAGTGTTTATTTTTACTTTATTAAAAGATCTGGATGACAAATTTTTTCTTTGTAAATATTTATCATGCTTAATTAGATATTTATTAATCGTTTTATCGTCTTTTTTCCAAGTATTTAGGTTTTCAGAGTATTTATTAAGATATTCGGATTTAGACTCTAAATCCAACTTCAAATTATTAATCTCGCTTCTTAACAAAGCTTCATTAATCTCTAAACTTGCAGACTGTTTACTTTTGAGATCATCAATTTCAAATATTAAGTTTTTAATTTTTTTTGAATTAATTTTAATAATTTGTTTTTTATCAATAACAGATTTTGATAGTTGAGAGATTTTATTGTTATTGTCAAATATTTGATTTTTATATCTTTTTAATTCACTATTACTTTGCTCGTTGATTCTTTCTAGAGAAAGTTGTCTTTCCGATGAAATTTGATAAATAGTTTTAAATTCTTCATTAAATTTAGTGACGTCAGTAATTGCATCAGTTAGAAATGATTTTATGGATACATTTTCACCAAAGTCTTTTCTTAGCTTTGATTTGTCAGATTTATATTCTTCAAGTTTTTTTTCAAAGTCAGTAATAAAATTATTAACCTCATCTAATTGAGATCTGATATCTTCATATTTTTTATTAAAATTTTTATATTGAAAAACATTTAATTTAGTTTTATTTTCCTTTAAAAGATCTGATAACTCTTTATGAAGTCTGGCTTGCTCAGCTTGCTTTCTTAATGGATCAATCTGTTTTTTAATTTCGCGTAATACATCTTTAGCTCTTTTTATTTCTTTCTCACCAGATTCAATTCTTCTTAAAGCTTTGTCTTTTTTTAACTTAAAAGGAAGAATTCCTGATGCCTCTTCAATAGTAATTCTATGATCTTCAGGTTTAGCATTTAAAATTTCAGTAATTTGACCTTGTGAAATGATAATATGTTGCTGTTTTCCAATTCCAACATCATTCAAGAATTCTTGAATGTCTAATAATCTACAATTAAGTCCATTCATGAAATATTCAGATGTTCCATCTCTATAGAGCTTTCTCCCAATAGAAACTTCATCAGAGTTAATTTCATCTTTATCGTCAAGATTAAAAACTAGAAAAACTTCAGCAAATCCTTTCTCGGAGAGTTTTTCAGTACCTGCAAAAATTACATCTTCCATTTTATTAGTACGTAGAGATCCTGGGCTTTGATTTCCAAGCACCCAAGAAATTGCATCAACGATATTCGATTTCCCAGAACCATTTGGTCCAACAATTACATTGGTTTTTTCTGAAAGATTAATAGTAGTTTTTTCAGCAAATGACTTAAAGCCATGTGCAACTATAGATTTTAAATGCATATCTTTAACCCTGTTGTTAACTATAAGAATAGTAAATTTTTGGGATTTTGTTTAAATTTTGAAAAAGATTTGTTAACTCATTTTTGAAAATGCATCTTTTGCAGCCATTTGTTCCGCGTTTTTCTTTGATTTTCCAATGCCTTTTCCAATAATTTTATTTTCAAGAATAACTTGAGCATTAAATTGTTTATTGTGATCAGGACCTTCAGATTTAGCTGTATAAGTGACTTTTTGACCTTTTTTTGCGAAGTATTCTTGTAATCTTGTCTTGTAATCTTTTTGTCCTGGATTCTTGGAAAGTTTATCAATTAAGGGATATATAAACTTAGAAATAAATTTATTTACTTCTTCTAACCCTCCATCAAAATATATAGCGGCAATAAGTGCTTCGACAGCATCTTCTAAAATTGAGCTTTTATCTCTTCCCCCAGTGCTTTCTTCTGGTTTGCTCATAAATAAAAACTTTCCAATATCTATTTCCTTAGCTAAATTGACTAAAGCATTTTGATCAACTGCTCCGGATCTTATCTTTGTTAAACTACCTTCATCCAAATTTGGATAATTATCAAATAGAAAAAGTGATAAATCAAAATCAAGAATAGTATCTCCAATAAATTCATATCTTTGATTAGTGGGACTTGTGGGCTCTTCGTCAATGAATGACTTATGTGTTAACGCAATCTTTAAATGTTCTATATCTTTGAATGAATAACCTATGTTTGTTTCAAATATTTTTAAATCTTTATTGCTCATAACTCATTTGAAACGTCAGAAAAATTGCTTATAAATTTTTTTTCAATTGCTTTATTTGTGAATATTAATGCATTTTTTATAGCTTCAGCGTTTGAAGAACCATGACCAATAATAACTAAACCATTTACACCAAGTAAATAAGATCCATTTGTCGAGTTTGGATTTAATAATCTTTTGACTGGAGATAATGCATTCTTTACAGGTTTTAAAAGAGGTTTGAATAAATTCTTTTTTAAAGATTCTGCTATTAGATTCATTTGGAGCTTAGCTACACCTTGAAGAGTTTTAAGAACAATATTTCCTGTAAAACCATCCGTTACAAATACATCAACTTTTGAATTAGCAAAATCTTTTCCTTCAACATTTCCTACAAAATTTAGATCAGAAGTATTTAATAATTTGTATGTCGATTTTTCTAGATCTCTTCCCTTAGTACTTTCTTCACCGTTATTAATTAATCCAATTTTAGGGTTTTTAATATCAAATAATAATTCTGCAAGCTTTGATCCCATGACTGCAAATTGATATAAAATTTTAGGTTTTACTTCTAGATTGGCCCCAGAATCGACAAGGATTACTTCCTTTTCGCTGCTTGGTATAACTGAAGCTATTGTCGGCCTTATAACACCTTTGATCTTACCCAAAACTGAAATTGATCCAATTAGAGTTGCTCCAGTCGATCCTGCTGAAAAAACTGCATCAGCCTTTTTTTCTTTTAGTAAAGTTAACGCGCCTAAAATTGATGAATTTTTATGTGTTCTAATTGCTTTTGCAGGATCTTCATCCATCGATATGACTTGTGGATAATCAACTATAGGGATTTTTTCATCACCCAAATAACTCAATATGAGATTTTTATCACCAGAAAGTATAACATCAATACCTTCTTGCTTTGCAAGAATTGCACCTTTCACAACTTCTTCTGGAGCGGAGTCTCCACCCATTGCATCAACAGCAATAGTACTCATGATAAATTAATTAACTTCTGGTTCTTTAACTTGTCTACCGTTGTAAGTGCCATCAACTGGATTTACTCGATGTGATTGTTTTGCTACACCTGTTTCAGGATCAATTATAAAATGAGGCTTTGAAACCTTATGTTGGGCTTTTCGCCTTCTTGTCCTTGACTTGGACATTTTTTTCTTTGGTACTGCCATTAAAATTTCCTTTCAACTTACAAATCTAGCTCAGTTAGAGAAGAAAATGGACTTTCTTTTAGATTTTTTTTAGGATGCTTGCAAATTGCCAAATTTTGATTTTTACCACATTCAGTGCAAAGGCCTTTGCATTCACTTTTACAAATATATTGTAATTTCATTTCGTTTAAGATTAATTCTGAAATGATTGGTGAAATTTCAATTTCATCCAAACCAAAATCAATATCATAATCATTAGATTGATTTTTATTGAAATCAACTGTTAAATTTCTATCTTTATTGACTAAATTTAGATCAAGACATCTTGAACACTCAGATTCAAAAGTAAAACTAAGTTCTAAATCAATTTCTAATTTTTCATACACGTTTCTCATTTGAATTTTCAAATTAATTGGGATATCTTTTGTGGTTTTGTTTCCCGCATACTTCACATCTATATGACCACTGGATTCAAATGATATTTCACTTTTTGAATTAAATAATCTACTTATGTCATATTTAGTTTGAATAAAAGACATTGTTACTCTGGTTCAGTAATTTTTCTTGGTTGCCTTAGGTTTGTTTTTTCTCTTTCGACAATATCTGATAACTCGTCAATTTTTGACTTTATTTCTTCTAATTTGTTATCAAGCTTATCTTCAACACTAGCTCTACTTAAAATTGCTTCTTGTTCTGCTTGTTTTACTAGCGCATTTGCCTCAACAACAGCCTCTTGAAGAACAAAAGACTCCGATATTAATCTTGATGACTCTTTGTCAGCATTTGAAAGTATTTCTTCGGCTTCTTCCCTTGCTTTTTTTAAATATAATTCTTGTTCACGAACAATAAATCTGGCAGTCCGAAGCTCTACAGGCATTAAGTCAATTAAATTTTCTACTAACTTTAAGATATCTTTTTTATTTGATCTATTATTTAAAAAAGAATTGGAAGATAAATTTTCTTTTAACAGTTCTAATTGGTCAATATATTCTAACTTCATTTCACCGCTTAAAACTTTATCAATTGAAGAACTTTCTTCACCCATTATTTAATCTCTCCACAACCACAGATGGTACTAATGCACTTACATCTCCTCCGTAAGAGTATATTTCTTTTACCATTGAGCTTGAAACATAACCGTATTCTGGAGATGCTGGTATAAAAATTGTCTCAAAATCAGCTAGGTTAAAATTCATTTGAGCCATCTGAAATTCATAATCAAAATCGGTCATAGCTCTTAATCCTTTTACGATTGCATTAATTTTCATTTTTTTAGCAAAATCAACTAGCAAGCCCTCAAAACTCTCAATACTCACATTTGATATATCGACCAAAATTTCGGATAACATTTTTTTTCTCTCGGCAACTTCAAACATTGGATCTTTTTGTGGGTTAACTACAACTCCTACAAAAACTTCATCAAAAACGTTTGAAGCTCTTTTGATTACTTCTATATGCCCATTTGTTGGTGGATCAAATGATCCTGGAATTAAAACTTTCATTTTTTCAATATTGTTATTCTGCTTTGGCCATAATTTTTTTCTCTATATAATTCTAGCCCGTTTGGATAAACAAATTGGTCAGAACTTTTATGTCTGTGAATGACAAGTTTTGAATTTTTATTCATTAAATTTTGAATAATATTTAATTCATTATCAATTTCTATTTTAGAAGTTGAAAATGGAGGATCATAAAAAATAATATCAAATTGTTCATTTGATTGACTTATGTAATTGATTACTTTTGTCACTAAAACTGTAAAGTTGACTTCCATATTAGATAAGTTTTTTTCAATGATCTTTGAACATTTAGTTGATAATTCTATAAAAGTTACATAATCTGCACCCCTGCTTAATGATTCAATTCCTAATGAGCCTGATCCTGCATATAGATCTAAAACAGTTGAATTATTGAAATCGCTCTGAAGAATGTTAAATATTCCTTCTCTTGCTTTACTCATCATAGGCCTTGTTGAAGAATCATTGATTGTATTGATTAAGGAGCCTTTGAACTTACCAGATATTATTCTCATGTGGAGTCTTCAACTTTTCCAAAATTTGGAAATAACATTTTTGCTTCCGTAAATAATTCATTTTTTAAATCATCACCTTGGATATCAGAAAAGTAATTTTTCGAATTTTCTAGAATTTCATAATCTGTTCTCAAGTTTGCTATTTTCAGATCAGAGAGACCAGATTGGGTTGTACCCGTCACCTTACCTTCTCCTCTAATTTGTAAATCTATCTCTGACAATTTAAAACCGTCATCATTTTCTTCAATAGCTTTTAATCTAGATTGACCATCATTTGTTATTTTTGAAAAGCTTTTTCCTTCTGTAATATGAAAGATACATTCCGATTGTTTCTCACCTCTTCCAACCCTACCTCTAAGTTGGTGTAGCTGGTTTAAGCCAAACCTTTCTGCACTTTCAATAACCATTAAAGTTGCATTTGTTATATCAATACCTACTTCAATAACAACAGTTGACACAAGAATGTCTATTTCTCCATTTTGCATTTGCAACATTTTAAGCTCTTTCTCCTCCGGTTTCATTTTTCCGTGTAGTAGATCAACTTTGT
>CACLRL010000008.1 GCA_902609285.1 uncultured Candidatus Actinomarina sp. | reverse complement strand
CATATCCATAACAATGTTCATATCAGCATAAGCTTGATAACTTTCTAACATTGTGAATTCAGGTTGATGGGTTTGATCAATTCCCTCGTTTCTAAATATTTTTCCAATTTCAAAAACTTTTTCAAATCCCCCAATAACTAACCTTTTTAAATACAACTCTGGTGCAATTCTTAAATACATATCTAAGTTAAGAGCATTATGGTGAGTGAGAAAAGGCTTTGCTATAGCCCCACCGGCTTTTGATTGTAGGATTGGAGTCTCTACCTCAATGAATTGATCAAAATATTGATTTTGAAGCTAAGACGGTTGGACTTTTGGTGTTTGAACTATTTGAAAATTTTATTGAAAAAGAAATTAAAGATCCAACTTTTGTCATAGATTATCCAGTTGAAGTTTCTCCCTTTGCAAGAGAGAAGATAGATCAACAAGGTGTAACCGAAAGATTTGAGTTATTTGCTTTTGGAAGCGAACTTGCCAATGGATTTTCTGAATTAATTGATCCGGAAGATCAGTCTTTGAGACTTAAAGAACAAGCTATTAAAAAAAGTGCTGGAGACGAGGAGGCTCACGTAGAGGACGAAGACTATGTAGAGGCCTTACAGTATGGTCTTCCTCCAACTGGGGGCTTAGGCTTTGGGATTGATAGATTTATTATGATGTTGGTTGGCAACCCCTCAATAAGAGAAGTCATAACCTTCACTCATTTAAAACCAGAAAATTAATTACTTCTTTCAATTAGATAATTGTTTATGTCTAGAAGAATGTTTTTAACTATTTTATTATCAATTTCCATCGCCGCAATTTCACTTTTTTCTAAGTGAGTTTTTAAAAATAATTTAGATTCAGAAATTATTTCATCATTGTTAAATTCATTAATTACTTCATGAACGTTTACTCTATTTTCAGAAACATCTAACAATATTTTATTTATTTTTTTCGGGTTTTTTTCTAGTGCAATTAAAACAGGTAAAGTATAAGTTCCCTCAATTATGTCATTACCGGAAGGTTTGCCTAGAGTTTTTTCATCAGAACTTAAATCTAAAATATCATCAGTAATTTGGAAAATAATACCACTATGCCATGCCCATTTACTAATCGAATTTATAGTCTCTTCTTTGCAGCCTGAGGCCATTGCTCCTAATTTTGCGCTAGTTCTTATTAGACTTGCTGTTTTTCCTTCAATAATTTTTAAATAATCATCTGTTCCATGATTTGTATCAAATGAAAACTGGACTTCTTTTGTTTGTCCCTCTACAAGCTGCGCATAAGTTGAAGCAAGTAACTTCACAGATTCGAGACCCAGTGATTCCGCAGCTAATTCTGAAGATCTTGCTAACAGAAAGTCTCCGGCCAATATAGATAAAGTAGAATTCCATTTTTTATTTGTGCTTTCAACACCTCTTCTAGTAGTTGCATCATCAATTACATCATCATGGTATAAGCTACCTAAATGTATTAACTCGACAGAAACACCAGCATCAATTACTTTTTCTTTACTTCCATCACCCAATTCACCAGCCAGTAAAGAAATTAATGGTCTGAACCTTTTACCTCCAGCTGAAATTAAATACTGAGAAATTTCAGTCAGATAAGAATCAGAAGAACTACTAACTTGAATCAATCTTTTTTCAAGTTCTTTCAAGTTTTCCCATATGCTTGTTATAGGAATTATATTTTTAAGTTCTTTTGACTCCATAAGAAGAGAATAAGATGATTTTACAAATAGTTGTAATTTTCATTTAGATGTATATACAGGGGCTTATTAATATATAACTATGTTTGAAAGATTTACAGATAGAGCCCGAAGAGTAGTTGTTCTTGCTCAAGAAGAAGCAAGAAGACTAAATCACAATTACATTGGCACAGAACATATACTACTTGGTCTGATTCAAGAAGGAGAAGGTCACGCAGCAAAAGCTATTGAAGAATTAAATATCAACATTGATAGCGTAAGGTCTGAAGTCGTAGAAATAATTGGTGAAGGTCAACAATCACCCAGTGGTCATATTCCATTCACACCGAGAGCAAAAAAAGTTTTAGAACTATCTTTAAGAGAGGCACTTCAGCTAGGACACAACTACATTGGAACAGAACATATTCTCCTGGGTCTAATAAGAGAAGGAGAAGGCGTTGCAGCTCAAGTTCTAAAAAAATTAGGAGCTGAATTATCACAGGTTCGACAAACGGTTATAAAGCTAATTTCTAATTCTGGCGAAGGCAAAAAAGCACAGGCAGCATCAACCGGAGGAAGAGAAAGGCCAGGATCAGGTACAGGATCTGCAATACTTGATCAATTTGGAAGAAACTTAACAAGAATGGCCAAAGAAGGAAAGCTTGATCCAGTTATTGGTAGAACAACAGAAATTGAGAGAGTAATGCAAATTTTATCAAGAAGAACAAAGAATAACCCTGTTCTTATTGGTGAACCGGGAGTAGGTAAAACAGCAATTGTAGAAGGCTTAGCCCAAAAAATTATTTCTGGAGATGTTCCATCAACACTTCAGGGAAAACAAATTTATACTCTAGATCTTTCAGCACTTGTTGCGGGGTCAAGATATCGTGGAGACTTCGAAGAGCGACTTAAAAAAGTTCTTAAAGAAATAAAAACAAGAGGGGACATAGTTCTTTTTATTGACGAAATTCATACATTAGTAGGAGCAGGTGCTGCTGAAGGGGCAATTGACGCTGCTTCGATACTTAAACCAATGCTTGCACGAGGAGAATTACAAACAGTTGGTGCTACAACACTTGAAGAATTTAGAAAACACTTTGAGAAAGACGCTGCTCTTGAAAGAAGGTTCCAATCTGTAAAAGTCGATGAACCAAATCTATCTGATGCTATTGAGATACTCGATGGTCTTAAAGACAGATATGAGATTCATCACGGAGTCCGATTTACTGACCAAGCAATTGCTTCGGCTGTAAATATGGCAGATAGGTATATTTCAGATAGATTTCTTCCAGACAAAGCAATTGATCTAATTGATGAAGCTGGAAGCCGAATGAGAGTTTACAAGAAGCCTTTAGATGCTGAAAAACAAGAGATTTCTGACAAATTAAAAAATCTCAGAGAGCAAAAAATAGACGCAGTTCAATCACAATTGTTCGAAAAAGCAGGTCAAATCAGAGATCAAGAAAAAATGTTGCTTGATGAAATCGACTCTATTGAAGGTTCTAGCTCATCAGATATTGAGTTAGTTATTGATGAAGAAGAAATTGCAGAAGTATTAGCTCAATGGACTGGCATTCCGGTACACAGATTAACTCAAGAAGAGACAGCAAGACTTCTTGAAATGGAAAACGAGCTTCATAAGAGAATTGTCGGTCAACATGAAGCTATAACAGCAGTTTCAAAAGCTATAAGAAGAACGAGATCTGGACTAAAAGATCCAAAAAGACCATCTGGATCATTTATATTCTTAGGTCCATCAGGAGTTGGTAAAACAGAAACAGCAAAGTCTCTAGCAGAGTTCTTATTTGGAGATGAAGATTCATTAATTCAAATTGATATGTCCGAATATATGGAAAAACATACAGTTAGTAGATTGATTGGTTCACCTCCTGGATATGTTGGATACGATGAAGGTGGACAATTGACTGAAGCTGTAAGAAGAAAGCCCTTTAGTGTTGTTTTGCTTGATGAAGTAGAAAAAGCTCATCCAGATGTTTTCAATACATTGTTACAAATTTTGGAAGATGGAAGATTGACAGACGCACAAGGTAGAACCGTTGATTTCAAAAATACGGTAATAATTATGACAAGCAATTTAGGAACAAAAGATCTTTCTAAAAATATAGGATTTAGTAATTTATCTGAAACTGGTTCATATGAAAAAATGAAAGCAAAAGTGAACGAAGAATTAAAAAGATATTTTAAACCAGAGTTTCTAAATAGAATTGATGAAACAATTGTCTTCCATGAATTAACACTTGATGAAGTCAAAGAAATTGTTGATTTGATGCTAGACAGAGTTCATAAACAATTAAAAAATTCTGATTTAGAGATTGTTTTATCTGATGAGTCAAAAGAATATCTTGCAACAGAAGGATATAACAAAGAATTTGGCGCAAGGCCACTTAGAAGATCGATTCAAAGATTATTAGAAGATCCATTATCTGAAGAACTTTTAAAAGGAAAATACAAGGCTGGCTCAACAATAATTGTCTCCTTAAACGAAAAAGAAGGCAAACTAGATTTTGAATCGGTAGAAGCTCCTAATGAGCCCAACATAGACTTTGCAGATTCAGATTCTTAAATATAATTGTCAACTCGTAATAAAAAATTAACTTCTTTCAAAAGATAATTAATTTAAAATTGCTACTATAAATTCCAACAGGGATTTAAAGGTATTTTTATACCTACAACTAGTTGGACAAGGAGTAAACGTGACTCGAATGAAGTCAAAATGGCTTGTACTTTTTATAGTATTTGGCCTCATATTAACTGCTTGTGGAGGCGGAAGTGATGATGCAGCTGAAGAAGTTGTAGCAGAGGAACCAGCAGAAGAATTGGATTCACCTGCAACAACTGCAGCAGCAGCAGCTGAACCAGAAGCACCTGCCACAAAAGTATGTTTAGTGCTTGATATTGGAGGATTGGGAGATCAAGGATTCAATGATAGCGCATATCTTGGTTACAACATGGGAATAGATGAGTTTGGAGTTGAAGGAACCTTTCTTGAGCCTGATGAGGGTGGAGAGAATAGAGGTGAACTTCTCAATCTTTGTGCAGAAGATGGAAACGACCTGATTATAGGTAATGGTTTCTTGTTTGATGTCGCTATGACAGAATCTGCTACAAACTTTCCAGACACTAACTTTGCTATTACTGACTCAGTTATCGACCCTGCTAATGCAAGAGGTATGATATTTGCAGCAGAGCAAGGTTCATTTCTTGTTGGTGTTGCAGCAGCATTAACCACAACAACAAACAAAATAGGATTCATTGGTGGAGTTGATATTCCATTAATTCATGCCTTCGAAGTAGGTTTTGTTGCTGGTGTTCAAGCTGTGAATCCAGATATAGAAATAGACATAAAATACGCATCCGTACCACCTGATTTTTCAGGATTTAATGATCCAGTCAAAGGTAAAGAAATTGCATTAGCTCAATACGAAGCTGGTGCTGACGTTATTTATCATGCTGCTGGAGGTACAGGTATAGGTATGTTTGAAGCAGCCGCTGAAGTATCAGCATCAACTGGATCAAAAGTCTGGGGAATTGGTGTTGATCAAGATCAGTATTTAACTATTGGTGGAGCAATCCCAGAAGTTCAAGAATTCATCTTAACTTCAATGGTTAAAAAGGTTGAAGTTGCGGTTTATAACGCAATTGCAGATACTGTAAATGGTACATTTACAGGAGGACCTGTAGCTGAAGATGTTGAAAGTGGTGGAATTGATATTTCATACACCGGTGGATACATTGATGGAATCAAAGATGAAATCGAAGCTTATAGGGCAAAAATTGTTAGCGGAGAAATAGAAGTACCATCTAGCCGTTAATTGAAAACTTTATTTATTCGTTCCAGGTGTAATCCTGGGACGAATAAATTTTAAAAATATGAACAAAGCAATCACTGTATCAAATATCACAAAATCATACCCAGGTGTTCTTGCAAATTCCAATGTAAGTTTAGAGGTTTCTGAGGGATCCATTCATGCAATAGTTGGTGAAAATGGTGCAGGTAAGTCTACATTAATGAAAATTCTTTATGGAATGGTAAAACCAGATGATGGTTCAATATCAATATTTGAAAAAATTACTCAACTAAGTTCACCAAAAGATGCAATTGATTCTGGATTAGGAATGGTCCATCAACATTTCATGCTTGCAGATAACTTATCTGTTCTGGAAAGCGTTATATTAGGCATCGACAATGCAACGCTTAAAAATATTAATTTAAGAAGATATAAGTCGGAAATTATGGAAGTTATTAATAAATATAACCTTAACATTAATTTAGATAAGACAATAGACGAACTTGGTGTTGGGGAAAAGCAAAGAGTAGAAATTTTAAAAGTTTTATTTCGGGGTGCAAAAATTTTAATTCTTGATGAACCTACAGCAGTTCTTGTTCCACAAGAAGTTGAAGAATTATTTAATAATTTAAGAGACTTAAAAGATAATGGAGTAACCATAATATTTATTTCTCACAAGCTAGATGAAGTTCTTGAGATTGCAGATGAAATAAGCGTTATGAGAGGTGGAGTCATGGTTAATACTGTTGATTCGGAGAACATTAGCAAAAAGGAACTTGCTGAAATGATGATTGGTAAGTCTTTGCCAAAACCTCCAGAAAGGCAGTCTTCTGTTGGAGACTTAAAAATCTTATCTGTGGAAAATCTATCAGCATCAAATGATGATGGTAAAGATATTTTTAATGATATTACTTTTGACCTTCAAAGCTCTGAAATTTTAGGTATTGCGGGTGTAGAGGGAAATGGACAAAGAGAGTTGGTAGAGGCAATTATCGGAATTCAAGAATATAATTCAGGTTCTATTCGCTTAAAAGATGAAATAATTGATGATCTTGGAATAAGAGAAAGACTTGGACTTGGAATTAGTTTTATTCCAGAAGATAGACAAGCCCAAGCATTAATAATGGATATGACACTAACAAATAATATTATCTTGGGTCGTCAATCTTTAAAAAAGTATAAGACCAAACTTACGACTGTTAATTTATCAAATGCCACAACTGCATCTGAATCCGTAATAGGCAATTTTGATGTTAAAACTCCAAATGCAAATACTATTGCAACTGCTTTGTCAGGAGGAAACCAGCAAAAATATGTTGTGGGCAGAGAGTTAGAAGACAATCCAACTTTATTAATAGCTTCTCAGCCAACAAGGGGAATTGATATAGGAGCTCAAGCTCTTATCTGGGAGAAATTAAGATCAACAAGGGATGATGGACTTGGAGTAATTTTAATTTCTGCAGACTTAGAAGAGCTAATTGGATTGTCAGATAGAATAGTTGTAATTTATCAGGGAAATTTTGTTGCTGAACTCAAGCCTGATGAAATTACACCAGAAATTCTAGGAAGCTACATGACCGGATTAAGAAAATGAAATTAAGGTTGAGGCTTGTTAGTCTATCTGCACCGTTGATAGCATTAATGTTGGCAGTTAGTTTGACATCTCTTATTCTTTTAGGCATTGGAAAAGATCCAATCGAAACTTTTAGAATGATGTTTGAGTATGGAAGCACCGGCAAATCTATAGTTTCAGTATTAAACAGGACAACACCTTTATATATATCAGCTGTAGCTGTCGCTGTAGGTTTTAAAATGGGCTTGTTTAATATTGGTGTTGAGGGACAATATTTGCTTGGAGCCTTGTTAGCAGCAGCAATTGGTACATCTTTTGCAATTTCTAGACCAATTCATATATTTTTTATAATGCTAATTGCTGTTGTTGCATCATCTTTATGGGCAGCAATTGCTGGTTACTTAAAAGTCTACAAAGGCATCCATGAAGTAATTTCTACGATAATGCTCAACTATATTGGAACAGGTCTTATTGCTTATCTTTTATCAAATATTTTTTTTGATAAAGATGAAAAAAATGCAATACCTCAAACAGTAGAATTGCCTGAAAGTGGAAGACTTCCAGCATTAAATAATTTATTTGGTATTGAAGACTTACCAAATCTTCATGGATTTCTTCCAATTACAATTTTATTGGGTCTTATTTATTATTTACTCATTTGGAAAACTACTCTTGGATACGACTTAAGAGTGACAGGAGCTAACCCTATAGCTGCAAGATTTAGTGGTGTTGATCCAAAAAGGTTAACAATTATTGCAATGATAATATCTGGAGGATTTGCGGGTTTAGTAGGGATGGGTCCTTTGCTAGGATATTTTCATCAATATACCATTGACTTTCCGCCGGGATTAGGATTTGCCGGTATTGGAGTTGCTTTATTAGGAAGAAACCATCCGGTTGGAATGTTTCTTGGTGCTATATTGTTTGGTTTTTTAGAAAGATCTGCTCAAATTCTCGATTTAAGAGGAGTTCCTAAAGAAATAGAAACTATGATGTCAGCATTCATCTTGCTTATTGTTGTAGTTTTTTACGAAATTATTAGACGATATATTCTTACTCAACAAATAAAAGATGCTTCCAAAAAAATTGGGGAAAACTAAATGGATGATTTGATTAATTTTTTCAAAAAAAAATATGTGATTATTGCACCATTATTAATTATTATTTTCATTGCTCAGAATGAACAATATTCACAATTAACTTCAAGTGGAACTTTTGGATCTGCTTTAAGACTTTCAATACCAATACTTCTTGCTGGGCTAGGTGGCCTTTTTTCAGAAAGGACTGGAGTCGTAAACATTGGTCTTGAAGGAATGATGATAATGGGTACCTGGTTCGGAGCCTGGGGTGGTTTCATGTATGGTCCTTGGGGTGGAGTATTGTTTGGATTAATAGGGGGCGGTCTATTTGGATTGATTCATGCAATTGCAACTGTTTCTTTTCAAGTTGATCATATAGTTTCAGGAGTAGCAATAAATATTTTGGCAGTAGGTGCAGCGAGATTTTTTAATATTTTAGCTTTTGATGGTATAGCTTTTGCAAGCTCTACTGCATCTCCAAGAATTGAGGGAGAAGTAGGCAAATTTAATCTACCGTTCTTGACTGGAGGGACACTGAATGGAAATGAAACTTCTAACATTTTAGGAGATTTAGAAAATGCGAATATCTTTTTAATATCGGATATTTCGGGACTTTTAGTCGGACTAACTTCGAATATATCTTATTTTACAATAATTGCTTTGCTTCTAGTTCCAATCTCAGTTTATGTTTTATGGAGAACTCCAATTGGACTACAAATGCGAAGTGTTGGAGAGTACCCTTCAGGCAGTGAATCATTAGGAGTAAATGTTTATTTAATGAAGTATATTGGAGTAATTATTTCCGGATGTTTAGCTGGATTAGCGGGTGCATATTTAGTTTTGGAAGGACCAAATGTTTACCTTCAAGGACAAACTGGTGGCAGGGGGTTTATAGGATTAGCATCTTTATTGTTTGGAAACTATCGCCCGCTTGGAGTCTTAATGGGTGCGGGTTTGTTTGGTTTTGCAGACGCATTACAACTTCGTTCAGAAGAAGCAATTCATGGGTTACTAATTGCTGTTGCACTTTTTTTGTTTGTTCTAACAATAAATAATTTGTCCAAAAGAAACTTTAAAGTATCAACAGGTACATTTATAACAGGATTATTTTTTCTCGTTTGGTATTTAAACTCAACCTCAGTTCCAATACAGTTCATATATTTTACACCACACCTAACTACACTAGTTGTTCTTTCTTTTTCAAAGCAGAAATTTAGAATGCCTAAAAAAGTTGGGGTTGCCTATAAAAAAGGCGAACTAAATTAATCTATCTACCTAAAAATGATATTTCTTGAATAGCACATTCCTTAAAAGGCTTTTGACCATTTAACTCTTCACCTGGATATGCACTTATTACTTCAATGCGAATTTTTGAAGATACAGTATCAAATGAAACCCACTGTTGTGACTGGTTATTTTGCAATTCTTTTTCAATAATAAATTCTGGATTTTCTGTTGTGATGTTTATATCTCTAATTTTAAAATTTTTGATAAATGTTGTACTTTTTTCTGCATTTTGGATAATGATAGTATCCCATGATATTGGTCTATCAAATTCAAACTCTAAAAAAGCGTCTGCACAACTTTGTTGAGCGTCTTGCCATGTTGATGGTGAGTCATCATATAAATTAGTACACAAAAAATCATCACTAAAATTACTCGATGAAGAACACGATATAGGTTTAAAAAATTTCAACTTCCCTTCAATTGTTGTACTTGTTGATGTGATAGTGGTCTGTTCAATAATTGCTATTTCTTCAATTACTTCATCGGCTACACGACTGTTATAGAAAAAACTTGCCCCAGCTATCAAGGGAACAATTAAAGCAAGAAAGAAAACTGCCCTAATACCAGGTACTTCTTTTCTATTGGGCAAATTAGTTGCTCCATAATTACTGAGAGGTTTAACGGGAAGGTCTAGCAACTTCTCAATTCTCATTCGTTTAGCTTCAGATGTATTTTCAACTGGAACATCATCAACAATTTCATCTAATTTTAAGCCAAGCCACTCACCACAACTGGAGCAGAATTCTAAGTTTATGTCAACAGTTGCTTGACAACCTTTACAAGTAATGTTTTCCAATTTTTTCCCTGGTAAGTCGATTAATAATAAAATAATACAGTAACATTCAAATAATTAAAATACTCAAATAATAAAACGAGGATTTATGAAAAATAATCAATTAATACCCGGCGAGCCTCTTCGTGAAGGGGTCGACTTAATTGCTGATAAAAAGACAGGAGCATTAATTGTTGTAGGGAATTCTTCAAAATTAGAAAAAATTTCCTCTGGTGGGATCAACCTAACAAATTGTAATTTTACTCCAGAAATGTTGGGAGAGCTTGCAAAAATGGACGGAGCAATAATTGTTGATGAAGACGTTAATAAAATTTTAAAAGCAAACGTCCATTTAAATCCTTCAGATGAAATTCAAACAACTCAAACAGGGACAAGACACAGAACTGCTCATCGTGTTTCAGTTGAAACAGAACTTGATGTGATTGCAGTCTCGGATGAATCTGGAATAATCAAAGTTTTTTCAGAAAATAAAGTTAACGAGTTAGAAGAATCATCAATGATCCTAGGTAGGGTAAATGAGTCACTTCAATCCATTGACAGAACAAGACGAAGATTTGATGATTCAGTGTTTGAACTTGGTGAATTAGAAATAGAAAACTCAATAACAAATCAACAAGTATTAGAAGTTATTCAAAGAGGAGAATTACTTGGTCGTTTATCAAAACAAGTTAAAAACGAAGCTGAAAATCTTGGAGATGATTCAGGTTTGGTTATGATACAAATTGATTCATTGGAGTCTGGTGTTCGGCAAACATTAGACCTAGTTTTAAAAGATCATCTTCCAACTAAAAAATTTAGGAATATAAATAAAGCTGTTGATGAGATTTCAAATTTAACTTATGAAGAATTAAATTCAATTCAAATCTTAGGAAATATTCTTTTCATGCAACCTTTAGATGAAATTTCGATAGCAAAGGGATATAGAGTCCTTGCAAGATTTCCAGGATTACCTGATAATTTACATGATTCCCTTGTTTCAAAATTTAAATTGCTTCCAAATCTACTTTCAGCCACAACTACAAAACTTTTTGAAGTTGATGGTATTGGTCAAAATAGAGCACGACAGCTAAGAGAATATTTTGATACTTTACTTAAAAATGTAGGATTTAGTTATATTAATGGTAATTAATTAGTTTTAAATCTATACTAATCTTCTAATTTATGGCAACAAAATCTAAAAAATCTCAAGATAAATATAAACCAGATCAATTTGTAGTTCACCCACACCATGGAGCTGCAAAAGTCGTGAGAAAGGTAAATAAAAATGTAGAAGTTTTTGTTGAAGGGGAGCCAAAGTCAAAGCGGATACAATATTTTGAAATTCAGGTTTTGATGGATGGTTTAACGGTCATGGTTCCAGTTGAATCTGTTGATGAAGTAATAAGACCAATAGTTTCAAAAAATGCTATTTCAAGAAAAGTATTTCCGATATTTAAAGAAAAACCTGAAGAAGCTGGAACTAATTGGAGTAGATGGTACAAAGTTTTAACAGAAAAAATGACTTCTGGTGACATAATACAAGTTGCAGAAGTAGTTAGAGACCTCTCTCATGCTCAAATGAACAAGGGAATATCTCCGGCGCTCAAAAGAATGCTTGCTAAGGCAAGAGTGACTTTGGCTAGTGAAGTTGCATGCGCTCTTGAAATCGATGAAGAAGCGGCTGTTGAAAAAATAAATCAATATCTTCCAGAAGAAGAACCTGACGACGGTTTGTAAATAAAAATAAAATATTAAATATGTTAATTGGTCATGGTTGGGATTTACACCAACATTCAAAAGATGAAAAGCTTATTCTTGGGGGAGTAAAGTTTGATGAAGATGGATTTACTGGTCACTCTGACGGAGATATTTTACTACATGCTCTTTGTGACGGACTACTAGGCGCTACTGGAAAAAAAGATCTTGGTTATTATTTTCCTTCAGACGACTCAACGCCAAAAAATATACCGAGCACAGAGATTTTATCTGAAGTTCTAAATATTATTGAGTATCAAAACCTAAAACTTATTAATTTAGATATAACTATTGTCACTCAAAAATTTAATGTTCAAGAAAAAGCTGACAAAATTCAAGAAAATTTATCCAATCTTCTTAATGTCTCAAAAGACATGTTAAATATAAAAGGAAAATCTTCTGATGATTATGGATTAATTGGAGATGAAAAAGCTTCTTTAGCAATAGTAAGCTTATTGATTGAAGATGCTTAATTTATACAATTCTTATACAAAACAACAAGAAGCAGTCAACTTAAATCAAGAAGACGTCAGGATATATTTGTGTGGCCCTACAGTTCAATCATCACCCCACCTTGGACATGGAAGGTCAGCAGTTGTTTTTGATTTCTTTATTAGGTACTTAAAACATTTAAATTATTCTGTTTTGTACGTTAGAAATATTACTGATATTGATGATAAGATAATCCAAAAGTCAAAAGAAAAAAATATTAATTATAAAGAACTCGCTGAAAGTGTTTGGGAAGAGTTTGTTCAAGCTCATGAAAATTTAAATTGTTTAGTTCCAGATATTGAACCAAGAGCAACTGCCTTCGTACCAGAAATCGTTCAATATATTGATCAATTAATCAAAAATGGATATGGCTACATTACAAAGTCAGGTGTTTATTATGATGTTTCAAACTTTGATGATTATCTTAAATTATCTGGTAGAAGCACTGAGGAAGTAAAAACAGGAACACGAATAGAGACTGAAGAAGATAAAAAAAGTCCTGAAGATTTTGCATTATGGAAATTCTCAAAAGAGGGAGAACCTTCATGGGATTCGCCATGGGGTGTTGGGCGTCCTGGATGGCATATAGAGTGCTCAACTATGATTAATCAAACACTTGGTAAGACTATTGATTTCCACTGTGGTGGAATAGATTTAATTTTTCCTCATCATGAAAACGAAATTGCTCAGTCTAAAGGGGTTGAAAAGAATGAAAATTTTGTAAATTATTGGCTTCATAATGGGATGTTGAATCTATCTGGTAAGAAAATGTCTAAATCTGATGGAAATGTAAAGCTACTCAACGAATATATTAACCAATATGGAGGAGAAGTTGTCCGCTTTTTCTTTTTAAGGGCTCACTACAGAAGCCCACAAGAATTTAGTCAGGACTTATTAGAAGAATCTAAAAAAACACTAAATAATATTCGACAATATACGGAAGGTACTGAATCAAATCCAGTTGATCCCAAAGTTTTAGAGATTTTTGAAGCTTGTATGAATGATGATATGAATACACCAAAACTTTTAGGTGAAATTTTCCAAATGATAAAGGAATCTAATAACCTTGAAGGTCTTGAAGGAACTCAAAGAAAACAAACAATTAAATATATTTTTGAAATATTGGGCTTTCAGCTTAAGTTGTCGGATCATAGCATTAATGATGAAAAAATATTATCTGAATTTTTTTCGATGTATGATATTAAATTTACTGAAATCGGCACGGCAATGAATGATTTTATTTCAATTAGAAATAAATTGAGGAATGAAAAAAAATATGGAGAAGCAGACGAAATGAGAGATTCTATTTTGAAAATAGGAATAGTTATTAATGATGGTGAAAATGTTGGATGGTATTGGAAAAATAGTTGAGGGTTACAATTCTGTAAATGCTGCCCTAGAAAACCATAGAGTTGAAGCAATTTACATTAAAGAAAAAAATTTACAATCAAAAAAAATAAACGATTTAATAGAACTTGCTGATCTTAAAAAGATAAATATTAAAGTAGTAAAGGATAATAAAAATTGGAAATTTAAATCAACTGAATATATTGCAGCTATTTGTAACCCAAAAAAAATATTTAACGATTCAGATTTAGGAAGATTTTCCAAAACAAACTTCATAGTTTGTGATCATATTCAAGACACAAATAATTTAGGAGCAATTGCTCGTTCAGCTGCATCTTTTGATTTTAATGTCATGTGCATTCCAGAAAGAAGATCGGCAAGACTTAATGAGAGAACTTTTAAAATATCTTCTGGAGGTTTGGAGAAAATAGATATTGTTGAATACAAATCAATTTTTACTTTAATAAAAAAATTTCAATCAATGGATATTTGGACTATTGGATTAGATATGAACGGCAATCAATCAATACAGAATTTTGATGTTGGAAATCAGCTCTTAGCTTTTTTTATTGGTTCTGAAGAAAACGGTCTTAGTAATGAGATTCAAAATAAATTAGATGAAGTATTAAATATTTCTACTACAGATAAAATTGAATCTCTGAATGTATCTGTTGCAGCTGGCATAGCAATGCAACATATATTTATAAAAAATTAATTTGTTCAGATTCCATTCTTGCTAATATTTAGATATTCGCCGGAGTAGCTCAGTGGTAGAGCAGCCGCCTTGTAAGCGGCAGGTCAGGGGTTCAACTCCCCTCTCCGGCTCAAAGTGAATAATTACCAAAATACAATTAGAGTCACATTATTTACTCTTATACTTTTACAAATCTCTTTATATTTCATAGGTTATTTGAGACCATCAATTATTTACGACTATCTAGATTACTGGCCACTAACAGTTCTTCCAATATTGTTAGTAGTGATTTTTCGGAATTCAGAATTTAAAGAAACTTTAGGTAATTTTGTAAATATTATATTGATAATAGTTGTCACAATATTTTCTTTTGCTCACATATTTGATTCAAGATTTTTATCGACATATCAAGATGAATCTTTTTTTGAAAACTCTGATCTTAGTACTGATTTTCAATATAATTTTTCAATAGATATTGATGGTACATTAGATCTAAGTTCTTTTAATGGTTTCGGATATTCTGTAGACATTATTGACAGACCTGGCAAAGTTGGTTATCCAGAATCTATTGAAACATTAGTAGGTAATCCTAGAGCGGTAATCTTTAGAGAAATTGATACAAGTAGCTTATTTAAAGTCAAGGGTTGGGATATTAGATTAGGAGATAGAAACTTATGGGAACTTGATATTTTTTCAATTGATTCTACGATATATCTAGACAATCTATCGTTATTACCTTCAAAACTATCAGGTACAGGGCAAATATTTCTTGGAGATAAGCTTAAAATGGAAAATTTAATTATCAGTGGAAATTATGAGATAACAGTCTCAGACAATCTTTCAATTTTAATAATAGGACAAGCTGAAACACCTAGCAGTTGGCTAGAGGCAACGGTAGGAATACTCAACTCACCAGAGAAAACCTATAGTTTAGTAATTGATATTATTGATGGTTCACAAGTATTATTTAAGGATGGATAAAACAGTGTGATAGAACAATTTGGGAATGGCCTTTTGCTTGGTATCATAATTTCTGTTGCTTCAGTGGCTTTATCTTTGCTTTATGGTGTAACAAGGATAGTAAATTTTGCACATGGTGAAATTATTGCTTTAGGTGCAATAATGACACTATTTTTTTCAAACCCAATTGATTCAAAAATTTTGTTCCTAGATAGATTTGCACCTTTAGGTATGAACTTTTCAATTTCGATTTTAATAGCAATCCTTATATGTGGAATCTTTGGTGGCTTACTTGAAATCTTTCTATTTAGACCTTTGCGAAAGTCTGAAGTTGGAAATATTGCAGTGTTAGTTGTAACAATTGGCCTATCAATATTTTTTAGACACTTATATCTTCTTTTTGCCACTGGCAGAGTTCAAAATTTTCCGTTAGAACTTGAGAGAAGACAAACCTATTTATTCTTTGATATGACACCGAGAAATTTTCAAGTTTTGATTGCTGGCCTTATTGTAATGATTTTTATTGGACTATTTCTTTCTTATACAAAGATCGGAAAAGCAATGAGAGCTGTAAGAGACTCCAATGAGTTAGCTAATGTATCTGGAATAAATTCAGACAACATCATTCTGTTTACATGGATTGCATCAAGCATGCTCGCTGGATTAGCAGGGATTTTTCAGGCAATTATTAATGATGTCCGATACAATATGGGTTTTTTAATTCTTTTGTTAATTTTTGCAGGAACGGTATTAGGGGGAATAGGAACTTCGTTTGGAGCAATGGTAGGCGGATTGCTGATTGGAATTTTTGTTCAGGTATCTGTAGCTCTACCCTTTATGGAGGGTCATACAGAAGCAAAAAATGCTGTCGCATTAGCAATAATGATTTTAATTTTACTATTTCGCCCTCAAGGAATTTTTGGACAAAAAGAGAGAATATCTTGAGAATATCTGCAAAATTTTTGATGACAATTTTTTTAACTGCAGGATCAATTTATTTGGTCTTCATATTAAATGAGGAAGGTCCATTAAGAATTTTATTTAACTTATTAACTTTTGCTGGAATATATGGACTTGCAGCAATAGGTTTAAATGTACATTTTGGACTTACTGGCTTATTAAATTTTGGGCATGCCTCGTTTATGGGTGTTGGAGCATATGTAACTCTATTATTAATTCCACATGCTGCTGGAAGGGAAGGTGAAATTACCGATACAGGTTTAACATTTTTTCCAGCTTTGGTTATAGGAATTATCGCAGCTGCGTTGTTTGGTTTATTGTTGGGATTACCAGCAATAAGACTTAGGGGCGATTATCTAGCTATTGTAACAATTGCTGCTGCAGAAATTTTTAGACTACTTGTTAGAGATTTAGAGTCAGTAACTGGAGGTGTTTACGGAATTATAAATTTTTCTGAGTCTCTACAAATTTATAAACCTGAATTTTTGATTAATTTTTCTGAAAGATTTGAGCTAAATTCTTCTCAAATGTGGGTAGGGTTATTATCTTGGATTTCAATATTTATAGTTCTAATCCTTCTGAGACGACTTATCAATTCTCCATGGGGCAGAGCACTCCGAGCAGTTAGGGAAGATGAAGATGCTGTAAGAGCTCTTGGAAAAAATGCTATATGGTTAAAGTTACAGAGTTTTATGTTGGGAGCTGGAATAGCAGGGTTAGCTGGAGTATTTCTTGCATTTAATTATGGCTCTTTACAAACTACTACATTTGTTCCTTTACTTACCTTCTACATATGGGCAATAATGATTTTAGGTGGTGTCGGAAGTTTAACTGGCCCTATATTTGGATCAATTATATTTTGGGTAATAATTTCAGAAACAGACAGATTAGCTCAATTAATTTTTGAAAATGCAAATGGTCAACAACTAGCTGGCGTAAGATTTATTCTTGTTGGATTACTCATAATGCTTTTAATGATATTTAGACCAAGTGGGTTACTTGGCAAAAAAGAAGAGTTATTGTTAGATGTTAAAAGTTCATAACTTACGAAAAAGGTTTGGAGGTGTTAAAGCTGTTGATATTGATGATATTTCATTTGAGCAAAATCAATTAACTTCGATAATTGGTCCAAATGGAGCAGGAAAAACGACTTTTTTTGACTTAATTTCTGGATTCACAGAAGGCGATGAAGGCAAAGTTTTTTTAAATGAAAAAAATATTACAAATAGTCAACCATTTTCAATTGCAAGACAAGGAATGGTTAGAACTTTTCAGCTGACAAAAGTTTTTGACAGGATGACAGTAATTGAAAATATGATGTTTTCTGGGTCTAACACAAAAAATGACTCGCTGTTTAGATCATTGATGAAACTATCTACACAAAAGAACAATGAAAATTTGATTAGAGAAAAAGCATTTGAAATTATGAAAGACTTAAATATTGATCACATGGCTGATTCTTATGCTAGAGAACTCTCAGGTGGCCAAAAAAAGTTGTTAGAACTCGGAAGATCAATAATTAATGATCCTAAAATTTTACTTTTAGATGAACCACTAGCAGGTGTAAATCCAAAATTAGCTGAAGAGATATTATCAATTATTCAAAAACTTTCCGATCAGGGAATAACAATTATTATGGTTGAGCATAACATTGAAGCGGTGATGAAAATTTCTGAAAGAGTTATTGTTTTGGCTGAAGGTTCTGTAATTGCTGACGGGAATCCAGAAAAAGTTCGAAAAGATCCAAAAGTCATAGAAGCATATTTAGGATCTGGTAATGAATAAACCAATTTTAGAATGCAATGGTATTGCAGCTGGATATGTAAAAGATCTTGATATATTACAAGGTGTAGATCTTGTTGTAAGTCAGAATGAGATTGTTTCAATTATTGGACCTAACGGTGCTGGAAAATCAACGTTGTTAAAAGCAATCATGGGAATAATTAATATTTCAGCTGGAAGATTTTTTATTAATGGAATCGAAAAAACTAAGACTCCAACATATAAAATTGTTGAAGAAGGTGTTGCATATGTGCCACAGGTTGAAAATGTCTTTCCATCACTAACAATTGAAGAAAATCTAGAAATTGGAGCCTGGACAATCGGCAACAAAGGAAAGTCAACAATATCAGATATATTTAATCAGTTTTCACTTCTTAAAGATCGAAGAAAAGATAAAGCAGGAAATTTATCTGGTGGCCAAAGACAAATTCTTGCTTTAGCAAGGGCTCTTGTAACATCACCTTCATTATTACTGTTGGATGAACCTTCTGCAGGCTTATCTCCAGTAGCTATTGAAGAAGTATTTGAAACAATAAAAACAATCAACAACTCAGGAGTTTCTATTTTGCTTGTCGAGCAAAATGCCAAAAGGGCTTTAAATTTTAGTAATAGAGGTTACGTTTTAGATCAGGGAAGAAATGCTTATCAGGGTCAGGGCGAAGATCTTTTGAATGATTCAAGAGTTGTCGATTTATATTTAGGTAAGTTATAAAAAAAGAGCCTGTCTTTGACAGGCTCTTTTAAAATTAATTAAATTTTATGAACCAAAATCTACTGATTTTAGAACTGGGTTAGTGTCACCTTCTGTTGTCCATATGTCATATGTAGCAGCAGTTGGGTCACCAGCTTGATTTAATTCAATCTCACCGGAAGCTCCAACATAGTCTACATCAACACCGTCAGCAGCAAGCGCTATACAACTAACACCTATACATTTTTCTCCACCAGATGATGCTTCAACTAGTCCTGAAGCTATTGCAGGTCCAGTTACACCATTAGCAGCAGCTGATATTGCCATTAACATGACAGCATCATATGCTTGAGGAGCAAATATAAATGTTGGTGATCCATCTTCACTTACACCAGCGTAAGCAGCTTCGAAAGCATCTTTTGCTTCACCAGCTGCAGATCCAGGTGCAGTACCTTTGAATCCATCAAGTGCGGTACCTAGTCCACACAATGATGCAAGACCAGCATCTTTAACACCGTCGGTCATGTACCAAGGTGAGTCAAGTAATCCTTGTTCGAAAGCAGGTTGTAAAACTCCACAACCAGTTTCTGGAAACAAGATTCCTACAATAGCGTCAGCTCCACCTTTACCTACAGCCGTTACTTCAGAACTAAATTCTGATGCATCTGTAGCATGGTAAACAATTGTTTTAACTGTTCCACCTGCTGCTTCAAATGCAGCTGCAGTAGCTTCTGCTAGACCTCTACCATAAGAGTCTGCTCTTGAAATAATTGAAACTGTCTCTACACCATCTTCAACAAGTAGAGATGCTAATACATCACCTTGTAAAAGATCGGAAGGAGCAGTTCTTGCATAAAATCCTTTTTTATCCATTTTGGTAAATTGAGGACTTGTATTTGATGGAGATACCATAACAACTTCAGCAGCAATTGCAGTGTCAAGTATTGCTAGTGAGGTACCGCTACATGCGGCTCCCATAACACCTTGTGCACCTTGTGCAATTACATCATTGAGGCTTGTTAAAGCAACAGCTCCATCACAACCACTGTCGCCTTCTATTAAGACAACATCTTGGCCGTTTATACCGCCAGCAGCGTTTATTTGCTGTACAGCGAGAGCAGCGCCTAGTGCAATACCAGGTCCTAACGAAGCTAAGTCACCAGATAATGGCATTAATGATGCCAATATCAGTGGGTCACTTGCAGGAGCAGCTGTAGTAGTAGTGGCTTCTTCAGCTGGAGCTTCAGTAGTTTCAACTACTTCTTCTACAGCATCATCAGATCCACCGTCAGACCCACCACAGGCCGCAGCGATTAACGCTAAAACCGCAAACAAAGCTAAAGCTTTGCGATTTCTCATATAATTTCCTTTCAGTCACTGAAATTAAAAAATTCCTACATATTTGTAGGAATGTATTACAACAATAGCGTAATTTGTGTACTCTTCAATAGCAGATACAAAAAATTTTTAAAAATGCTTGAAAATATCGAAAATTTACTAGTTTTTCTAAATAATTTAGACTATTTAGACATTTTCGTATACCTATTTATTATTTATCTAATTTATTTTGGATGGAAACGTGGTTCAGTCTTGATTATTTACTATTTAATAACTTTTTTAATATCAATTTATTTAAGTTTTACATATTCTATTACAATTGGCGAGTATATAAGTAGTTGGCTAAATTCAAACCAACTTACATCTCAAATATTTGCTGGGGTAACAATATTTATCTCTGTTCTAACACTCAGTTCATTATTTCAAACATTTATTTATCGACAAGACTCAAAAAAAGATATTGGAAATAAATTATTGGGAAGTATAGGTTCGCTAGTTTTGAGCAATTTAGTATTAACATTTTTCTTTACAATAATCTCTCTTTTGTCGCTCCCAATTTATCTTGAGCAAAATATTAAAGAATCAAATATTGTATCTTTTTATTTAAATTCTGATGGGGTACCCCAGCAATCCCTTGAAGTGATAACTGGAACAGATATTCTAAAAATAACATCAAATATTAAAGAACTTACAGGAAAAACCTCAATATCCCTGAATGAATCAGGATGTTTAGAAATTCCCTCATTTTCTGAAGCTAAATTAATATCTAAGCAAAAAGAAATAAGTGAATTATTCGAACTTGTGAATATTGAGAGAATTAATGTAAATTCTGACCCCTTGGAGTTTTCACAAACATTATCAAATATCGCAAATGATTATGCAAAGAAAATGTATCTAGAAGGTTTTTGGTGTCATAAAGATCCAAGCAATGGAAATCTAGTAACAGAACGATTACTACAGGTTGGTTACCCACCTCCACGGTTAATAGGAGAAAATTTGGCCATGGCTTCAACTATATATTCAGGCCATGAAAGCTTGATGGGTTCCGAATCACACCGTGACACAATTTTAGACTCAGAGTTTAAACGAATAGGTATCGGAATTATATCTGGCCCTAATGGTTTAATTATTGTTCAAATTTTCACATGAATTTAGATACTTCATTGTTTATAAAAATTCTTATGACTGGAACTATAAGTTATTTAAAAGAAATAGATTTTGATCTTACTGAAGAACAGGAAAATACATTAAAGTCCTCTTTAATGAGTGAATTAAATAAAGATTTCGAGATTCAAAGAAAAACACCAACACAAATAATTAATACTTTTTTAAATGAAGATCTTAAATTAAAGGTTACTTTAACCCCTAATGATTTTGGTGAAAAAGCACGTGATCAAATAATTATATGGGGAATTTCAAAAGCAAAAAATCTTGAAGGTAAATAAGAATTTATTTCAATAATTATTTAACTGCTTTAAGAACAGGTCTATCTAAGTAGTAGCTTAATATTTGAAGCTCTTGAGAAAGGTCAACCGATCTGATTTGAACATCAGCAGTGTTCTTAAGTAAAACAGGTGCAAAATTTAAAATTGATTTGATATTGCATTCAATTAGCTTATCTGCAATTTCTTGAGCTACTTTTCCTGGTGTAGCAATTATTCCGATTGCAACATTATATTTTTCACATGTATTTTGCATTTCTGATATTGGCTTAACTACCAATCCAGCAATTTGTTTATTGATTTTTCTTGGATCATCATCAAATAGACCAACAACACCAAAACCTCTTTCTTGAAATCCACCATAATGTGCAAGTGCTGATCCGAGGTTGCCAACTCCAACAATAACTGCGCTCCATCCTTCTACTAATCCAAGTTCAAGTTGAAGCTGATTTCTCAACGTAGAAATTTCATATCCAACACCCCTCGTACCTAAAGTTCCAAGATATGATAAGTCTCTTCTAACTTGTGCGTCATTAACTTTTGCCAGTTCTGCTAGTTTTTTTGAGGATATTCCTATAGTTTTCTCATCAATAAGCTCAAGACATTGTAAATAGATAGGCAGTCTCTTAACTGTTGCCGGTGGAATTTTGTTATTATTTTTCACTAATGCACAATCTAATAAGGATTAAAAAATAAGATAACTTACAATTAATTTTTTATTTTTCTATAAATTAACGTTTTATTGATATTTAGAGTATTTTTAAAGACATAAATAATGAAAAATGAAAAAATATATGACGTTTTAATAGTTGGAGCAGGCCCATCTGGTTCGAATACAGCAATTTCATTTAAAAATTTGGACCCAAATTTAAATATTGGAATAATTGACAAAGCAATATTTCCTAGAGATAAATCTTGTGGAGATGCAATTGGCCCAGGAGTCATAAATGCGTTAAAAAGATTTAACAATGAACATATTTTAGATGATGAACCACAAGTAATTTCTACTTCATTATTTGGTCCTGATGATATCGGTATTCAGAATTATATTCCTAAAGTTAAAAACAAAGATGATTCTGTTGTTTATGTAATTCCAAGATATGAACTTGATAATCGAATATTCAATATAGCTAAAGAGTTAAATGTAGAAAGTTATGAAAATACGAGGTTTGTAAAATATGAAAACACAGAAGATGAAAATATTTTAAGAGTAGAGGTTCAAGATTCTGAAAATCAAATAACGTCAATCTATACAAAATTGTTGGTCGGGGCAGATGGAGCTAACTCTAGAGTTAGAAAAAGTTTGCATTTGAAACAGAACAGTGATATTCATAAAGCGATTGCTATTAGAGCATATATTGACAGTCCAAACTATATTGAAATATTTAATGAGAGAACCTTAATGTTTGAAATAAATGTTTCAGCTCTAAAAGGATACGCATGGGCATTTCCAAGTAAAGGCGATCTAATAAATATAGGAATTGGGATGCCATTGAATTTGTTTAAAAAAGACAATATGGATATCAATCAAATGCTAGATCAATTTGTTAACACATTGGAATCTAAGGGAGTAATAGTCGAAAATATAAGAATGGAAAAAAGCTACATGCTTCCATTTGCATCTTCGAGACCGACACTGGCTCATGATAAGGTTGCACTTGTTGGAGATGCAGGATCTATGATAAATCCAATGAGTGGGGAAGGTATATTTTATGGAATGGAAGCTGGATATTTATTAGCTAAAGAAACATTTACATCATTAGACGGTACTAACTTAAATAAAAATATCAAAAGATATGAAAAAGCACTCAATAAAAGGTTTGGAAAACATTTTTTAAGTTGTGCATTAGCAAGACTAGTACTTCAAAGTCCATTTATGACAAAAAGACTTTTGAGAATCGCATCAGTTGATAAAAATACAATAAACTTTGTTGTTGAGCTTTTGTTTGATGAAGCTAGGTTGACTCTGAAAGAGACTTTTTTACTGTCAGCAAAATTTATTCTACCCTTCAAAACATTAAGGTTTTTCACTAAATCTCCATCTTTTTCGCTGTAGCAAAAACCTGAATAAGTACTACAATAGAACCACACATTGTGAAAATTTTCACAAATAGGGAGGGAATGTGATTAACTGGTTACCAATCTTGGTGATGTTATTTATAGGCATTGGGTTTGCACTTGCCTCATTAGGTGTTTCATATTTATTATCTCCCAAAAATCCAACACCTGAAAAGTTATCTCCATATGAGTCTGGAATATTTCCAGAAGAAGAACCCTCTCAACGATTCCCAGTGAAATTTTATATGGTTGCCATGCTTTATATAGTTTTTGATATAGAAATAATTTTCCTACTCGCTTGGGCAACTAGATTTGAGCAACTTGGCTGGTACGGAATTATCGTAATTTTCATATTTACATTTTTTGTTCTTGAAACTTTATATTATGTCTGGAAAAGAAATGTCCTAGATTGGAATGTACCTAGAAGACAAAGATATCACGAACCAGTCAAAGATTATGAGGGAAGTATTTAATGTATTCACCTGATAATATTTTTACAACCACAATTGATAAAGCTGTGAGATGGTCTCGTACACAATCCATGTGGCCTGTAACCTTTGGTCTTGCATGTTGTGCAATAGAAATGATGGCAGCAGGTTCAGCAAAGTATGATCTAGCAAGATACGGAATGGAAGTTTTTAGAGCTTCTCCAAGACAAGCTGATCTTATGATAGTTGCTGGAAGGGTTTCCCAAAAAATGGCTCCTGTATTGAGACAAGTCTATGATCAAATGGCCGAACCAAAATGGGTAATTGCAATGGGTGCATGTTCCTCGACTGGAGGAATGTTTAACAATTATGCATTAGTTCAAGGTGTTGATCACATAGTTCCTGTAGATGTATATGTACCTGGATGTCCTCCCGGACCTCAATCATTAATGCACGGAATTTTAACCTTACATCAGAAAATTATGGACAGGGAGATTAATAGATAATGTTTGAAAATATAGAACTTAGTCCAAATGAATATTTTGAAAAAGTTGAAGAACTAAAAAATGATGGTTTTGAAATGATGGTTGACTTAACAGCTATAGATTGGTTTAGGAAAAAAGAACCCAGATTCGAAATCGTAGTTAATTTCTTATCTGTTTCCAAAAACAAAAGAGTATGTTTAGTGGTAAAAGTTAATGATGATTTAAATGTTCCCTCAATCACAAGCCTCTATCCAAGCGCTAACTTTTACGAAAGAGAAGTATTTGATATGTTTGGTATCAATTTTGAAGACCATCCTGATTTAACAAGAATTTTAATGCCAGATGATTGGAATGGTCACCCACTGAGAAAAGATTATGGTTCTGGAAGAATTCCAGTTCAATTTAAAAATGCACCGAAGGTTGAATAAATATGGAAGAAAATAAAGAATCCTTAAAAGACTTAGATTTTTGGGCAACAAATTCTGAAGAAGGCGGTTGGAATATTTCATCAACTGATGAAGGATCTCAAAAAATGCTAGATCAAGAGGATGATGTTAACACAAAGATACAGATGGGTTCAGAGGTTGTTGATGATTACTTCATAGAAGAAGATGTATCAGATGATGAAAGAATGATACTAAACATGGGCCCACAGCACCCATCAACTCATGGCGTTCTAAGGCTTCAAGTGGAGCTTGAAGGTGAAGTAGTTAGAAGAGTCCAGCCTGTAATCGGTTATTTACATACTGGAATGGAAAAAACAGGGGAAGAGCTAAATTATTTTCAAGGTCCGACAAACACTACAAGAATGGATTATTTATCACCATTTTTTAATGAACTTGTTTTTTCTTTAGCAACTGAAAAATTACTTGATATAGATGTTCCCGAAAGAGCATCAACAATAAGAATTCTTATGACAGAGCTGAATAGAGTTTCTTCACACCTTGTTGCTCTAGCTACTGGAGGTATGGATATTGGAGCTTTATCAATGATGATTTTTGGATTCAGGGAGCGAGAATTAATTTTAGATTTTTTTGAAAAAACAACTGGTTTAAGAATGAATCATAATTTTATTAGACCTGGTGGCGTCGCAGCGGACCTACCAGACAATTGGCAAAAAGATGTTGAGCAAATATTAAAAATAATTCCTGAAAAACTAAAAGATTATGATGAGATGCTTTTAGATAATCCAATCTGGCAGGGTAGATTAAAAAATGTTGGAATTTTAACAACTAAAGAATGCTTTGCTTATGGAATTACAGGTCCAAGTCTTAGAGCAAGCGGTTATGCGTGGGACTTAAGAAAAATGCAACCTTATTCAGGTATAGATAAATATGAATTTGATGTTCCGGTATTAAAAGAAGGGGATGTTTTTGCTCGTTGGAGAATTAAAGTCCTCGAAATTTTTGAAAGTCTTAAAATTGTCGAGCAGGTTATAGGAGATATGCCAAAAGGACCTTTCAAAATTCAAGATAAAAAAATTACACCCCCTCCTCGTAAAAGATTAGATGAATCGATGGAAGCATTAATCCACCATTTCAAAATCTACACAGAAGGATTTAAAGTTCCACCAGGTCAGGTTTACACAACAGTAGAATCTCCAAGAGGAGAATTAGGTTGTTTTATTGTTTCTGATGGATCACCAAAACCCTACAGAATGCATGTTAGAGGTCCTTCGTTTTGTAATCTCCAGGCTTTACCAGTAGTTATGTCGGACAGCCCGATAGCAGATGCCGTAGCTGCGATAGCATCTCTTGATCCAGTTTTAGGAGATGTTGATCGATGAGTTGGGATAATGAACTGCTTGAAAGAGCTCATAAGATAATTGAATTGTATCCACAGAAAAGATCTGCACTTGGTCCACTGTTATATTTGGCCCAAGAAAAAGATGGCTTTATTTCTGATGATTCCATTGTTGAAATAAGTAATCTTGTAGATATAACGGAGGTTCAAGTAAAATCTGTCTCTTCTTTTTATTCAATGTATAAAGAGGAGCAAACAGGAACTTATTTATTAAGTGTATGTAAATCAATATCTTGTGAAATTAATGATTCTAGAAGTGTTATCAACTCCGTAAAAGAATTCACTGGATTAGAAAATTATGAAACAGATCAAGATAAGCTATTTACTTTCGAAGAAGTCGAATGCATTGGAGCTTGTGGAGGAGCTCCTGCTATACAAGTGAATTATGAAACAGTAGAGGGATTAACACCTGAAAAAACGATCGAAATGTGTGAGTGGTTAAAAAATGACAAACCAGAAATAATTGTTGCTGATCAATTACAGAATAAATTTGGAGGTACACAATCTTTTGACTGGGCAATTGAAGACAATACCGGTTCAGCATATACAGTGCCAGGTTTTCAAAATATTGGAACAGCAAAAGAGAAGGATAATTAATGAAAGAAACTTTATTACTTACCAAACATATGCGCGATTTTCCTGAGAACAGTCACAAAATTGAGGTTTATGAAAAAAATAATGGCTACAGTGCTTTAAAAAAAGTCTTAAAAGAAGACAATCCGGAAAATGTAATTAACGAAATTAAAGATTCAAACATTAGAGGTAGAGGAGGAGCAGGTTTTCCTACAGGGGTAAAATGGGGCTTTTTAGCTGAGGATGAAGACAGGTATTTAGTAATTAATGGTGATGAATCCGAGCCGGGTACATTTAAAGACAGGATTCTATTGGAAAGAGATCCACACCAATTAATTGAAGGTGTAATAATTACTTGTTTTGCCTCAAATATTAAAAAAGCATTCATTTATATTCGTGGTGAATATGCAAAACCGGCAAGAAGAGTACAAGAAGCTGTAGAGCAAGCTTATGAGAAAGGATATCTGGGAGATAACATACTTGGAACCAATTTATCACTTGATATTGTAGTTCACCTAGGGGCAGGAGCCTATATATGCGGAGAAGAAACTGCTCTTCTTAACTCACTTGAAGGAAAGAGAGGAGAACCCAGACTAAAACCACCTTACTTTCCTGCCGTGATGGGATTATATAACAAACCAACTTTGGTTAACAATGTTGAAACAATATCTTCAGTTCCATGGATCATAAATAATTCAGGCAAAGAGTACGCAAAACTTGGAGTAGAAGGTTCAACAGGAACAAGAATCTTCAGTCTTTCAGGACATGTTAGAACCCCAGGAAATTTTGAAATAGAAATGGGAAAAAGTTTCGGAGAGTTTATTGATACTTTTGGTAATGGAATTAAAGATGACAAAAAAGTAAAAGCATATATTCCTGGAGGTGCTTCAGCGCCATGGTTTACTGGAGATCAACTCGATATAAAAATGACAATAGACGATGTTGCTGATGCTGGATCTATGCTGGGTTCAGGTGCAGTTGTCGTAATGGACGAGGATACTAATTTAGTCTACGCAGCTAAAAGCATTGTAAGTTTTTTTGCTCATGAATCTTGTGGTCAATGTACTCCTTGTAGAGAAGGAACTACATGGTTAGAAATGATACTGGAGCGAATAGCAAGCGGAAGAGGAAGGCTGTCAGACATAAGCTTGTTGGTAGATGTTTGTGATAATATTTCACCAGGCTTGTCATGGCCACCTAAAATGACAACAATTTGTCCTTTAGGTCCATCTGCTGTATCTCCGATAACATCTTTGTTAGATAATTTTTCAGATGAATTGATGAAGATGTTGCCAACAAAAATTCCTATTGCTCAATGAGTGATCAAATTAACATAAATGTTAACGGTTCAAAAATCAGAACAGATTCTGATCAGCTAATCATTGAAGCTTGTGAAGATTCTGGCATTCATATTCCAAGATTTTGCTGGCACAAACGCATGGATCCAGTTGGCATGTGCCGCATGTGCTTAGTTGAAATTGAAACCCCACGTGGAAAAGCTCTAGTCCCCTCATGCACTACTAAAGTTTCAGAAGATTTAGTTGTAGATACTGAATCAGAAGTAGTAAAAAAAGCTCAAGAGGGCGTTTTAGAATTTTTATTAATAAACCATCCTTTGGATTGTCCTGTATGCGATAAGGCTGGAGAGTGCCCTTTGCAAGACCAAACTATGGCTTATGGACCTGGTGAGTCTCGATTTGTTGAAGATAAAAGACATTTTGAAAAACCTATACCAATTTCAGAAATAATTCTCCTTGATAGAGAAAGATGTATTTTGTGTGCACGCTGTACGAGATTTTCTGATGAAATATCTGGTGATCCGTTGATTGAATTTATTCAAAGAGGTAACAAAACTGAAGTCAACACATTTCCAGATGAACCCTTTAGATCATACTTTTCAGGCAACACGGTGCAAATCTGTCCTGTTGGAGCATTGACTTCTACCTCATATAGATTTAAAGCAAGACCATGGGATCTTAAAAAAGTCTCATCTACCTCTAATTGTTCTTCAATGGGATGCTCGGTTGAATTAAATGTATCCCAAAACAAAATGCTACGAATTTTAGGTGAAGATAATGAATTCACAAATCAGGGTTGGTTATCAGATAAAGGCAGGTACAATTTTGAATATTTACATTCAGAAAAAAGAATTTTAAAACCTGTGCTTAATAACGATTCAACAAATGAAATAAGCATAAATGAATCAATGGAATTAATCAGTAATGAAATATCTGTTGATAATAATTCAAATATCAGCTTTATAGTTGGACACAACAGTACAAACGAGGAATATTATGCGCTAAATAATTTTGCAGAAAATTTAAATAAAGTTAACAAAGATCAAAACATAAATGTCTATTTAAGTGATGATTACTTATATGAAGGATTTTTTCAGAACACTGATTTACTAGGGAAAGTTCAAGACTTAGATTTAGTAGATACAATAATTTTGTGGGCACAAGATATAAAAGATAATCTACCCACTCTTTATTTAAGAATAAGACAGGCAGTTAAAAATGGAAAAAAATTAGTAATATTCGGTCATACAAATACAGCTATGAAGGAACTAGCAGATTCATATTTTGGTCAAGAAATAATTTCAAAAAACTTAGAGTTTAATGTAGAAATATCTGAAATACCAAATTTCAATGAATTAATAAATAATAAAAATGTATTAGCAATAATTGGAAAGTCATCGCCAATTCAAAACACAAATCCAATTTCAAATTTAATTAATTATTTAGATAAAAACTCAAATCTAAAAATACTTAATTGTTTTGCAAAGGGTAATACATTTGGTGCTTTACAGAATATAGATTTAGTAAAGGGTTTAAATGAGTTTATTAATGAATTTGATAGCAGGAAAAACAATATTGTATTTACGATTGGATCTAATCCGGTCAACAGCTCAATTTACAGTAACCAAATAAAAGATAAATTAATGGATGCAAATTTCGTGGTTTCCTTAGATTTGTTTAAAAATGAAACAACAGAACTAGCCAATATAATTCTTCCAACAACTTCTCTTGGAGAAAAAGAGGGAACATTTACAAATCTTGAAATGAGAATACTTAAACAAAACAAAATACTACCTACTCCTGGTTCTGTCTTGAATGAATGGGAATATTGGTCAATGATGCTAAATAAAATAGATATTGAAAACAATTATGAATCTGAATTCGAGTTAAATTTACAATTATGTGAGGAGTATTTAGATAAAGACAATGTTCCCTCTTTTGACAATTTAAACAAGCCCTCAAATCTAGATGGAGTTTTAAATTCAAAATCTATCAACATTGAAATAGAAAATGTTGAGCCAGGAACACTTGAAATACTATTTGTTAATAGACTTTATGGAGATTCTTCTACTCAAATCAATTCACCTTCAATTTCGATGTTGGGAGCCGAAAGATTCATAGAAATGAATAATGATACTTTCATTAAGCATAACCTATCTAGCTACACAGTGAACCTTGTACAAGGAGTTATTACGTTACAGGTAAAAATTAAAATTAATAATCATTTACCTAATGAATTAATAATTGCTCCACTAAACAGAAGAGGATTTAGAGATATTGATACAACTAAACCCTATGAGCTAATTGAAGTAAAAAATCTGGAGGAACTAAGTGTCAATTGATATTTTAATTTCATTGATTAAACCTCTATTAGTTTTAGGCATTGTATTAACAAATACAATTATTCTTATATGGTTAGAAAGAAAAGTTGTTGCCGGAATGCAATCAAGGGTTGGACCAGATAGAGCAGGACCTTTTGGGATCCTTCAAACTCTTGCTGATGCAATTAAACTTTTATTAAAGGAGCAAATCCTTCCACTGAGGGCTGATAAAGCAATGTATTTGCTGGCTCCAATAATTGCCCTAGTACCTTCTTTTTTGATTTTTATGATAATCCCACTAGGTCCAGGTTTTGATTTAACAATTGGAGAAGAAACTAGATTTATAAATTTAGTAGGCGCAGATATAAATGTAGGAGTTTTATTTTTTTTAGCGATATCTTCTTTAGCTGTCTACAGTGTTGTTTTAGCAGGTTGGTCATCAGGCTCTAAATATCCACTACTTGGAGGTGTTAGAGCATCTGCTCAAATGATCTCTTATGAGGCTGCTATGGGACTTTCTTTAGTTCCGGTAATTTTATATTCAGGATCTATGTCAATGTCAAAAATTGTAGAAAGTCAGGCTGGAAATTTATCAAGCACTATTCCTGTAATTGATTCTATAGTTAGATTTATTCCAAATTGGAATGTGTTTCCTCAATTTTTAGCTTTTGGGATCTTCTTCGTAGCATCGATTGCAGAGGTAAACCGTGCACCTTTTGATCTCGTCGAGGCAGAACAGGAATTAGTCGGTGGGTTTCATACAGAATACTCAGGGTTTAGGTTTGCAATGTTTTTTCTAGCTGAATACATAAACATGTTTAACATGTGTGCTATTACCGCAACTTTTTTTTTAGGTGGCTGGTTGGGTCCAACTTTTCCTGGAATTTTTCCTCCATTATTATCGGCAATGATGCCAACAATATGGCTTGGTCTTAAAACAGTTGGCCTTTTATTTGTCTATTTTTGGATAAGGGCTACATTACCAAGATTAAGATATGATCAACTAATGGAATTAGGATGGAAAAGGTTAATCCCAATATCCCTGATTTGGCTTCTAGTTTCTGCAATTGTCTTAGGAATTAGAGATTTTGGATTACCTTGGAGCTAGGAACGATATGAGCGCAGGATATGATTTAGTAAAAGGTTTAAAAGTAACTTTCAAAGAATTGTTCAAAAAATCTGTGACTGATAAGTACCCTAAAGAATTTAGGACTAAGCCACAAAGATTTCATGGACGACATGTTCTAAATAAATATGAAGATGGAATGGAAAAGTGCATAGGTTGTGAACTTTGTGCAGGTGTCTGTCCAGCACAATGTATTTATGTCAGAGGAGAAGATAATCCAGAAGAACAACCAGTTAGTCCAGGAGAAAGATATGGATTCATTTATGAGATCAATATGCTTAGATGTATTTATTGTGGACTATGTGTAGAAGCCTGCCCAACAGAAGCAATCACAATGACGTCTCTTTTTGAGATCAGTATTGGATCAAGAGATGAGGCTGTATTTGATAAAAATGTTTTATTAGTTGACGAAAAGGGTATTCCCAATACTCATGAGGAACAGACAAAATTAACAAACTTTAATGAATTAAAAACTTCAGATGGATGGATGAGAGCAACTTCTTCAAACGGAAATCCTAACTACCAAAACTTAGTAAGTTGGACAGGTTCATTAGGAGTTGGCAAAAGAGATCCTGAAAAAGGTCAATTCTTAGAGGAAGAATAGTGTGACAGAGATACTACTTTTTGCGATACCAGCATTGTTGATAATACTGGGGGCGCTAATTGTAGTATTCGCTAAAAACCCAGTGCATAATGCAATGGGATTGGTTTTGACATTGACTTCTTTAGCGATCGTTTACATTTCTTTAAATGCAACATTTGTAGCTATGGTTCAAATGCTTGTTTATGCAGGAGCAGTAATGACCTTGTTCCTTTTTGTAATAATGATGATTGGAGTTGATAAACCAGAACAATCAAGGAAAGAAATTAAAGGTCAAACCTTTCTAATATCAGGAACTTTGATACTTTTGGTCTCAATTATTGTATATATTGGTTTAGAAAATGGACTTAACTGGGATTTACTATTTCCTGAATCTGAAAATGCAATTGAGGGAACTCCTTCACTTCTGGCATCTTCAATGTTCACTTCATGGGTATTTCCTTTTGAGGTAATTTCAATTCTTTTAATCGTTGCTACCACTTCAGCTTTGGCATTAGCTTACGAGTTTAAGAAAAGTGAATCTAATGATTGAAGTAACTTCGGACTGGTACTTAACCCTTTCTGCCGTATTATTTTCAATTGGTTTTTTAGGGATGATGTTTAGAAAAAATGCATTAATTATGTTTATGTGTATTGAATTGATGTTGAACGCAGTAAATCTAACTTTTATAACTGCTTCAAAGCATTTGGGATTAATTGATGGACAAATTGCTGTATTTTTTGTACTTGTTGTAGCTGCCGCTGAAGTAGTAGTGGGTCTTGCAATAATTGTTTCTATTTTCAAAAAACAAGAATCTGCTTCAGTAGATATGTTGAGTTCATCGAAAGGGTAACTTTGGAGATTCTAATTCTTGCTGTAGTGACACTCCCTCTTTTGACTGCTTTATTTCTTAAATTTGCAAATAGGTTTTTGAATGAACTGCTTACAAATTTTATAACAATTAATGCTGCTCTACTTTCAGTTGCAGTATCGTCTTTTATGTTTGGCTATCTTTATTTAGATAAATTTGAACCAATCAAATTTGAGTTATTTGAATGGTATCCAAGTCCACAAATAATTTTTGAATTTTATTTGGACGGTTTATCTGGAGTAATGATGATTCTTATTTCTGGTCTAAGTCTTGTAATTCAGTTATTTTCTACCTCTTATATGAGTAAAGACGAAAAGTATACGAAATATTTTGAATACTTTAATTTCTTTGTTTTCTCAATGCTTTTACTCGTACTGTCTGGAAATTTTCTTGTAATGTTTTTTGGTTGGGAGCTTGTAGGATTGAGCTCTTATTTACTTATTTCTTTTTGGTATGAAAAAAAATCTGCAGCAAAAGCAGGAAATAAAGCTTTCATTTTGAATCGTATTGGTGATTTTGGATTTCTAATTGGCTTAATGATGATTTTAAATTATTTTGAAACATTTAATTTTATTAACATTTTTGAATCAGTATTAATCAAACAACCTTCAAATCTTGATCTAATAATTTTATTTCTATTATTGGGTGCATTTGGAAAGTCTGCCCAGTTTCCTTTATTTAGTTGGCTTCCAGATGCAATGGAGGGACCAACTCCTGCAAGTGCTTTAATTCATGCTGCAACAATGGTTACTGCTGGGGTATTTATGCTTGTAAGAGTTTCTCCGATGTTGCAATTTTCAGAACTTGCGAGTTTGACAATAATTGGATTTGGACTTTTAACAGCTCTTATCGGTGCCTTTGCTGCAATAAATCAAGATGATATCAAGAAAGTGTTGGCTTATTCAACAATATCTCAACTTGGATTTATGTTTATTGCAATTGGTGCTGGGGCGTATGTTGCGGCAATCTTTCATTTAGTCACACACGCATTTTTTAAAGCTCTATTATTTCTTGGAGCTGGTGCAGTTATTCATGAAATGCACCATGAACAGAATATTCACAAGATGGGTGGATTGAGAAAAAAGATGCCTATAACTGCTGCCATGATGGGGATAGGTACTTTAGCAATATCGGGAATACCTCCTCTTGCAGGATTTTGGTCAAAGGATGAAATACTTGCATCAGTTTTTTCAAAAGGTGGAATTTATTATGGTTTTTGGGCTTTATCGTTGTTAGCTGCCCTTATGACTGCATTTTATATGGGTAGACACTGGTTATTAATTTTTGTTAAAGAACCAAAAAATAGTTTAGAAAATATTCATGAAGCCCCAAAAAATATGACAAGACCATTGATTCTACTAGGTATATCTACAATTTTTATTGGCTTCATAAATACGCCTTTTTTTCATGGTCTAGAAAAAGTCTTGGAAGAAACGCTTCACCACGTAGAAGTTACTCACTTGCCAAAAGGATTAACTCTTGCAGTTTTGGCGGTGTTGTCGATAGGTGCAGGATTTACTGGTCTTGTTCTGGCATATCTAATTTATATTTTTGATATCATATCCTACTTCAAATTAAAAATTCCTTTTATCAATGAAATTAAAAACTTATCAAAGAACGTTATCTTCATTAATGATATTGGAAACAAAGTATTTGTTAAGGGTTTGAAGTCGGTATCAAGAAAAGTAGCTGTAAATGTTGATGCAATGACAATTGATGGAATAGTTAACGGTATCTCAAAGTATTTTCTTAAATCATCAAAGCAGTTGTCCTATACCCAGACAGGATTAGTTAGAAACTATGTAGTTTACTTTGGGTTATTTACATTAATTTTGGTACTTATATTTTTAATTTCCCCAGAGGTTTTAGCATGATAGGTCTAACTTATAGCTTCATACTTCTTCCATTAGTCAATTCAGTATTTATATTCTTGATACCAAAAAGAAGGGCAGAGTTATTTAGGCCCTTAACAATCTTTTTGAGCCTAATTCCACTTGGCTTATGTTTGTATGTATTTTTAAATCAAAATTTAAAAACTAGCTTTTATGTTGTAGATGAGTTTTCCTGGATAAGTGCATATGGTATTGATCTAATTATTGGACTTTCTGGCATGTCCTTTTTATTGGTTACATTAAATTGTTTACTTGTTTTACTTTCAATTCTTTCTTTAAATGAAAACCATTCTTTTAGTAAAGGATTTTTGAGTGCGCTAATGTTATTACAAGCTTCAGTGAACGGCGTATTCTTAGCAGGTGATTTAATTTCTTTATTTATTTTCTTTGAAGCCTTGCTTATACCAATGTATTTCTTAATGGGAATTTGGGGTGGTGAAAACAAAAGATATGCAACCATCAAATTTATTCTTTATACAGTTTTTGGATCAATTTTTATTCTTGCTGGAACAATATACACAGGAGTTTTGAGTTATCTTTCCTCAGGAAATTTTGCACTCGATTTTGACTCTTTATCCTCATTATCAATAACTTCAAGTCAATCAAAAATACTATTTCTTCTCTTTACATTCGGTTTCTTGATTAAAGTCCCTATTTTTCCACTTCATACTTGGTTGCCTGATGCACATGTAGAGGCGCCAACAGCGGGGAGTATTTTACTTGCTGGAGTGCTTTTAAAAGTCGGAGCTTACGGAATATTAAGAGTATCAATTCCTTTTTTCACAGAGGGATTTATTGAGTATCAGTTCTTAATCGCTACTTTATCAGTAGTTGGAATTATATATGGAGCAGTAGTCGCTATTGTTCAAATAGATATTAAGAAATTAATTGCATATTCTTCAATAAGTCATATGGGTTTTGTAATGCTTGGTATTTCGGCAGGAAGATATTTAAGTTTAGAGGGAGCAGTAATTCAGATGATAAATCACGGAATTACATCTGGCGCCCTATTTATGCTCGTTGGTTTTCTTTATGAGAGAAGACACACAAGACGTATCTCTGATTTTGGTGGATTAAAAAAATCTATGCCTATTTATGCAGGAATTTTTCTATTTACTTCATTTGCATCTATAGGGTTGCCAGGTTTAAATGGATTTGTTGGAGAATTTATGATTTTAATGGGAAGTTTCCCAACATTTAATTTACTTTCTTCAATAGCAGCTTTTGGAGTTGTTCTTGCTGCAATATACATGTTGTGGGCTTACCAGAGAATGTTTAATGGAGAGTTAACACATGAAGACAACAAAAATGTACTAGATTTAAATTCAAAAGAAATTGTATCAGTTGCTCCTTTACTTATCCTGATGTTGTTCATAGGACTATATCCAAGCTTTATTGAAAGTTATGTTGTTCAAGATGTATCAGTTATTTATGAATCAATAAACAACACAATAGGATTATCAAAATGAGCCAAATAGCTGAAGCCATCGGGTTTAATTTAATTGTGATTTCTCCTTCAGTTACATTAGTAATTACTGTTCTGATACTTTTATTCTTTACGATAACTGTTGAAACTAGCCTCAGTGTTAAGAAATGGATTACGTTTTTGGGAATACTCGTAACAGTATTTTGTGTATTTTTAAAATTTGGCTTGTTTCTTCAAAATGGAATAAGTTCCTATTTCACTCAAAAAATCCTGCTAGATGAATTTTCATTATTTGGAAATGTATTGATTGCTATGATATTATTTTTAAATTTTCTACCAATATGGGATACCTCCTCCAAATTAAATGAAAAAACTTCTGAGGCTATTATTTTAACTTTAATGAGTGCCTCTGGATTCTTCCTAATGGTCGATGCGGAAAACTTAATTATGTTATTTATTGGACTTGAAATTGGATCGATAAGTTTGTATGCATTGGCTGGGTTAAATAGAAGCGACAAGTTAAGCAATGAAGCATCTTTAAAGTATTTTCTACTTGGATCTTTGGCTTCTTGTGTTTTAATTTATGGGGTTGCATTGGTATATGTTTCATATTCTGTCATGAGTTTCTATGATTTTGCGTTAGCACTTGCATATACAGGACCTGATATTGTACCTTTAACTACTTTTGTAGGCGTCTTATTCATATTTGTTGGCTTACTATTTAAGATTGCAGCTGCCCCATTTCAATCATGGGCGCCTGATGTTTATCAAGGCTCACCGACTGGATACGTAGGATACATGGCTTCAATTGCCAAAGTAGCTTCTTTTATTGTTATAGCGAGAATGTGTATGGTATCAATGGCATTTATTCTTGAAGATTTTCAAACTTTCTTCTTTGTAGTAATTTTGCTTTCAGTTTTAATTGGATCATTTTTTGCGTCTGTACAATCAGATCTAAAGAGGCTTATTGCGTATAGTGGAGTTGTTCAGTCTGGCTTTATTCTTTCTGGCATCACTTCAGGTGTAAACGGAACAAGTGCATCTATGTTTTATTTGTTTGCTTACATTCTTCAACTAATTGGAATTTTCACAATATTTTCAATAATAAGTGGAAAATTGTCTTCTAACTTTGAAATGGACAATATTAACGGTCTTATAAAAAATAATAGGTTTTTAGGAATTTCATTTTGTGTTTTCATGTTTGGATTAGCTGGGATACCTTTAACGAGTGGTTTTGTATCAAAATTTATTTTATTAACAAATCTTTGGGCCTATGAAAGATATTTTTTGGTATCAATACTTTTACTTTCAACGGTTGTTGGTTTTTATTTCTATCTAAGACCAATTTGGATAGCAACTATTGAAAAAGTAGATGAGCCCGTAGAAACGCTTTTGATTAAAAAATCAGAATATCTGTTAATTGGATCATTAGCATCCTTAACAATAATATTTGGCCTTCTTCCAGATACATTGATAAATATTTCAAGATGGGTTGTACAGAATTATCTATGATTTTTATTTATACAAATATTAAGCCAGTTTTTCATCATCAAGGAGGATGGGATGAAATGCTTATGTTTTTAATTCCTGCTCTTCTACTTACCTGGCTAAGAAAAAGACAAAATTCTGAAGACAGTGAAAATTAAAACAGTATTATTTATATAATTAAAAAAATGATTGAAATTAAAAATTTAACCATGAAATACAAAAATGGTAAAGGCGTCTTTGACCTCAGTCTTTCTGTTAACAATGGGGAAGTAAAAGGTTTACTTGGTCCAAATGGTGCAGGAAAATCAACAACAATGAGAAGCTTAATGGGTTTCTTAAAATCCTCGGAGGGTTCTCTTTCTGTTGAAGGAATAAATACAATTGAAAATCCAGTTGAGGCAAAAGAAATCATTGGCTATCTTCCTGGCGATCCACAGCTTCCACAAAATCTCAATTCTAAATCACTATTTAAACTTGGTGCCGATATGAGAGGACAGTCAACTGACTACGCAATGGAGTTAGCAGACAAATTTGAATTGGAAGTAGACCCGTCAATTAAAGAGCTGTCCAAAGGAAACAGACAAAAGGCAGCCATAATCCTTGCAGTGTTACACAAACCAAAAGCTTTAATTCTAGATGAGCCAACTTCTGGCCTGGATCCATTTCACCAGAGGTCATTTTTTGAAATAATTGAAGAATTTTCAAATAATGGAGCATCCATACTCTTGTCATCTCATATAATTTCTGAAGTTGAGAAAGTAGCTAACTCTATGGCCGTTTTAAGAGAAGGTGTAAAAGTTTATGACGAAACTTATGAAACATTTTTAAGTAAAGCACAAGAAGAAGGAAAAGATTTGGAAGATGCTTTCTTTGAGTTTTATGACAGAAAAGAAACAAATGCTTAATTATCTAAAATATATGATTAGGGTACCTAGAAAATTCATCTTAAATTGGGCAATATCTGGGGGAGTTTATTTGTTGATACTTCCATTAGCTTTCGCAAACTCAAGTGTAGAAAGTTTACTTATTGATACACAAAGAGAAGCTTTTAGGGGAATTTCTGAAAATGATACTGCGATGAGTTTATTAGGAATATCAGATTGGGATAATGTTTTTACACTAGAAGGGATGGTAACAACTTATTTCTTAGTACCATTTGTCCCACTTTTGATTGGTACAGCGACAATTATTCTTTTAAATAAGTTGGGATCAAAAGCTGAGGAAGATGGAACTTTTGAATTTGTTGCTTCACTACCAATGACAAGATCAACAGTATATTTATCACAAGCAATCATTACAGTGCTTTTTGGCTTGTTTATTACCTTCGCATGGACCAATATAATGTTTATTCCAATTGCGACAATGGAGCTTAGTCAAACACTTGACTATGGGCCGTTGATGAAAGCAACACTTCAAGCAGCATTAGCGGGTGTAAGTTTTGGTGCACTCGGTTTTGCACTCGGGGCTTTCACTGGAAAGTCTTCCATGGCATGGGCTTTTGGTGGAGGCTTAATGGCTTTTGAGTACCTAACAAATTCACTTTCAGGAACTAATGATTTCTTTCAATGGGTTGATGACAATATTTCATCCTTTGGAGCATATGGGAATCCTTATCAAGATGGTTTAGTTGCTGAAGATTTGATCTTGGTAACTGCAAAAATAATAATGTTCATAGCAATAGGTTTTATAGGATTTAGGAAAAGATCCTTAAATCTTAGATAAATTTATTTCAAACTAAACATTCTTTGGCTTAAAATATAAACATGCCATTGTATTCAAGAACAATAACTGTTAAAGGCGATATCGAATCAGCATTTAATTTTACTGCTGATTTTCGCAATCTTGAGAAATGGGATACCGCTAGTACTGCAGAACTAGTTACTAATGAACCTATAAGAGAAGGAACTATTTTTAGAGCCACTACAGATTTTAATAATAGAGAAATGGTTTTAGATTATGAGGTGATTGAGTGGGGAGCACCTTTAAGAGCCTCTCTACAGGCCGAAACAAAGAACTTTAAGCTCATTGACACTATATTTTTATCTGCAAACTCAAGAGGAACTGAACTCACTTATAGTGTAGAAGTTAAATACAAAGGAATCTTCATTATTGTAGGCTTGTTCTTTGGACCAATTTGGACAAAGCTTATGAATACACAAATTAAAAATCTTGAGGAAGTCCTTGGTCCAGTTTAAATTTAAAAAATATATATTAATTTTTCTACTTACAATTAGCTGTCAATCAAGCGAAAATATATACATGAGTGGAGAAATTAATGAGTTTCCCTCAATTCAAGGAAATAATTTAAATAAAGAAAAGAAAATTGTTCCAGATGATTTTGTGGATAAAGATTTAATAATAATTGTTGCATTTCAACAATGGCATCAAGGCTTAGTAGACCAATCAATAAATCTATTGGAAGGAAATGATATGGATTCTACTCACAATATTATTGAGGTTCCAACAATTAGAAAAACAAATAAATTAAACGAGCTTTACTTAGATGGCGTTATGAGAGCTGGAATCAGGGATGATAGAATTCGTAATCGAACAATAACTGCTTACCTTGATAAAGAGGCTTTTAAAAATGATCTAGATATACCAAATGAAAACACAATTTATTGGTTTTTAATTGAAGAAGGCTCAAGCAATATTATTCTTCAAGGAGTTGGTGTAATTACTGAGCAAGAATTAGATTTGATTCGATCAAATTAGATATAAATTGTCGCTAGATATACAACAATTAAGGCACTCACTAACATAAATCCATTTAGCATACCTCTAACAGCTGAACTTAAGTTTGAAGCAAAGCTGTGAAGGCCTATCAGAAGGCCTGCAAAAGCTAAGACTGAGAGCTCTCTTCCCCATGATGACATGGGATTATCAACTGAAAGAAATAGCCCAACTCCAGTTAGAAAAGATAATGCGTAAGAACCCCAAGAAAGATTGCTGAAGGTTTTTCTTAAGACGTTCGTTGTATTTCTTGTCGGATCAATTTTATATAATTTTGGAGCAAACATTGCCCACATCACCATTGAACCAAGCCATATTGAAAGTCCTAAAATATGAGCATACTTTAGTATATTTTCCATATTTATATGATACAAAAGGATAAAGATAACAATAAAACGGTAATATAAAAATATGGCAAAACTTTATTTTTATTATGCGGCAATGAATGCTGGTAAAAGTACAAACTTACTTCAGTCTGCTCACAACTATGAAGAAAGAAACATGAAAACATTAATTTTTACTCCAAAACTTGATGACAGGTTTGGAGAAGGAAAGGTTTCATCTCGAATCGGACTTGAGAGGGATGTAGAAAAATTTGAGGGCGAAGATGATTTATATGTTTGGACAGCTCATGAACATCAAAGAGAAAAAATTTCCTGTGTTTTAGTTGATGAAGCTCAATTTCTAACTCCAAAACAAGTACTCCAGCTCTCCTTAGTAGTAGACAAATTAAAAATACCAGTCTTATGTTATGGCTTAAGAACTGATTTTAGAGGAGAACCATTTCCCGGAAGTATATATCTTTTAGGTTGGTCAGATGAAATAATTGAGTTAAAGACAATTTGCAAATCTGGAAAAAAAGCAACCTTTAACGCTCGATTAGATGAAAACGGAAACAGAGTCACAGAAGGTGACCAAATATCAATTGGTCTGAATTATGAGTCTCAAGCTAGAGATGTATTTGAATTAGATAAAGTTTCACCCATAGATTACCAAATCCCCGAAGCTAATTAGTTTTTGCTGCTTTCTAAGGGTGGCTCAGGTCTTGTAGCTAACCAAACACAAAGCAATACTCCAAAAGAACCAAAAATCAAATCTCCTATAAGCGAAAATACTAGAAAAATTGTTAATACGAAAGTTGGAATTATCATCAAAATAGCAAGCTTTTTGGCTCTCCTTGAAAGACCTCTGTATGTTTTCCAATTTAAAATCATTGGACCAAAAAGTCTATGATTTTCCAACCATAATGTAAATCTATCCGAGCATTTTGAGAAAGCCCATGCAGCAATCAAAATAAAGACAGTCGTAGGAAGTCCGGGAATTAATATTCCAATATATCCAAGAGATAATGACAATATACCAATTGTAAAGAAGAATGGTTTATGTATTTTGATAAAGACTTTTGGAAAAAATCTATAAATAATTATTAAAACAAAAATACCTACACCTATATATAGGAATAGATTTAAAGGAATCTGTTCTAAAAAATTTACCATATATTAATTATTGAGCAGATGAAGAGTAATCATAAATTGTATTATGTGACAAATACTCTTTTTGCAATAAATTGATCAATACCAAAATAATCATTTTTATTTGTACTGATGGTAATTGAATAATCTCCGGCATCAGCAACATTTATTGTTGATCCAGGAATCATTTCATGAGTTTGGAGAAAATCAATCATAGATGAATCTTTTTTTAACTCTTCTGTTATTTTTTCTATAGAGTAAGTTTTATTTGATTCTACATTTAATAAACTCACCATGTTTTTTTCTTGATAATTTGAATAAGGAATAGGATTTCCAAAAGGACCTGTTTTTGGATAACCTAACATTTTTAACATTGCTTTTTCAGTAATTGGGCTTAAAACATTTTCCCATCTAGAAGTTTCTTCATAAACTTTATCCCAAGGTAAGTTAAGTACTTCAGAAAGAAATCGTTCAGTTATCCTATGTCTTCTCGAAATATTCATTGCAAGACATTCACCAGTCTCGGTAAGTTTTAAGTCATCGCTAAATTCAATTAAACCACTATTTTGCATTCTTCCGACAACTTGAGATACATTTGCTCTGCTAACAGATAACCATTCAGCAACACGTGTTTGCTTAATTTCGATGCCAACTTCCTTCAGATGAAATATGGCTTCAGCATGTGTATAAAAAGATTTAGGAAATTTTTCTATTTCTTCATAGCTCAATATTTGATCTTTATCTAAAGAATTTTGAGAGTTCAAATCATCAATTTGCATAGTGTAAACATGTTAACAGGTATTAACATTTTCGCCATTTTGTTATATTTCTAGAAAACAGGACAACCGACAACTGCAGTTAGGGCAATAAAGGCTAACCAGACGAGTGGCTCAAATTTTGTTATTAATTTTGGGTTGTTGTCTAATTCTTTTATATTGTTATCCATTTCTTTTATTTTAACATTGTTGTAAAATAGTTTATATGGCATGTCCTTTTGCATATATACTTTTAGCTTTTATGTGGGTAGTCCGTAATGGCGGAAAAATTTTTCCACGCGCTTTATTTAAGCAACATTCAAAGATTTAATTTTTACACTCTCAGCATCATTTATTATAGAAATTAAAAGATTTATAGTTTCTTCAGAATCATTCAAACAAGGTATGTAGGTCATATTTTCTCCACCTGAATCAAAAAAAGTCTTTCTCCCTCTTATATCTATTTCTTCCAAGGTTTCTAAACAATCTGAAATAAAAGAAGGACAAAGAATTCCTATTGATGTTTTACCTTCTGTAGGCAAAGCTTCTAATCGCTTGTCAGTAAAAGGAGTCAACCATCCTGGACCAATTCTTGATTGATAAGCAATTTCCCATTCTGTATCCTTGAGTCCTAATTCTTTTGCTATCTTAATTGAGGCTTGTACTGTGTGAGCTTTATAACAATCAGATGAACCAAGTTCTTCAACCTCACAGCAATCATTATTAACAAAACAGTGAGAGCCAGTCATGTCCGTCTTTTTTGCATGCCTCTTTGGAATTCCGTGGTAGCTGAATATTAACTTATCAAATTTTTCTGTTTTAAGATATTTCTGAACAGAATTTGCAACGGCGGTTATATATTTTTGATTGTTGTAAAAAGGTTTTATATGTACCAATTCAGCATTAGGGATAATTTCTTTCGCAATCCGATCAACTTCAACTTGAGAAGTGATAGTTGTTGACATTGCATTATGAGGATATAGAGCTACAACAAATATTTTGTTAAAACCTTTAGACTCTAAATTTTTAAGAGCAGATTCAATACTTGGCTCCTCGTATCTCATTGCAACTTCTACATGCCAGCCTGTTTTCTTAGACAATTTTTCCTTAATTTTAAATGTAGAAATTATAAGTGGGGAACCTTTTTCTGTCCAAATTTGGGAATAAGCATGAAGTGTTTGTTTTGGTCTAAAAGGTAAAATGAACAATTTTAAAATAAGTTGTTGTAAAAATTTAGGAATATCAACAACATAATCATCTGATAAAAAAATATTTAAATATTTTTTTACACTTTTTTTGTTTAACTCCTGAGGAGATCCTAAGTTAACTAGTAAGATTGCTTTTTTTAATTTCATTCGAATATTTAATTTTAACTTGAAACTTAAAAAATCAATAATCTATGTAGAGAAAAAATACTTTAAAAATAATTACTATTAACTTTTATTGTTAACTAGTATTAACAAAATACAAGCTAAAAAAGGTAAAAAATGAATAAAAAATTTATTGCTTTGATTTCTGTAATGTTGATGGTTTTCGCAGCATGTGCCACCGAAGGTGAGCAAGGTGAAGCAGGACCAGCAGGTGAAGCAGGACCAGCAGGACCAGCAGGCGAGGTTTCACAAGAAGCTATTGATGCTGCTGTTGAAGCTGCTCTGGCTGAACCTGAGGCAGAAGTTGGAGGAACACTTGTTATTTATAGTGGTAGAAAAGAAAGCTTAGTTGCTGATGTAATTGCTGCTTTTGAAGCTACTTCAGGAGTAAAAGTTGAAGTTAGATATGCAAAGAGTGCTGCACTAGCAGGGACTTTAGAACTTGAAGGTGCAATTAGCCCAGCAGACGTTTTTCTTTCACAAGATCCAGTAAGTCTTGGTGTTGTAGCCAAAGCAGGTCTATTTGATAGATTGCCAGCTGATTTACTTGATAACGTCCCATCATGGGCTGTTGATAAAAATGGTTTTTGGGTAGGTACATCAGGAAGATCTCGATCTTTAGTTGTTGATACAAGAGATGTAACAGATGCCGAATTACCTTCTGATATTTATGGTTTAAATGATGAAAAATTTAGAAATAGATTGGGACTTGCACCAACAAACTCATCTTTCATTGCGATGATTGCTTGCATGATTGAGTCTGATGGTGAGGAAAAAGTTCTTGAGTGGTTAACTGCTATCAATGGACTTGGATATACAGAATATCCAAAGAACTCACCCCAAGTTGCTGCTGCAGCTGCAGGTGAGCTAGATATTGGAATGATTAATCACTATTACACATTGAGAACATTGGCTGAAGCTGGTGATACTCCTATTAAGAATGTGTTTTTAGATGGTGGTTGTGGTGCAATGGTGATGCCAGCAGGTGCAGGTGTTTTGTCAACTAGTCAAAACAAACCGGCAGCCTTAGCATTTATTGAATATTTACATTCAACAAGTGCTCAAGAGCATTTTACTAATACCGTATATGAGTTCCCTCTCGTTCCAGGTGTAACACCAAATGCATTACTACCAGATATAAACAGTTTGAATTCTCCATCGAATTTAAATTGGTCAGCGTTAGCACTTTGGCAGGAAAAAGCTGTTGAATTGATTGCGCAGGCAGGTTTCTAGTCAGTCATTAAATTAACTAGTAAGCTCGAAACCGAATAAGATTCTGGCCAAGGAAACTTGGCCAGAATTTTTCTTTAAATAACTTAAAATCATAGATATTCTTATATATGTGAGGATCCCAAAAAGTCTGTTAACAATAAATTCTTTAATTTTAGTAATTTTTATTTCTCCTGTAATTTACATGCTTTGGAGATTTCTTAATTTCTCAAGATCTATTTCCAGTTTTTTCGAATCATGGGATGTTTTTGGCTTAGTGTTTAATACATTAATTGTATTTTTTGCTGTTGTATTTTCAAGCTTGATAATTGGTTTAATAATATCAATTATCACCGTAAGGTTTGATTTTCCAGGATCAAAAATCTTATTCACTTTGTGTGCACTGCCATTAGTTATACCCTCATATATAGGGGCCTTGACATATATTTCAGCATTCTCTCCTAAAGGATTATTCGTTCAAATTTTTAACAGGTACGGTATTAATGAAATCAGTGGAATAGAAGGTTTTTTAGGAAGTTGGTTAGTTTTAACTTTGTTTACTTACCCTTATGTACAGCTCATTTGCACAAGTGCATTGAGAAATCTTGATTCAACAGTTGAAGATGCTGCACGTTCTCTTGGCGTAAATCAATTCAAAGTCTATACGAATGTTGTTATTCCACGGCTTAAAAAGCCCATAATATATTCTGGATTATTGGTGGGCCTTTATGTTATATCTGATTTCGGAGCAGTTTCATTAATGCGATATTCTACTGTTACGAAAGCTATTTATGCCTATTATGAATTGAGCATACTTGGAGACCCTGTAATTTTTTACTCAAGCCTTTTAATTGTTCTAGCCTTAATAATTAGTTTTGCTCAAAGAGGATCTGACACCTCAAGATCTGCAAAAGTATCAGGAACGCCAAGAATACCAAAAAAAATATTGCTTAATGGTAAAGGCAAATTAATCGCTTACTCGTTTCTAGGCCTTGTAGTTTTTCTTGGCTTGATTATTCCAATTTCTGTATTGAGCTTTTGGTTAATAAGAGGGATTTATTATGGTAACGATGTTAGTTCTTCAATTCCTGGAATTCTTGGATCTTTTACAGCTGCAATAGCAACCTCATTTTTTGCGATAATTATAGCTATGCCTATCGTAATTCTGATATCTCAATACAAATCAAGATATGGTGACCTTCTTGAAAAGATAATGTTATCTCTTTATGGATTACCTCATCTCGCAGTAGGTGTTTCAATATTATTCATCTCCATAAAATTATTTCCTAATATTTATCAAAGTTTTTTTGCACTCGTAATTTCTTATTTAATTGTCTTTTTACCCCAGGCAATAGGTGGAGGTCAAGCTTCAATGGAACAAGTGAAGTCATCTTATATTGAAGCAAGTCTTGGCCTTGGACAGTCAAAAATAGAAACATTTAGAAGAATCACTTTCCCATTAATATATCGAGGTTTATTTGCTGGTGGTGCACTTGTTTTTCTTTCAACAATGAAAGAGTTGCCTCAGACCTTGCTACTAAGACCAACAGAGTTTAGCACAATGGCAGTTGACGTATGGTCGTTTGCATCTGAAGCACTATTTACTCAAGCTGCATTTTCGGCATTTATATTGTTGGCAATAAGTGCAATTCCGACTTATATATTAAGTACTAGGAATTTAGAGGTTTAAAAATGGTATTTGATAATTTAATTATTCGAGCTAGATCATTATCAAAATCTTATGGCGATGAAATCGTATTAGAAAACTTCAATATTGATATTTGGTATGGTTCAATTTTTGGAATCCTAGGTGTTTCCGGATCTGGTAAAACAACAGCTTTAAGGTTATTGGCTGGATTTGAAAACCCCGACGCGGGAACAATTGAAATGCATAATAAAGTAATTTATGACAAAAAAACTAATATTCCACCAGAAGAAAGAAAAATTGGTATGGTTTTTCAGGATTATGCTCTTTTTCCTCATTTAACTGTTGAAAAAAATATTTCATTCGGTCTTTCAAAGGACGAAATTAGAAATGGAAGATTAGAAGAAATAATCAACATGACTAACTTACAACCATATAGAAATAAGTATCCACAAGATATTTCTGGGGGCCAACAACAAAGAGTATCTATTGCAAGAGCCTTAGCTCCAAAACCAGAAGTCATATTATTGGATGAACCTTTTACAAGCTTAGATGCACAAATGGCCAGGGACTTAAGAGAAGAAGTTGTTTCTTTATTAAGAGCAACAAAAACTACTGGAATTATCGTCACACATGATCAGGAAGAAGCCCTATCAGTTTGTGATATTGTAAGTGTCCTTGAAAACGGAAAAGTTATACAAAGCGCAACCCCACAAGAGATATACTTAAATCCTATCAGTCAAACAGTTGCAAACTCTGTGGGTGATCCAAATATCATAAAAGGAATCTCTACAAATGGAAGAGTGAAAACTTCTCTTGGTACATTTAATTCAGCATATGATGGAGACTTAGATGTATCAATTAGGCCAGAATGTATAGAAGTTAATTTAGACTCTAATGGGGATTACATTGTAAAAGAATGTATATTCTATGGACATGATCAAGTGATCTCATTTGAAAATAAAAATGGTGAAGTTTTTAGAGCTCGATCCTTACCTTCAATGATTTTTGAGCCAGGAGATCAAGTATGTATTGATGTAACCGAGGTTACTACTTTTCCCTCAAAGCGCTGAATTAATTTTTGAAATTTTACCTGCAATATTTTGTAAATCACTTTCTATTTCAGCTAATCTCTGTTTTGCTCTTTTATTAGAATTTTCTGAAATAAATTCCCTTGTTGAGGATATAGATTTTGAGATTACCTCAATTTCATTAAGCATATTTTGGATTTCTTGATACATTTCTTGTTTATTCATATTTAAGTAGATGTTTGTAAATTCCATATTAATATGTGAGTGTCAAAGGGGGGAATTTGATATCTGAAAAAATAAGAAAACTAAGACGTTTTAATATCATCATGGGCTTCATGCACTTGATTCAAGGCTCTGGATTATTTTGGCTAGGAACTGTTGTAAATTCTGATTTTGTTGTACCTATTACGCTTACTCAACTGGTTGGTGTAGGTAGCTCCGAAAATCCCTCATCTTTTGCACTTGTTCCAGAATTAGAAATCTGGAGAGAAGTAACGAACTTTGGTCCAGCTGTGGCAACATTTTTGTTAGCTTCTGCTGTCGCACATTTTTTGATTTCTGGGCCATTTTATGAAAAATATCAAGAAGATCTTGGAAAAGGAATCAACAAAGTTAGATGGATTGAATATTCAATAAGCGCTTCTGTAATGATTGTCCTTATTGCATTACTTGTTGGAATTTATGATGTTTGGGCCCTTCTTGGAATTTTCTTCATGAATGCTGCGATGTGTTGGTTTGGATGGATGATGGAAGTTAATAACCAATATACAGATAAGGTTGATTGGACAAGTTACATTATGGGGTGTTTGGTTGGTGTTACACCATGGATATTTATATTTATCAATCTGATAGGTGACGGAGTAGCTACTGATTCCAATCCACAAGGAGTTCCTCAATTTGTTGTTTGGATATTTGTAAGTATATTTTTATTCTTTAATACTTTTTCCATAAATATGGTTCTCCAATATAAAGGTGTTGGAAAATGGAAAGATTATTTGTATGGAGAAAGAGCATATATATGGTTGAGTCTTTTAGCAAAAACAGCTTTAGCATGGCAAGTATTTTTTGGAACCTACCAACCTAATTAAATTATTTTATTTTTTTAATTAAAAAAAACATTAAAACAAAAATAAAAACCATACCTATATATGACAAAACCATTTTTAACCCACAATCTCAATTAATGGGATGGAGACTTCTTTGGGTGAAAGTCCGCCATGATATCCTCTTAAATTTGCACTCAGATGATTTGGAAAAATAATATGACCATCATCAAGTAAGAACACATGTTCAGGAAAGAAATTATTTCTTTCATCGTCATTTGGCAATCCAATGAGTGATTCTATTTCTTGTTTTTCTAGGAAATGTCCAGGGATATTCTTAAAGATATTTTTTATTTTTTTCATGTTTCCATTTATATATACCGATCTTTGGTCTCCATAAATCTTTATTGAATCATCATATATAATTTTGTGTCTATTTTTATCATCTACGTTTATGACACCATGATCAGCTGTTAAACAAGTGTATCGACCCTCATCACTTTTTGTTATTTCTGATAGAAACTCAGAAAACTTTTCAACTTCTATTAACCATTCTTCACTATTTGTACCATAAACATGTGCAGCGACATCAATTACGGGATAATATAAAAAGTTAAATTGATTATCTAAAATATTTGGAAGGTTGAATATTTCTCCAAGTTCATCTAACGTTTCATATCCAATTTGATTTGCGCCTTTATATAAATGTTTTGATAAAGATGTGTTGATTAAATCTTTAGGTTGAATGACATTAAAAACTATATTTTTTTCATTGAGAATGTTCCAAATTGTTTTTTGATTAGAAAAAAAATCTTTATCTTGTAAATAATTTTCCGAACCTCTCCAATTCAATGTATTAATTAATTTATTTTCGGATTTATCAAAATGGTAATATCCAATCAACCCATTTTCTATCGGGTTGCTTCCTAAATTGACTGATCCCAAAGCTACACTTGTTGAACTTGGAAATGTTGAGACAATTTCATCAGTCTGGTTCTGTGTAAGTATATTGTCTAAATTCTCAATATTTTTACTACCAAGGCCATCTACTAATATGAAGTTAATTTTTTTCATTGAGCTTTCATATTTCTTCAAACGTAATTTACTATCTGATTTGAAAACCTCTTCAGAACATAATTTGTTCACGATTATTTTTATCAAGTCTGTAATGTTTGGAGAATTAAGAAAATTTTTTTTATCCATCAAAAAATTTTACAAAAGAATTCCACCGATGTTTTAAAAAAAACTAAAATTTTAGAAGCATACTAAAGTTAATATATGATTTCTTATTTTCAAGATTACGTAACGGTTGGAGCAATGATAGGTTTGGGACTTTTATTGTTTTTAGTTTTTATATCTCTATCTGCATTGCTCAGTCCAAAGAAACCTACTCCAGAAAAAATTAAGACTTATGAGTGTGGTGTAGATCCTGTTGGAGGGGGATGGAGCCAAACATATGTTAGATACTATATCTTTGGGTTACTTTTTGTAATATTTGATGTTGAGGCTGTATTTATCTTTCCATGGGCATTAAATCTGGAGAATCTTGGATATTTTGGTTTAATTGAGATGTTTATTTTTATTTTTATACTTCTGCTTGGTTTAATTTATGCAATTAGAAAGGATGTGTTGAAATGGGAGTAATCGACAAATTTGGAGTTCCTAAGCCTATTTCTAAAATACTTAATTGGGCGCGAGCTTATGATATGTGGTATTTTCAATTTGGACTAGCATGTTGTGCCATAGAAGTTATGGCTGCTAGCGGACCAAGACATGATTTTATGAGATTAGGAATCATACCTCTTCCTGCATCTCCAAGACAAGCTGACTTGATGGTAGTTGCAGGTACCGTAACTGACAAAATGGCACCTTCTGTGAAAAGATTATATGATCAAATGCCTGAACCAAAATATGTGATTTCCATGGGTTCTTGTTCAAATAGCGGGGGTCCTTATTGGGACTCATATTCAGTTACAAAGGGTGTTGATCAACTCATTCCTGTTGATGTATATGTCCCAGGTTGTCCACCTCGACCAGAAGCATTGCAAGAGGGAATTGTTTTACTTCAGAAAAAAATAAAAGGTGAAGATATTAAAGGAAAGTGGAGAGAGAAAGACATTGAACCAGTCTGACCAAAACGAATTTATTAATTCAATACAAAGTTCCTTTAAAAACACGTCTTATAACTTTGATACTTTAAAAATAAATGTTGATTTATCATCTTGGATTGATACACATAAAATTTTAAAAAAAGATTTTAATCTAAGTTTTTTTAATTGGTTGTCAGCGGTTGATTGGGACAATGAAGTAAAAACTGGGGATGCACCCAAAGAACCTGTAACACCAAGTTTTGAAATACTTAGTTGTCTTTCTCAAACAAATTCAAATAATTTAGTTATTTCTTCAACAGTAATTTCTAAAGAAAATGCTGAGATTGAATCTTTAGTTGATGTATTTGCTGGTGCTAACTGGCATGAGCGAGAAGCATATGAAATGTTTGGAATAAATTTCTTGAACCATCCAAATCTAACAAAACTTTACTTACCTGATGATTATGAGGGAAATCCTCTTTTGAAATCTTTTGAACTAATTAGTAGAGAAGTAAAACCTTGGCCAGGTGATGTTGATGTTGAAGGCATGCCTGAAGACAGTATCGTTGTAGAAGAAAAAGGTAGCTAATGTCTCAGACTATGGATCCAAACAATATGCCAATTTTATCTGAAGCATCAGTTTCTGTAGAAATTGAAACAGAAGATATGACTTTAAATATTGGCCCTCAGCATCCATCAACTCATGGAGTTTTGAGGTTAGTAGCTAAAGTCAATGGAGAAAAAATATCTAGTGTTGAACCTGTACTTGGATACATGCACAGAGGATATGAAAAGCTTGCAGAGGTCAGAACTTATCCACAAGTAACAACATTAGTTAATAGAATTGATTGGGTTTCAGGTTTTGCAAATGAGATTCCATTTATCGCTGGTGCAGAAAAACTTATGGAAATTGAAGTACCTGAAAGGGCACAATACATTAGATTAATTTTGACTGAAATGGCAAGGATAAGTTCACATTTTGTTTTTAATGGTGCCTTCCCTCTTGAGATTGGTGCCCTAACACCTATTTTCCTAGCCATGGAAGATCGAGAAAGAGTTCTTGATTTGCTCGAATCGGTCACTGGTGGAAGATTCCATCCAAACTTCAACCGTATTGGTGGTGTAAAACCTGTGGCAGGTGCTGGACCAACAACAAAAAAAGATATACAGGATTTGCCAGCAGGATTTTATCATGACACCAAAGTTGCAATGGAAAAAGTTTTGAAAGCTGTTGATACTTTTGAAGACTTAATTGGTGGAAATGAAGTATTTCAAGCTAGAACAAAAAAGGTAGGTGTTCTAACAAAAGAAGTTGCGGAAGAGTATGGAGTGTCTGGACCAATATTAAGGGCATCAGGTGTTGAGTTCGACCTAAGAAAACAATCAGATTACTTACCATATGACAAATTTGATTTTGAAATACCAATAGGTGAAAATGGTGACTGTTTTGACAGATGGTCTGTAAGAACATCTGAGATGAGAGAATCTGCAAAAATTATTTTACAAGCAATTGAAGACATGCCTTCCGGACCAATCCAAGCAAAGGTACCAAAAGTTATAAAAGTTCCTAAAGGACAAACATATGTAAGAGCAGAAAATCCAAAGGGTGAAATGGGATATTATATTATTTCTGAAGGTGGTTTAGGGCCATATAGATTAAAAATAAGAACAGCTTCATTTAGTAACATTTCAATTTTGCCAATCATGCTTGAAGGGGCATTGCTTCCTGACTTGATAGCGATAATGGGTAGTTTAGATTTTGTTCTTGGGGATGTTGATAGATGAGTTTTAGTAGTGAACTACTTATCAAAGTTTTGGTTGTTTTAGCGACAGCTCCAGTAATGGCTTTAGGACTTACCTTGCTAGAGGTTAAAGGTTCTGCCTGGATGCAAAGGAGACCTGGACCTCTTCATGTTGGTTTAAGAGGATTTATATTTCCACTTGCAACAGCTGCAAAATATTTTCAAAAGGAAACAATCATTCCAAAAGATGTTGATGAGCCCGTATTTAAGTGGGCGCCAGCTTGGGTTATAGCTGCTGTAGTCGGCCTTTTCACAATTATTCCATTAAGTCCGACACTAGTTGTTCGCGATCTAGAATTAGGAGTTTTCTTTTTACTTGCAATCAGCTCCATCTCCACTATCGGAGTACTAACCGCTGGATGGTCCTCTGCCAATAAGTTTTCTTTAATGGGTGGTTTAAGAGCAGCGGGCCAACTTATTGCCTATGAATTGCCACTAATTTTATCTGTAGTTGGTGTTGTTATACAAGCTGAAACTATGTCAACAGTTGGAATAGTTGAAAAACAGATTGAATTTGGATTTCCTTTTGTAATAGCAGGACAGGGTATTGCTTTCATTATTTTTATGATTGCTGCAACTGCTGAAATGATGAGAACACCATTTGATATGCCAATTGGCGAATCTGAATTAACTATGGGCTTTATGACAGAATATTCTGGGATTAGATTTCTTATTTTTTATATATCTGAATATATAAATTTATTTGTAATGTGTGCGATTGCCTCAACTCTTTTCTTAGGGGGTTATCATATTCCACTTTTACCGACAGAATGGGTTAACTTTTATGGTCCATTGGTTCTAATTGGTAAGACATTTATTTTAGCATTTCTTCTTATTGCTGTCAGATGGTCTTTTCCACGCTTCAGGGAAGATCAACTTCAGACTCTAGCTTGGAAAGTGCTTATACCTGTATCTCTTTTGAATATAATGGTTACAGCAATTATGAAAGTAGTTTTCTAATGCAAAAATTTAAACCAAGGATTCCTGGGTTTTTGATTGGGTTAAAAATTGTTATTGGAAATATGTTTAAGACTCTTCTTCCTTTTTTTGAAAACCCAAACGTTAATTATCCTTTTGAAAAAGAAGTCCTTGCGCCAAGAACAAGAGGAGTTATTGCTTTAGACTCAGAAGCTTGTACAAGTTGTATGTTGTGTGCAAGATCTTGCCCAGATTGGTGTATTTACATAGAAGGTCACAAAGAATTACAACCACCTTCAAAACCAGGAGGGCGTCAAAGAAGTAGAGCAGTACTCGATCGCTTTGATATCGATTATGCACTTTGTATGTACTGTGGAATTTGTGTTGAGGTGTGCCCTTTTGATGCCCTGTTCTGGTCACCTGAATATGAATATTCCGAGTTTTCTATGGGTGATATGCTTCATGACAAAGACAGGCTTGATGAATGGTTAAAGACTGTTCCCGAAAGCCCAGGCTTAGAAAGCTAATGGAAGCAATAGACATATTTTCATACTTTCTTTTATTGTTGCTTCTCCTTAGTGGAATAAAAGTAGTGACAACTTCAAATGTTATTCATGCTGCTATTTTTTTAGTTTTCACCCTAGCTACTACTGCTATTTTATTCATTTTATTATCTGCAGAGTTTGTAGCCTTGGTCCTAGTTCTTGTATACATAGGAGCTGTAATTGTTTTATTTTTATTTGGGGTGATGATAACAAGAGCTCCTTTAGGTCCAAATGCTGAGTTAGATAATGATCAAAACAAAATATTTGCTACTTTGATATCGATCTCAATTTTTGGAATATTTACTTATATTCTTCTACAAACATTCGACTCAACAGTTGTAATTCGTGAGGGAACATCAACAAAGCTATTGGGCGAAATTTTATTAAGCAGATTTGTTTTTCCTTTTGAATTAGTTTCATTTGTTTTATTGGGAGCTTTAATTGGTGGAATAACACTAGCAAGAAAAGATAATGCATTAATGGACGAAGACCAAATATGAGTATTCAACCGATACTAATTGCAGCAGCAGCATTATTTTCCATAGGTATTTATGGAATTCTTGTTAGGAGAAATGCAGTAATGGTTTTGCTTTCAATCGAACTAATTCTTAATGCAGTAAATATAAATTTTGTGGCATTTAATGCTATGCTTTCAGATGTTTTTTTAAATGGACAAATATTTTCGATATTTATTATCACAATCGCCGCAGCCGAAGTCGGTATTGGATTAGCAATTGTATTAATGCTGTTTAGGAATCGAGAAACAGCAAATATTAATGAATTCGATCTGATGAAATGGTAAATCAAAATTTTGTAAATTTTCTTGCTGAAGGTAAACCAGAATATACAGATGGTGGTGTAATTGCAGAATTTACGTGGCTAATTGTTGTATTACCTTTTCTTGCAGCTTTGTTTATAACTTTTCTAGGTAAATATCTTCCTTTAAAGGGAGCTGAATTAGCTTTAGGAACAGTCTTATTTATATTTTTGTATAGTTCAGCTTTACTTTATGAACATGCAACTAAAGGGATTGCTAACGAATTTTTTATCAATGTTGGAAGTGTAGGGTCTTACGATCTTGAATTTGGTTGGGTTGTAGATGGATTATCAATAATGATGTATTTTGTAGTTGGAACTGTTTCATCTCTAGTATTTGTATATGCAACAAACTATATGCAAGGTGAAATACGTTACACATTCTTTTTTACCTCGTTAACTTTATTCGCTGGAAGCATGTTGGTTTTAGTATCTTCTCCAACCCTCCTTCAACTTTTAATTGGCTGGGAACTTGTTGGAGTTTGTTCATATTTACTTATAGGCCATTACTGGGAGAAAAAAGAAAATTCATCTGCAGCTATGAAAGCTTTTATCACTAATAAAATTGCTGACATAGGTTTAATGATCGGAATTATTGTACTTGCGCTATCAACTAAAACACTTAGGATTTCTGAAATTTTATATCAATCAACTCATGACTATGAAGATATAAAGACGGTGGCTTATTTAGGAGGAGTACTTCTTTTTATTGGAGCAATGGGAAAAAGCGCTCAATTTCCACTTCACGTCTGGCTACCT
>CACLRL010000007.1 GCA_902609285.1 uncultured Candidatus Actinomarina sp. | reverse complement strand
TAGTAGGGCTAAATTGAGCGATAAAATAAAAAACCATAAATTAATCACAATTGCTGAATATTTTAATGTCTCAATTCCTACTCACTCTGCAAAAGATGACGTAATAACAACTTTTGAAATTTATAAAAAACTATCTTCAATACAATAAAGTTGTGTCAGAAATATTTTTTAAATCAACAAATTTAACTCTAGGTTATTCAAATCAAGTAGTTCTTAGCAATCTGAATCTTGAATTTAGTGAAGAAAATAACTACCAGATAATAGGAAGAAATGGTGCCGGCAAATCTACATTAATTAATTTCATATCGTTAAATTTTGATGGTACAGATTTTAATTCAGAGGTAATAAGAACAAAAAGTAACATCGATCAAATCTCACCATATGCAACTTTAATATTAGAGTTAACATTTTTAGAAAATATCAAATATTTCACAACAAAGTCAGAAATATCAATAGATGAAAAAATAGCAATTTCAAAAAATTATTTACCTGAAATATATTTAGATGAAAAAGTGAAAAACTTTTCAAGTGGAATGATTAGAAGGGCGGAATTATCAATTATTGAAATAAATGAACCAGACGTTTTATGTATAGATGAACCATTGAATTTCCTAGATTCTGAGGGAGTTGACTTATTAAAAAAATTAATTAATAAACGTTCAACAAATCAAAAATCCAACATTTTATCTACTCAAGAATTAATTGATTTTCAGGATATCAATTTTGAGGTAATTGATTTAGATGAACGTGAATAAGCACATAATAAAGAAAGAATTATTAGTTGAATTTCAAAATAGTTCTTCGCTTTTTTTAATTACTCCAACTATGACCGTTCTGATAATTATTTTTCCAATTTTGATTGAAAATAGATTTGCAGTTGATGAAGATTTATTTATTGTATCTCATTTATTATTTCTGATAATATTTTCAACTCTTTTTGCAATCAGAAAGCCAATTATTCTGGAACGATTAATTAGAGAGTTAAATTTTGGAAATTACAAAAAAATAGAGTTTTTTAATAGTAAAGTTGTTTCGGAATTTATAATTTTTCTTCCTCAAATTATTATTTTAAATATTTTGTATTCTGCATTTACCAATTCGAGTGTTAATGTATCGACAGTTTACTTTTTATTTTCAATTATATTTTTTGCTATTAATGCAAGCATGATAAATATAATTTTTCAGATATTTACCAGCTTTAACAACAGATTTGTTCAATTCATTCTCATTACTCCAATGTACCTAGCTTTATCATTCTTTATAGGTCCACTGTGGTTAGGTTTAGGACAGGATATAGCTAATATTTACTTATTGATGTATTTAGGAATTACAGTTTTTATTTTTGCTATTGCAAATTTTTACCTTGAAAGGACAAATTAAATGATGTTATATGGACCGCTTGCAGTTTGGATATTAGTAAGTGCTTTTGGACCATATGATACAGTTCAAGGGCCCTCTTCTAAACTCCTTTATGTTCATGTACCAACTGTTTGGATAGCTTATCTTGCATACACACTGACATTTATATATTCATTGTTATATTTAATTAAAAAAAACCCAAAGTATGATTCAAGAGCTGAAGCAAATGCAAAATCAGGTGTATTATTCACTGCTTCAACACTTATTGCTGGATCTGTATGGGGAAAGTTTACATGGGGAACATGGTGGGTTTGGGGTGACGCAAGACTTAACTTAACAGCAATATTGTTGCTAGTTTATCTTGGATATTTAGCTTCTAGAAGATTCAGTGATGACTTATCCAAGACAGCAAAAAATTCATCATTTATTGGGATATTTGGTGTTATTCAAATACCAATATTACATTTTAGTGTTATCTGGTGGAGATCAGTCCATCAACAAGCTTCTATTTTAAGTCAGGAAACAGTTTCTACTGGTGATGCTCCTATGTCTCCAGACATACTAACTACGCTTCTAATAAGTGTTTTGCTTGTAACACTCGTGCATGTATTCCTTGCTAAGAAATTTAGAATTAATTCTGATCAAATATGGGATGATTATCTAAATCCAAAATCAAGGGCTAAAATCTAGATAAAAAGTGAAAAAAAATTTATTTCTCATCTTTGTTGGGATTTTTATAATTATGTTTGCAAGTATTAGAATTGCCTCAACCAACACTATCTACTACTACACGACAACAGAAGCTAACTATTTATCATCTACATCTGATGAAAGAATTAAGCTTGGTGGATTTGTTGTATCTGATTCTGTAAAAAAAGGTGAACTTGGTGCAACAGAATTTTTAATTACCGATGGAAATGTGACTATGAAAATTAGTTTTGATGGATTCATCCCTGAACTATTTCAAGATGAGATGGGTGTAATACTAGATGGTTATTTTAGTGATGATATCTTTTACTCCGACGACATGCTTGTGAAACATGACAATGAGTATATATCTGAGGATGGAGAAGTGTATGACGTAGAAAATTATTCAGAATGATATCATCGATTGGAATTTTACTAACTTGGGTAGGATCTTTAAATTTAATTATTTTATTTTTTTCCAATAATAAAAAAATTTTTCAGTCTCTTGTAAGAATAAATTTATTAATACACTTCATGTTGTTTTGCTTACTTGAGATAGGACTATTTTTAGATGATTTTTCGATTTATTATGTTGCAAATCACTCTGCTGCTACAACTCCTCCAATATATAAATTTGCTTCACTGTGGGGTTCTCTAGATGGCTCTATTCTGTTGTGGAATTTTGTATTAAGTATTTATTTCTATTTATATATTAAATTTTATAAATCAACTACTGAAATTTACGATATAAAAATCTTTGCATTAATTATTTTATTTTTTAATGGTTTTACAATTTTTAGTTCATCACCTTTTGCGGGATGTGTTCAATTGGCATCAATAGGGTGTCAAGATTTCACCTTATTACCATTTCAAGATTTAGTGATATCAGATACTGGAAGGGGTCCAAATCCTCTTCTTCAAAATCATCCTTTAATGGCAATTCATCCTCCAATACTTTATCTTGGTTATATTGGTTTAGTGCTTCCATTTGTGATTTCAACAAGTGAGTTATTTAATAATTATAAAGATGAAAACTGGATTAAAGTCGCTGAAAAAGCTACTTATTTTCCCTGGCTCTTTTTAACAGCAGGTATTACATTAGGAGCTGCGTGGTCTTATGAAGTTCTCGGATGGGGTGGGTACTGGGCGTGGGATCCAGTAGAAAATGTTTCTTTCATTCCATGGTTATTAGCAACTGCTTTTTTGCACTCTTCTAAAACACAAATCAAAGAACAAACACTTATCAACTGGAATTATGTACTTTCATGCCTTATGTTTCTATCAGTAATTTTTGGAACATTTATTACCAGATCAGGTGTATTAATCTCAGTACATGCATTTTCAAACGGAAACATAGGCACTTATTTACTTATTGGATTAGTAATGTTTACAGGTTTGTTTGTTTATATTGGCATAAAAAATGTCAATTATTTTAAAAGCTCAAAAAAGGTAGAACATCTTTTTGGAAGATCTGGTTTCTTTGTCGCAAATAATATTGTTTTATCTGCATCAGCATTAATAGTCTTAATTGGGACTACATACCCAATTTTTTATGAATCTTTTTTTAGTAAACAACTTACCATGGGAAGATCTTTTTACGATATATTAGTTGGGCCATTACTTTTGATTCTTATTTACTTAATGGTATTTTCTACAAGAGTATCAAAAGTAAATTTGAATTTAAAAGATTGGTTAGGCCAAAATCAAAATCAGATTAATTTATCTCTTATTCTCTCAATAATTTTTACGGTTTATTTCAATGCTTCTTACAAATTTATAATCACAATATTTGGATCAATATTGTTGATAATTGTTATCTCTAAAAATATATTAATAAGATTTAAAAAAACTAAACTACAAGGCAAATATTGGACTGGACAAATTTCCCATCTAGGTGTTGGAATTTTTGCTGTTGGATTAATAATGAATGTTACTCAAAGTTATTCAAATGAAATAATTATATCTGCTGGAGATGAAGTTAATTTTGGTGATAAAGAATTTTTAATTCTCTCCCCTTTTGAAGAGATAAAAAGTGAAAAAAATGTAATAAATCTTCCTATAAAATTTAATAATAAAGAAAAATATGCTTCATTAAATATTTTTAAAAATTCATCACAGCAAGCAATAAGTTCACCTGCCGTATTTAGAAATATAGAGAGCGACACATACGTAACCATCAAAGTGATAGATGAAGATAAATATAAACTAATATTTAGAGAAAATTATGGAATATTCATATTATGGCTTGGTTTAGGTATCAGCTCAGCATCGTTTCTTACGAGGATTAGAAAATGAAAAAATACGTTTCTTTATTTTTATTACTATTTCTTTTAGGACTCCCTTCTATTGTTTACGAGGATAATGATTCACGATACGAAAAGTTGAGTAAGAGTTTATTATGCCCTGTATGTCAAGGTGAGACTCTTTTTGATTCCCCTTCTGAGTATGCAGATGATATGAGAGGTGTTTTAAAAGAACAAATAGCTAATGGTCTTAGTGATGAACAAATTATGAACTATTGGACTCTTCGGTTTGGTGAAAGAATAAATACTAATCCACATGATACAAACCCTTTTTTATTATTAATTCCTATATTCCTTGGTGCACTTTTTGCTTATGTTTTTTATAAAAAGGTACGTAATGACTAAATGGATTATTTCTTCATTTTCTTTTTTAATATTTGCGACTGTACTATTCATTAATCTTCAAAATAATTCAGAAATTAATGATGAATTCAATACTAATTTAGCAAATGTTACAAATGAAGAAATGGAGTCAGTTATAGAACAAAATCCCGATATTCACCCAATGAGAATGGCTCTAGCGAACAGATACTTTGATGATTTAGATTACTCACAGGCCCTACCTCATTACATGTATATCGCTGAAAATAATGCTGATAATGAATTAAAGAGTTTTGCATTAGCTCAAATTGGGTGGATGGTTTATGAATCAAATAATTTGGATGTCGCAACTACATATTTAAATGAATCATTAAGAATAAATTCTGATTCTCTGGTTGCTAAATCATATCTTGGAATTATTTACATCCAAGATCCTGCAAAACGAAATGAAGGTTTAGAAATTCTTAATTCTGTTATTCGCTCAAATAAACTGAGTAAAGAAGATAGAAATTTTATAGTTGAGATACTTGAAAATTATGAAAAATAAATTACCTATTCTTTTTTTATTAATATTTTTACAATTTTGTACAACTGTTGATAATAACTCAACTTCAAATAATATTAGAATTAGCAATTTTAATTTAGTCTCCTTAATAAATGAAGAATCTATAAAAGTTGATGATACTTTCATAATCATAAATTATTGGGCCTCTTGGTGTCTAGAGTGCATTGAGGAACATGACCTCCTGATAACACTTGCAGAGACAAATAATTTAAAAGACAGTGTAATAATGGTAAGTTTTCAGGATAATATTCAAAACTCAATTGAATTTCTTAACAATTATGGATATGGAGAAATCATTTATGCAGTTGATGAGAGTAGTAAATTAGCTATCGAATCTGGAGTCTTTGGCGTTCCTGAAACTCATATTGTCGTAAATGGGGAGATAGTCAAAAAATACATAGGCCCCTTAAACCTATCAAATATCGAGGAAATAATAAATAATTATCCATAAGAATTCATTTTTATACTATCGTTAATTTGTGAAGTGGATAATCGCGATTTATCGAGGAAAGTCCGGACTCCATAGAGCAGAGAGCTGGGTAACTCCCAGGCAAGAAATTGACGGAAAGTGCAACAGAAAATAAACCGCCTACTTTGTAGGTAAGGGTGAAACGGTAGTGTAAGAGACTACCAGTGATTTAAGAGATTAAATTAGCTTGTAAACCCCTCTCGGAGCAATACCAAAAAGCAATTAGCTTGCTCAGCTAAAAATTGTGGGTAGGTAGCTAGATATATTTGGTAACAAATATACAAGATGGATGATTATCTTACACATTTTGTGTAAACAGAATCCGGCTTATAGCTTCAAAAACTTGGGTGTCTCTTCAATGAGGCACCCACCTAAAAAATAAATAAGATTAACCTACTTAGATGACTAAGTTTTCCTACTTTTTAGGTTCAGAACAATGGCAACCTGAAGAATTGTTAGAACATGCACAATTAGCAAGAAAAGCCGGCTTTGACATGGTTACGATTTCTGAACATTTTCATCCTTGGGTTGATGACCATTCAGCTTCAAATTTCACATGGTCAACCTTGGGAGCACTAGCTCGAGAGTTAAAAAATATGGATCTAGGTACTGGAGTTACAACACCATTATGGAGAATTCATCCTGGAGTAATAGCTCAAGCATGTGCAACTATCGATAGATTTACTAAATCAACTTTCCATTTAGGAGTTGGTACAGGTGAAAATATCAATGAAGGTCCTTTGGGTTATGAATTTCCAAGATATGAGGAAAGAGCAAATCGTATGAAAGAAGCTCTTACCATCATAAGAAGGCTTCTATCTGGTGAAAAATTAACCTTTGAGGGTGAATACTACAGTACAAATTCTGCAAAATTATACACTCCGCCTTTGAAAGAAGTACCTATTTGGTTAGCAGCAGGTGGACCTAAATCTGCAACTCTTGCAGCTGAGTATGCAGATGGATTAATGATTAGTGTTAAAAATCCTGAAGATGCTTATGAAAAAGTAATAAATCCATCAAAACAAAAGTCAGAGGAATTAGGAAAAACTAACTTAAGAGTTCATACCTACAGATGGACAATGTTTGCAGATAACGATGAGGATGCTTGGGAATCATTGAAGTCATGGAGAGGCTTAAGAGCTCCAAATAGATTACAAGAACTAGATCCTATGGTATTAAGAGAAACTGCAGACTCTTTGGGACGTGAGGAGATAATGTCTAAGTTCTCAAGAGCTGGAAATATAGAAGAACTTATAGATATCTATAAACCACTAGTCGACGATTTTGAGTCTGAAATTGTCACTATACAAATTTCTTCTATAGATCAACCTAAAACTATAGAACTTCTTGGCAAAGAGCTATTACCTAGATTAAAGAAATAACAATTGTTCAAATTATTCACAATTGGATTAATTGGAGGTCTCCTGTCTGGTCTCTTAGGTGTTGGTGGAGGTGTAATCTTTGTACCACTCTTGACTTATATGACAACCAAGAATTTTAAAGTAAATACTGGCATTTCCTCAATGGCAATAATCTTTGTTGCATCAGCTAGCGGATTTACTTATATCATAAATGGAATAACTCTAACTTTAAATATTTTATATCTCATAGTTGGTGGAATAGTGGGTGGTTATATTGGTAGTAAATTAACTGCAATGATTAAAACAAAATCATTAGAAAAAATATTTTCAGTACTTCTTGTAATTGTTTCAATTCGAATGTTTTTAAATGGAAATTTTGAAAGCTCTTTTAATGAAAATCCTTTCTTTTACATAATTATTGGAATAGTTACGGGAATTTTGTCAGGACTTTTAGGAATTGGGGGAGGAATTGTAAGAATTCCTCTATTAATAATTTTTGGTGGTTTAGAAAATATTGTTGCACAAGGTTTTTCTCTAATAGCAACTATCCCAACAGCTATGACAGCGGCAATTACCAAACTTAAGGGAAATCCTGAACTTATTAAGCAGGGAACGTATATTGGGTTGTTTGGAATTATTGGTTCAATAATTGGTGGCAATGCAGCCTTCTTATTGCCACAGAATGTTTTAAATTCTGTTTTTGCAATATTTCTTTTAATTGTTAGTTTTAATTTGTATTTAAAGAAAGATTAAATCCTACCGTCTCTAAAAAAATCGTCAGCTTGTTCTAAAGTATTAATTTTTGAATACAAATAAGAAAACCCACCAATTTCCTGAACCAGAAGAATTAAAAAGCCTCTTGAAGAGGTTTCAATAGAATCAAATGGCAATGGAAAAAATAAAATATGTTGGTTAAGCCACATAAAATCTAAAAATAAATGTAAAAATATTCCAATCGAAATTAATAAAAAATTTTTTCTATATTGGGTTTTTCGTCTAGTAATAATCATTACTAATGTCATTGCAGAAATAGCAAATATTAATGTGTGACCTGGCTGATTAAAAGCAATTCTAAGACCAAATAAGTTAAAAAGAAAATCTACAAAGTCGGGTAATAACGCTCCCCCAGCTAAGTACCGAAGGTCAGCTTCATAATCTTTATATACATATCTAAAAATAAATATTGAAAATCCTACATGCCAAAATAACATATTATTTATCTAATGCCATGTTTGCTAATTGATCAGCTCTTTTATTTTGTTCTCTATAAATGTGTTTAATTAATATGGAATCAAATTTGTTAATTAAATTGAGTGCATCAGAATTTAATTTTTTTAAATTATATGATTTCACTTTGAAATTACCATTAATTTGCTCAACCACCAATTTTGAGTCTAGAAAGATTTCTAAATTTAAATAATTTTTTTCAAGCGAGTACTCTAATGCAAATATTAATGACTTATATTCAGCTACATTATTGCTAGCTATACCAATTGGCTCAGAAATAGTATGTATCTCATCGTCGTTTTCTTGTATACTTACTCCAATAGCTGCTTCTCCTGGATTTGACCTAGATGCACCATCACAAAACACTTTATACATTAAACTAAAACTCCTTCGCAGTATGTACATTGTTGGAACTTTGTAGAAAGAATTTTATCAATCTCTGATGTAGTTAGTTCAACACCACAACATCCACACTGGTTTCCAATTTTATAAGCAGCAATAATTTCTACACCTTTATTTTTTAAATTATCATAGAAAACTTTTAATTCATCTGGGAAAGTTGAAATAAATTTAGATTTATCATTTTCCAATATAGGAATTTGCTGATCGATAAGATCCCATTCTGACTTAACAAGCTTAGATACAACAACTAATTGTTTTTTTACTTCTTCTAAATTTTCTTTATCTTTCTCTAGAATATCAATTTCATCAAAATTCTCGGATTCAATATTGTCAATTTCTTGCCTTAGTTTGTTCGTTTGTATTTTTAGAGATTCTTTTTGATTTGAAAAATTCAATGTATCAGTTGGATCTAAATTATCACTTGATAATTTCATTTCAATATCTTCTATTTTTAACTTTATTTCTTTCAAACTTTTTTCATTATTTTCTTTTATCGAAAAATATTTTTCCAGTGAATTAATTTGTCCAGATATATTTAATGTTAGGTCTTTAAATTCAATTTCTAAATCTTTAAGTTTATTTACATTTTCACTTGAGGATTTAGACTCAATTAGTTTAAAGAGTTTGTTATCAATTTCTTGAAGGTCAATTAAATTGCTTAGTAAAAATGGTTCATTCATAAAAATCTTTGTATATGTAATTTATTTCTAATCCCATAAATTTATTAAACTTTTCTACAAATTTCTTCATTCCTGGAATTTCAGATGAGATATGTCCAATCTGAATTATTCCCATCTTTTCTTCATCTGCTTTTAATAAATATCTATGTGAGATATCTCCAGTAATGAATACTTGAGTTTTATCAATAATTTCCTCCATAAATTGAGTTCCTGAACCTGGTAAAACTGCAATTTGACTTATTTCATCCATATTTTCAAAATATTCATTTGTTCGAATTATTTTTGTATTGAGTTTATTTTCAATTAATTTTTTCAGTTCCTGTGGAGACATCATATTAATAGTTCCATAACGACCCGCCCCGTATTTTCCAACAGTTTGGGCAAAAAGTGAAGGATTCTTTATATCAAATAGGTCGACTAAAGTATCAGCATTACCGTCCTTACAAACATCTTGCGCAGTATGGATTGTTATTACATTTATAGATGAATCAAGAAATTTTGTTGTAATTGAATCAGGTAAAAAATTCTCACTGTCATCTTCTTCTATAATTTTTTTATAAGAAGGTGGGTGATATGTAATAACTGTGTCTACGTTGTTATCAGAGCAATATTCCAACAGATAATCATCTAATTCGTGTCCGATAACAATATTGTTTACATTAGATTCATTTTCGCCAATTGTGATTCCAACAGAATCGTCTTCAAAAGCATACTTTAAAGGGACAATTTCGTTCACATTATCAAGTAGTTCGAATAACTTCACCTAATTAATAGTAATAACGATTTTTATAAAGTTTTTGCCGTTTTCCTATTATGGAAATTAGCCCAAAGAACCAAAAATGTTGGAAGTATCATTAATGAGGCAATTAAAGCAAAGCCGATTGAAACTAATATAACTGTTCCCATTTGTTGAAAAGGAACTAATGAGGATGTTGTAAGAATTCCAAAACCTGCCATTGTAGTGAATGCACTACCAAATAATGAACCTCCCGTAGTCTTTAAAGTTGTACGAATTGCTTCTACCGGTTCTATTCCAGACGATATTGTTTCTCTGAATCTATTTGTAACGTGGATAACAAAAGGTACACCTATACCAATTGCCAATCCTGATAATGTAGAGGTTACGGGGTTAAGAGGTATGTCTAATAAATACATACCCATATAAGTTCCAAGAACAATTGCTGCTACTGGAAGTACTGTGATCACACCTAGGAAAGGTCTTCTCATATCAATCAAATAATACAAAACAAGAAATGCCATTGAAGCCAAGATTGCAAATACTAATGACTGGAATTGAGAAGAATTAATTAATTCATTAATGCTTTCTGTAACGATATTATCAGACGTCACACCAACAAATATACCTAATTCTGAAAGTGGTTCAAAAGCTGTGTATAAATCATCTCTTATTTGAGCAGCTCCAGATGTTCCTGCAGAGGTTGTAATTCTGACTTGCATAGCTGAGATTAAATCATTTTCATTTATGTATAAGCTTGTATTAAATGTATCTTGGTCTGTTTCAAGTAAATATGTATATAAACCTTCTACATCACCATTATCACTAACCTTTAAAGCGTCTAACCCTTGTGCACTCATAATTTGAACACCATAAGCTCCTAACTGGCCAATTAATGCCATATCAGGCAATGGTGGGGGTGCTTGAGGATTTGCTGAAGGTGGTACCAACATAGCTCCTAAAGAACCTACTACTGATTCAGCGGCTGCATTTCCAGCAAAAACTAGTACATTTTCAACATCTGATAGATTACTTAATGAATCAATTAAAGCATTATGAATTTCGGGTGTGGCAACATTGTCTGATTCGATTAACACACTTGTAGTTTCTCCAAATCCACCACCAAATTCATCTTGTAAAGTATTAAATGTTTTAACCGTTGGGCTATCTGATGGTAGGAAATCAGTAAAATTGAATACTGTCGATATATTTGTAAAACTATAGTATCCGTATCCACCAATTCCTAAAATTAAAGCAATTGCGAAAATCTTGATTCGTTTCGGTATTATTGAAGTCGCTTCTGACAATTTATTAAATAGTTTTTCACCAGAAGATGCAAATGCATCTGTATCAATTGTATTTTTTCTTTCTGATCGCTTATCAAGTAATGTTCTGACGGCAGGAACAAGAGTCATGACCAAAATAAATGCATAAAAAATACCCAGTGCAGTTGTGATTCCAAAATCTTGAAGTTGAGTTAATGGTGAAACTATATTTGTCAAAAATCCGACCATTGTACCTAATGTTGCAAGCGTTAAAGCAATACCAACAGAACTTAATGTTTTAGAAGCCGATGTATTTACTGAATTTTTTAAACCTAATTCTTCTCTATACCTTCCTGTAAAGTGAATTGCATAATCAACTCCTAAACCGAGAATGATTATTGTTGAAATTTGTGAAAGTTGATTTGGTGCTCCAATAATATCTAAATAGCCTGGACCAAGTACAACTCCAATCCCCTGCATCCATAATATAGCTAGCATTATTGCAGCCAAACTATTCAATATGTCTGCAAAGGTCCTTCTAGTAGATTTAAAAAACCCGAATGTTTTTGTTGGTTTTATAAAGAAAATAAATGCAAGAACTAAAAAGATAATACCAAAGGCTGCTCCAAATAGCTGAGCTACTTCTTCTAAAAAATCATCTTGTTCGTCACCAAATAGCAATGCTAGAGAAAATCCAGCAACATCAATATTTTCAAAGTCATCGCTTAACTTAAGTAATTCTTTATTTAATTCATTTTCTAGTCTTGGTTGAACTTCAAAAGCTCCCTCAAATCCATATTCACCTTGAATAATTGCTGAATTAATAGTAATTATGCCAAGACCTGCAGTAGCTGTTACTGCTTCTTCATCATATGAACTTGAAAGTAATGCTGAAGCAAATTGTTGAAATTCTGGTGGCATTTGTACTGATGTAGTTTTATAAAGCTGCTTGAATTGTTCATCAGTCAAACTACTTACATCTAGCATTGGGTTAAAGGCTCTAGCTACATCTATTGGTGCAAAAAAACCCTGAACTAAACCTTGGTTTGGATCATTAACTAAGTATTGAAACAATTCACTGTTTTTTATGACTTCAACCGCTTCTGTATACGTTTCATAACCTTCAACAGTAAGAACATCTTCTCCCTCAAAAACAAGTTGTAAAACACTTTGAGTACCGGATCCTCCAAAATAATCAGAAAGCTTACCTTGAGCTTCTATTTCTGGTGTGTCAATTTCACCACCGAAACCAGTGTCTAATTCCTCTGCTTGAGTGGTCATATATCCAAAAAATCCAGTGATCCCAAGAATGACAATTATTGTAATTACAGGAAATCTGATTGCCGCTGATGAAAAAAAATTCGTTAAAAGTTTCAAGAATTATCCTTAATTTGCATTATTGAATATTAAACATTTTGTTGATTTACTTGTATTTTTAAGATTAAAAGTTTGTTAAGTATTTCTAATTTAATTACTTATAATTAGCTAGTGAAAAAGTTGGGCCTTTTTTTAATTGCTTTCTTTATCGTTGTACAACCATCTGCATTTAGTCATGATGGAGATAATGAGATAGAAAATAAAAAATTGTCTAACGGAATAGAAAATTATGACGTTATAACCATCTCTCAACCAGGAGTTTTATATTACAGTGTAACTAATCAAATCCTAGAATCTGTTAAAAACTTAGATAGTAACGTTACATTTATAGGTCGAGCAAATGTTGGGCTTGAAAAGATTATTGATACAAACAATGTTGAAACTTTAAGTACTAATCCGGATTACTTGTACAGTCTTTCAATAAAATCTATTGAAGGTAAATACGCAGATTTATTTTATACCGATGAAATCACAAAATTAGTAAAAGACAACAAAATAATAATCTCAAAGTTAACAGCAGAACAATACTCTATAAACGTCGGAGACAAACTAGTTTTAGTTGGAATGAATGAAATTATAACTGAAGTAGAGGTTGGTGAAATAATACCTGATTCTGAAATTGGTTGGTTCGAGGCTCTTGTAAGTAAAGATATTGGATACAAATTAGGTATTAATCGAAATATACAAGCAATCATTTGGGATACTAAAATAACAGAAAATCATTTTGTTGAAATCTATAGAAATATAAAATATAAACAGCTTAGAGTTACATTTAGAAATTCTCAACCAAATAAAAATTGGGTTCTACCAACCGCATTAGTTAAAAATTATTTTGGAGATTTTCAAATAAAAGAGAAAGATGGAACTTGGATAATTGTTGAGCCAGCCTGGCGTAACGAAAATATCGAAAGAAAGGAAATGCCAATAATCGGTAGAGCCACCTGTAATAAAATTATGTGGAAACCACTTTTAGGTGCCCTTAATCAAGTTATTGATGAAGGATTAGAAAATACTCTATACAAGGAAGAATTTCATAAATCAGGAGGTTGCTATGCTCCAAGGCGAATAAATAGGTTTAATGCAGGAGGATCTATTTCAAGGCATGCGTGGGGAATTGCAATAGATATAAATGTTAAATCAGGATATCACCCAAGAGTTGTTGAAATTTTTAATGAATGGGGATTTGCATGGGGTGGAACTTGGACTTCTCCTGATGAAATGCATTTTGAACTAAGAGATCTCTCACCCAGTGTTCCTTAGGCCAGCAGCTAAACCATTTATAGAAAGAAGCAAAGAAGTTTTTTCGTAATCACTTAATTCATTATTTTGTAATTTTTTCATAAGAAATACTTGTATCAAAGATAAAGGATCGAGATAAGTATCTCTAATTGCAAGAGTATTTTTTAAAATTGCATTAGAATCTAGTAATTCTTTTGATTGAGTAATTTTTAAAACTGATTTTTGAACTTTCTCACATTCTTCGACAATGTTTTCATAAATGTATAAATACTTATCATCAACTAATTGATCAATATAAAATTTAGTAATTATCAAGTCTGTTTTTGCTAAAGTCATTTCAATATTGCTCAATAAATTTTGAAAAAATGAAGATGATTTATAGATACTCCTTACTTGCTTTATTCCATGCGTCTTTATTAAGTTTTCGAGTGCTGTACCAGATCCATACCAGCCAGTTATAGTCTGCCTTGTTTGAGCCCATCCAAATACCCAGGGAATTGCTCTGTAATTTTTAACAGAACTTGTTTTTGACCTTTTAGAGGGCCTAGAACCAATATTTAGAATCGATAATAAATTTACAGGGGTTGCGCTTTCAAAATATTTTATTAAATTATCATCATCAATTAAGGTTTTGTACTTATCTGAGGAAAGTCTTGAAAATTCATTCATAAAATTAGTCTCTTCTTTGTGCTTTTCATCTTTGGTTGTCTTGGCTTTTAGGAATGCAAATAGCCCTAATTTTAGATTCTCAATTGCTAAGTTAGATGTTGAATACTTATCAGAAATTACTTCACCCTGTTCCGTATATCTTAAGCTGTTTGAAATTGTTCCCTTAGGTTGAGACAATATAGAATTATATGTAGGTCCTCCACCTCTACTTATTGTTCCTCCCCTGCCGTGAAAAAAAGAGATTTCGATATTATTATCTTTGCCTGTTTTAAACAATGCAATTTGAGATTTATACACAGACCATTGAGAGGTTACGATTCCACCATCTTTATTGGAGTCTGAATAACCAAGCATAATTTCTTGCTTAGAATCTAAATGATTTACATGCTTTAAGTAATCTTTATGGGTAAACAGTCTAGAAATAATATCATGAGATTTTTCAAGATCTTCAATTTCCTCAAATAATGGTACCAACATAGGAATATCTTTGAAATCTTTAATATATTTTCTACACAGAGAAAATAAATTTAAGATATCATTTTCATTTTTTGTCATAGATAAAATAATAGAATTTATCACTGTATCTCCATAAAGAATTTTCCATTCTGGAATTCTTTTTAGAAGATTCAAAAATTCCTCATATTCTTTTACATATTTAGATTTATGATTTAGAACATTTGCATTCTCTCTAATATCCATCCCAACACCATGAAATTTAAATTGATCTACATATTCAATAAACTGAGTCAAGTTTGGTGAAAATGAACTTTCATTAAAACAGTTACTAACTTCTTGCTCAAATAAACTGAGATCGTTTTGAAATTCAACAAATGAGGAATAACCTTTCTTGTTTTTTTGAAAATTATCAAGACGATGAAAGACTAATGATAGAAAGATTCTAAAAGGCTCATCAAAATTTATCTTTGTATAATGACGATACTCGTTATTTAAAATTTTAGAATACTCCTCTATTTTTGAAATTAATTTTTTTGGACTGTCTGCGTATAAAGTTGAAATACTAAAACTCTCGGACAATTCAATAATTTTATCTTTATAAATCTGAATTATTTGGTTTGAATATACCCTTAAAGCTTCTTCAGTAACTTTTAAAGTTACATAGGGATTGCCATCCCTATCTCCACCAATCCATGTTCCAAATCTAACAATATTTTTTTGATTTATATTATTTTCATAAAATGTATTATTTATTTCATTATGTACATCTGTGTACAAAATATTTAAGTAATAAAGTAGCGTTTTTACTTCATCAATTGGATTTGGTTTAATAGACCTTATTTCTCGTGTATACCATAATTGCGTAATCAAGTTATTTACTTCAATAAGATTATCGGACTTGTTTTCCGAGATTATTTTTCCAATTTCGTAAAGTTTTTTTAATGTTGATTGTCTTGCACTTTCTGTGGGATGAGCAGTAAAAACTGGTGAGAATAAAAGATTGTTTTTATTATTTTTAATATCTTTTTTATCGATAGTATATTTAAATTTTTCTCTAAATACCTGTTCTGAAATATTTGAAAGATAAAAAAATAAGGTAAAAGATTTGGTGAGTATCAAGATTTCATTCTCGGTTAATTTATCTAATTTTTTATAAATTAAATCAAGATATTTATAGTTTTTTGAAGTTCTATACTTTTTTGAATTAATTCTTATTTCTTCTACTAAATTAAAATTCTTTGTTCCTGCTTGTTGTCTTATCACATTCCCTAACTCTATGCCTAATGTATTAATAGTTTTTGATAGATTGTCGAAATTAGGTTTTAAATTAGATTCTTTCTGCATCATCAATAAAATCACTGCCTGTTGCATCAAATATTGGAACGTTATATTGTGATAGATTTAATTTTACAAATTCTGAATGTGGTGTATGAACCAAATGCATATCGTAATCATCAAAATTATCTAAATTTATCTCTTTTTTTATTTCTAGATTATTGACTTTCAAATTATCAACAAATGGGTCAAAAAAAGCAATCTCTACACCTTTTTCAAGAAAGTTTTCAATTACGTCTACAGCCGGAGATTCTCGTGTGTCGCTTATATCTTTTTTATATGCAACACCAAATATCAAAATTTTTGAACCCTTCATTGGTTTTCCTAAAATATTCATTCTTTCAATAATTCTGTTTACGACATATGCAGGCATTGAGTTATTTATTTCTTGTGCAAGCTCCACAAATCTTACTGGTTTACCAATTTGCCTTGTTTTAAATGAAAGATATTTTGGATCAATAGGTATACAATGACCACCTACACCTGGTCCAGGTCTAAATGATTCAAAACCAAATGGTTTCGTTTTTGCAGCATCGACAACCTCCCAAATATCAATATTTAACATGTTACAAAGAATTGCTAGCTCGTTTATTAATGCAATATTGACCTGTCTATAAGTGTTTTCAAGTAGCTTTACCATTTCAGCTTCTTTCGTGCCAGAAGTAACAACTACGACTTCAATTATTTTTTCATAAAATGATTTAATTTTATTGAGTGATTTTTCATTAATTCCACTTATTACTTTTGGGGTATTTTTAAAATTCCATTCTTTGTTTCCTGGATCAATTCTTTCAGGTGAATATCCAACAAATATGTCTTCACCAACGACAAGATCTGTAAATTTTTCAATCTCTGGAATTAGTACTTCTGTAGTTGTTCCAGGATAAGTCGTTGACTCTAATATTATTACTTGACCTTTCATAATATTTTTTGCAATTTCTTTCGCTGCATTTATGACATAACTTAGATCTGGCTTGAAATCGGTCAAGGGTGTTGGAACGCTTATCACAATATGTTCACATTCCGACAATGTTGAAGAATCATCAGAAAATATAAGATTAGATTTTAATGAGTTTTTAAGAGTTACATCACTAATATCTTCTATTGGGGATTGACCATCATTTAGTTTTGAGACTTTTTCAGAATTTATATCATATCCAAAAACTTTTAATCCGCCCTCTACAGAATATATAGCTAATGGAAGTCCCACATAACCTAGGCCTAATATTCCTAAATCGTACTTAAATTCACTCATATCATTCAAATAATTCTTTATATATTCTTGAAGATGTTTCTCCATCCCAAAATTTTATTTTCTTACCAACTGAAAGTTTACTCTCAATAGCGTTGTTTATTTCAGAAATTATTATTTCTGTATCAACTCCAATTACTTTATTTGTTCCTTCAGATACAGTAATTGGTCTTTCAGTTTCATTTCTAATAGTTAAACACTTAACATTTAAATGAGTTGTCTCTTCTTGAAGGCCTCCGGAATCAGTTAAAACTAGTTCCGAGCCATTTACCAAGCCAAGAAAGTCAATATAAGATAAAGGATCAATTATTAATATGTTTTCATGTTTAACATTATTTTTCGAAATATATTTTTTTAACCTAGGATGAGCCGGTAAAATTATAGTGTACTCATTACTGAATTTTTTTAGTCCATTAAATATATTTTCTAGCTTCTCATCAGATAAATTAGATGGCCTATGAATTGTTACTACAAAATACTGTGTATCAACATTTAATTTCTTTTTAATTGTGAGTGTGGTGTTAATTATGTACTCAATATTTTTTTCAAGTGTATCTATCATTATATTTCCAACATTACCAATGTATTTTGCTGACAAATTTTCCGAATTAAGATTATCTACTGCACCATCCGAAGGCGCAAATAAATAATCGCTTATAGAATCAACCATAATTCTGTTTCTTTCTTCTGGCATATCCATATTTCTTGATCTTAAGCCAGCTTCTACATGAAATAATTCCATTTTTTTATTTTTGGTAGACATAGCTGCTGCAAGAGTTGATGTTACATCTCCAAAGACACCAACATATTTTGATTTATTGGTGTCAAATAATGTATCAAGTTTATCTACAATGTATGTTGTTTGTTTATTAATGTTTGTTGTAGGTGTATCAAGAAAGATATCTGGTTTTCTAATATTCAAATCTTCGAAAATATTTGATGACATATTTTTGTCTTTATGCTGTCCTGTATGAATAAATAATGTTTTCACATCATTTTTTTCAAAATATTCAAGCAAAGGTGCAGCTTTAATGAAGTTTGGTCTAGTACCAACAACTAATATTGCGTCGTAATTTTTTATCACTACTTTATGATTTTAGTCATAGTATTAATGCTTAATGAACAACTATTATTGAATTGGTGAAAAAAATAGTATTAAATGCCTGCGGTGTGAAGTCTCTTGGTGGATTAAAACTCTTCCTCGAATCTTTTGACTTTTTTTCAAAGACTGATTTAAATATCTTCGTTTTATATTCAGAGATAGAATTTTATAAGGATTTAAACAATCAATTTTATGAAGATCAAAAGATTACGTTTTACAAAACAACAAATAAAAGGTACCTTCATCCATTTTTAAATTATTTTTTGCCTAAAACAATCCTTAAGGAGATTAATAATTCGGATGCAATTATTCATTTTGGCAATTTTGGATTCAAAACACTAAAAAAATCATTTGTTCTTATTCAGAATATCCTTCCTCTCGTAAAAAAAGGTTCCAGAAACATAATTCTTAGAGCACTTATGAACAGAAGCATGAAATTTTCAAACTTTATACTTATCCAACTCGATCATCTGAAAGAAGACATAGATATAAAATTTCATTCAAAAATTATACAAATCGGTGAAACGAAAACTTCACAAGTCGAAGTATCAAATAAAAGTGGAAACATAGTTTTCTTTGGTAGTGATGTTGCAAATAAGAATTACAATTTTATGAAGAATGTATTGAGTAAATTGCCAGATAAGGAAAAGATTACAGTTATAAACCCACCCAAAGATTTAAAGAGTTTTAAAATTGCAAATACTGAGACTCATGATGAGACTTTAAAAGTGTTATCAGATAGTGAGATATATTTTCATGCAAGTGAGTATGAAACCGTGGGGTTACCACTTTACGAAGCACAGAACCTTGGTTTAAAAGTAGTTGCTCCCCTTAGCTCATATACCCAATACTTCAGTCCAGAGAGTATATTCTTATATAATATTAATGATCCTGATGATGCACTAAAAAAAATTGATGAGGCTAAATCTTCAAGTATCGAAACAATAGATACATTAAATTATTCAGAAAACTGGAAAATAGTCTTAGAGAATATTTAAATTATCAATTATTGACTTGGCCGTATAATTATTAAGAAATCTATCTTTATCAAATTTTTCAATTTTATTAAACATTTCCTCAATTAATGAAGACATTACTTTTTCATCATCATTTTTATTTAAAGTAACTAGGTTATGGAATCCATTACTTAAGTTGATAACGGGGTCGTCATCAATTTCTGTGAAGTGAATGATTGGCTTTCCTGTGGCTAAATATTCAATAACTTTACTTGGGATTTGATTTGGATTTTTATTTCCAATAGAGAGTAAACAATGTGCAGAATTTACCATGAGTTGCTGTGCATCTTCTCTTGAAACATGGGAATAAAAACTATGTTTATCTGCACTAATGTCACATGACTTTATTATTTTTTCAGAATCCTCATTTACATACCATGAAAATTTAAATTCATTATTTTTTTTGACTAAATCTAAGAATGAATGTGGCGACCTCACACCCTTTGTGAATATTCCGAAATAAAATATTTTAATTGGTCGAGTTGAATAATTAAAGGACAAGGTTTTTTTGAAAAGATCATTATCAAAATTACTAATAGGGCTTGCAACAATTAATTTACTACTTGGTATATTAAAAAATTTTTTGTGATTGCTCAATGCATCTTGGTGTGTAAATAATAACTTGTCTGCCTTAGAGTAAAATTTTTTCTCGTATCGTTTATTTAGGCCTGAATAAAGAAATCTGTTATTTTCTGGTGCATCAACTTTTAATGTGAACGGATCACCAATATCCATAATCCATTGTTTATTAATCTTTTTATTGATTATGTAAGCGGCAATGTGTGAAGAAAAAGGCAAACTTACAGATATAATCAAATCATAATCCTTGGGAATATTATTTCTATTCTTATATATTTGATAAACCCAAAACATGGAATAATCGGGCCAAGCAAGATAATTGATAAAAAATCGATATATTTTTTTCAAACCTCCGTAAAAAAATTTTTTGATTGATTCGCCAGAACTTACTTGTTTTGATTTTGCTCTAAGATTTGAAACAACATTTATATTATTTTTATTTCCAAAATAAAGCACCTTGACATTATTTTTTTCAAAATCTGGATACATCCCAGTCAAAATAGTTACTTCATGTCCTTTACTGATAAGTTCTTCTACCAGTAATTTCCAACGTGTTGTTCTAGGACTTACGTGTGGTAAGTATTGATGAGTAACTATTAATATTTTTTTATACTTTTTCATTTTTAAATTCTAGAAGCATCAAACCTAGTGAGATTGCTAACATCGTACTTAATTCCTCTGCTTGGAAGAAAAACATTAATAAGATTACTATTAAATTTGAAAAGATATAAAAGGTATATTCATTCCCTCTCTTATAAAGTTTTTTCAAAACGTTCGATATAAATATAAAAAACCATAATAAACCGACAATTCCTGAAGAAAAATAAAGATTTATATATAAATTATTAAATGAGACAACCTGACCTGGATTTCTATAAACAATTTCTCCATTCATATTTTTCTTTGTTAATTCATCAAAAGTTGGTGAGAAATTTAAGTTAGCAATGCCTAATCCTTGTCCGAATATTTGAAGATTTTCATTAGAAATATATTCATTTAATACAGATATATTTTCGAAACCATCTAACCCTCCCCTTGTGATTAAAGTTATTCTCTCGAATATACTTTGTGTTACACTTTCTGAATTTTTAGCTTCATCTAATTCATCGTCATATAGTGAACAGTTACATTTATCAGGAGATTCTGGTGGGCACATTGAGGGATCTAATGCTGGAAATTTATAACCGATACTATTTCCTATAAAACTAGAACATAATAAAAAAATGATTGGAATAATAAATAAAAAATCAAAATTTTTATTTTTTATTGTCCAAAGAAGAGTTGTAACAACGATCCCTATAATCAAGCTAATTACACCTGTTAAGCTTCTTGATAAAATAATTGCGAGGATTGGCATTAGTGACAATCCGTACCAAATTGATTGTTTTCGCGCCAAATAAAAATTTAAAGGAATGATTGGTGCTAACCATACTGCCAAGAAACTTGGTTCTCTGAAAGTCCCATAATTTCTTAGGATAGAACATGCTCTTTTTATTGGTTGTGACCAACCTCCAGAACCAGGTCTATTTCTTGAAAAGTCCTGAAAATCAAATATATATGAAAAATATGATATTAAAGACATGGCAGAAACAAAAATCCCTATGAAAGAAATAAACTTTATAATCGTATCTCGTTCAAAAAAATTACTTAAAGTGTAGACAAACCAAATAACGGCAATAAATCCAAGTAGCTTAAGAAGTCTAAGTGAAATATATTGAGTGAATGTTGAAGTAGCAAACTGAGGTAGATCAGGGCTGTATGAAACAGCTCTAATTAAAGTAATAGTGACAAAATAAAGAAGTAAGATTCTCAAAGAATCGAAATGATTAAATTCAATTTCAAAACCAAAAAAATAATAAATTATATAAATAAATATAAAAATTGAGATTCCTATCCAAGGCAAAGGTATTGAAAATAAACTAAAAGCATCAAGACTTTCGAAGAATATACCAATTAAAAAAAGAAAAAAAAGTGGAGTAATTTTTTTTGTTTTCAATTTATACGTTTGTATCCTTTCGAGAATTTAAATTTAACTCCTTCATTTAATTCTCCCCAATTTTCATATGGTTTTAAATTAGCGTCATTAGAAAAATCACTTATTAGTATATTTCCATTTTCAATTACAATTTTCCTATATATTTTATTTCCGTTAAAGATTGCACTACCTAAAAAATTATTTTTATCTAAAGATAACACTTTACCATCTTCCATATAGTTAAGCTTAAAACAATCAAACTCTGATTCTTTTGGAAATTCTATATCAGCATTTGGTCCCCAATGAAATTTCATTGATCTGAATTCATTCCTTGTTTTAATATCATCAGTGTACGTTCCAGTTCCTGGATCTCTTGCTATCCATTTGTTAGTGGCAAAACATTCAATTGAGAGCTGGTCATAATGAGAATGTCCACCAACACTATTTTGTCCTATTTGACCACACCTGATACTAAAGTACTCTGACCCCCTATCATTACGCCAAATATAAATACCAAAATCAGGATATGAATAAAGATTGAAATCACTTTGAAATATTTTTATTAAAGGGTGGTCAACCCTTGAATAAGCGGTTAAATCTACAGGATCATTTTTTAGATTTGGTATTTCAGTAGTATTTTTATTTTCAAAACTGTAAAAATGATCAATGAGATCTATTAACCAGTTCATTTTTAATGGGTTGTCTTCATCATGGTAAAAATAAAAAAGTCTTCCGGAATCATTGTCGCCAATCTGAGACAATTCTCCATTAATCATAAGCAAATTTAATAAATTTCTATTTGAAGATACTTTTTGTTGAATCAATTCTAGTAATGGTGAATCAGGGTGAAGTTCATCTAACGAAAGTTTAAAAATAATTAATGCTTCCGTAACAAATGCAGAATAGTGGGATGAACCTTCAAAATTAGTTCCATCTTTGTAAAATTGTCTATTTAATTCTTTGTTAAGCTCGTTCAAATAATAAATAGCTTCATCTTCGTGCCCGTCAAATTTATATGTTGCTAGCGTCAAAATTATTGAACATAGTTGAATTAAATAATGATTTCCAACAACATTTCCATGATTTTCAAGATTTTCGGTAATGAATTGGTAGTGTTGGCTTATATATGTATCAATTAAATCTTTATTATTTCCCAGAATTTTTGAATCTAAGTCATTTTTCTCTAAAAAATTTCTATGAAAAATAAGATTTATATTTCTAATTGCCACATCCATAGGACTATTCCAGTAAATTAAGGGAAAATTGTTAATGTCTACATTTTCGTTTAAATCATGATCTTTATTCAAAACAGACAATAAATCTAATTTTTGTAAAAATTGAAGCCTTGAGGCTTCATATGGGACTTTTACATCACCTTTGTCAAAATAAGCAGGAATAAATTTATTATGTGATTTGAAATCAGTTTCACTAAAAATATCTATAGAAGTTACTAAATTATCGGTTTCCTTACCAAATATTTTTTTAGAATAATTAATTTCGTAATCTTTATTTAACAATAAATAAGAAACCAATAACTCATGATATTTTGGAATTGCGTATTCAAAAGATTTAAAATCTGCGGGGATAATTATTTTCTTTGCGAATAAGTTTCTAAATTTAAATCTTATTCTTTGTAAAAAAAGTTTAAGCATTAGATTTCCTAAAACTGTATGAAGTAACTATTGAAATAATTGTTTGTGATGTAATAATTGAAAGAATTGCTGGATTGGATATATTCAAGTTGTGAAGCGAAAAATAAACAAGATATGAAATTATAGATGCTGAAATAATAATTTTTGTTATGTTTACTTCAAAACCTAAAGCCCTAGAAAAAATAATATTGATTCTAGACCAAACCATTAAAGGTAATGAAAAAAGAATCAAAGAAGTTTGAGAGGAGACTTCTCTAAAGTCTTCACCAAGAAGGGACACTAGAATATTTCCTGCAGTATCTCTTAATAAGAAAAAAGTAACTGGAATAATGAATGAAAAAAAGAATACTCTCTTTAAACGGTCTCTTATATTTTGAATTTCATTTTTATCTTTTGCTCGTGATAATTCTGGAAATAATATATCGAGACTTGCAGCTAAAAGTTGAAAAATAATTTCTAATATTCTTCTGGACCAAGCCAAGACCCCTAGTGCAGGACCAAAATAAAATAAACCTAATAAAACTATATCTAATTCTGAAATCAAAGCACTAGAAAATGTTGTAAGAACCATTTTTCTTCCAGAATTATTAAGCTCTTTTCTTGTTGACTTTTCTTGATCTTTATCTTTGATTATCTCTGTTTTTGGTATGGAAAAATGGGCAACTAAAAAAAATACAAATAAAATGGCTGACTGGTATATTACGACCCATATTATTTGTAGACCATTTATCACAATAAACCAGGCTCCAAATCCATAAAGTACGGTTCTCACGATTATTTGTTTTGATGTAGTAACGAAATTTCCATCTGCCTGAAAATATGCAAGTGCAATATGAATCATTTCATTAAAAACAAAACCAATAAGAAAAATTGCAGATAATGGATAATCCCTACCAAATAAAATTGTTAATGGAAAAATTACTGCCAATGCTATAGAAAGATTTCTTAAAACAAGAAAATATGAGTTAGAAAAAAGAGATTTTTGAAAGTAAACATTTTGAGCTCGTAGTTTTGTAACAACTAATGCTAAAGATAATACAGTTGCTGTTCCAATTAGAACTGAAAGACTTTTTGAAGCGGCATATTCACCATATATTTCTGCTCCATATTCTCTACTAATTATTGTGATTAAAAAAAAATTAACTCCCAAAAGAGTTAATTGCATAAGCGATATATAAACTGTGTTTTCTTTCCAATTTTTTATCAATTCGCAACCCTTGCTAAATGCCAATTTGAAAGATTAATTAAATACCATTTTTTTTGATAATCCTTTCCACTTAGGATTTGGTTTAATTCTCTTTCATTAAATAAATTTACTAGAGAATTGAACTGTTGCACAGATTCATGGAATTTTTCCTCATCTTTCTTAATCCACTCACCTATAGGAGCCCTGAATCCTTGTTTTTTTCTATTAATGATCTGTTTAGGTAAATATTTTGAAGCAACCTTTTTAAGAAGACTTTTTGTAATAGATGAGTCAATTAGTAAATCTTCTGGCAAAGAAAGTACATATTCTACTAATTTATGGTCAAGAAAAGGCACTCTTGCCTCAACAGCAGATTGCATTACAAGCTTATCCATTCTCATAAGTAAAAGTTCTGGAAGTCTAATTTTTAAATCAATTAAAGTCATCCACTTAGAAATTTTTGATCCTTTATTTGAAAAATATTCTGACCATTTATTGTCAGCATAATATATTAAATCAGAATCATTTGGTAATCCATTGACTATTAAGCTATCTAGTTCTTTCAAATTAAAACCCAATGCTCCACCTGCAAAGGAAGTTCTGTTGAAGAGGATATTGCTTAGTAAATTTAATCTATGATTCTTAAAACTTGAGTATTTTTTTGTTGATTTAAATAAAGGTTTTAAATATCTATTCAAGTTGAGAAATCTATTCCAATGATCATATCCATAGAATAATTCATCTGCACCTTCTCCAACTTGAACGACCTTAATGTTCTTACTTCTTGTTTTCTTACCTAGAAAATAAAGTGGAATTCCTACCTCATCTCCAACTAAATCGTCTTGATAGAATGAATAATTATTCAGAAGATCTTGAAATTCTTTATATGAAATATTCTCTTCAATTAAATCTATGTCGTTATTAGATGCTGCAAATTTTGCTTCACTTAATTCTCCTTCATATCCAGGAAAATGATCTTCAAAATCGATGTTGAATCCTTTAAGTCCGGCTTTTTCATTTTGTTTCATGAGCTTACCGATCAAAGATGAGTCAAGCCCTCCAGATAGAAATAATCCAACCTCAACGTCACTTACTTTCCTGTACTCAACAGATTCGCTTAGTAATCTATCTATATTTTTAATCGCTTCATCTTCTGAGATATCATTATTAACTTCAATGACAAAGGGATCCCAATATTGATTTGATTTTATAGAGTTGTCTGAGAAAAATTCTATGTACTCTCCTGGTTGTACTTTTGAAATGTTTAAATTTCCTGTCCTATTCATTGGAACACAAAGATGCCTTAGGTATGCAATATAAGACTCAATATCAGGTTCAAATGGAATTAAATTTGATTGCTCTATAGTTTTTAACTCTGAAGAGAAGATGAACCAATCTTCACTCTTTGCAAAGTATAAAGGTTTGATTCCAATTCTATCTCTGGCTAAAAAGATGGAATTCGTCATTGCATCATGAATAGCGAAAGCAAATTGGCCTCTTAATTTTTCCAATATTTCAGCTTTATATTCTATATATCCTTTCAGTAATACCTCTGTATCGCCTTCTGTTGAAAATTTTATACCTTTACTTTCTAATTCGGTTCTAATTTCTTTGAAGTTATAGATTTCGCCGTTAAAGACAATCGTATATCTTTTCTCTTCGTCCTGATAGGGTTGATTTGATCTGGAGTCTAAATCAATAATTGAAAGCCTGCTGTGTATAAAACATTGTGAATCTGAAATATAATTAATGGAAGAATGATCGGGTCCCCTGTGTTCCAGGGAGACTTTCATATTATTTGCAATATTTTGGTCGATTTTAGAATTGTTAGTGCTAACAATTCCACCAATTCCACACATTTCTCTAACTCTAATGTTATATTTTTTATTCAAGTAAATTAATTTGAATAGTTTAGAGTAAATATTGTATGAAAATAATTTTTGACATTACAATTATGGTTTTTCTTATTCCAGTTTTTTTATTCTTTTTTCCAATAATTTATCTATTGATAATTTTTTCAGATGGTTATCCAGCAATATATATCCAAGAAAGAGTTGGTAGAAACGGTAAGATTTTTAGATTATTTAAATTTAGAACTATGGATGAAAGCTCTGACGAGGATTTACATCAAGAGCACTATAAAAAATTAGCTGATGACGAAACAATTGAGCCCTCCTTAGAGCCGGGAAATCCAATAAGAATTGAAAACGATGACAGAATAACCAAAATTGGTCTTTTTTTAAGAAAGACATCCCTAGATGAACTGCCTAATGTAATAAATGTTGTAAAAGGAGAAATGTCTACTGTTGGCCCTAGACCGTTAGTTGTTTATGAGTCAAAACTACTTGGCGAATATCAAAAAAAGAGAAATTCAGTTAAGCCTGGAATAACTGGTCTCGCACAAGTCCAAGGAAGGTTAGATTTAAGTTTACAAGAGAGGCTTTATTGGGATATTGAGTACGTAGAAAACTACAACTTTTTCCTTGATTTTAGAATACTTTTTCAGACAATTATCTCTGTGATTTCAAGAAAAGGGGCAAATTAAATTAGGGAGTAGTAATCCTCAATTACCTTCGATTTATTTAGAATATTTTTATTGAGATTGTTTATGTTTTTTTGATAATTCAAAAGTAGTGATTGATCATTTAGTTTATCAAATATAGTTCCCATAGAGGTTTTATCATTTGGGTCGATAGTAAAGCCTAGTTCAAATTTATCAATAAATTTTGAAACTGCAGAGTCACTATTGGCAAAACAAATCAGAACTTTATTCATTGAAAGATAATCAAAAGTTTTTCCAGGAAAGCCTTCTACAGTAATGTCTTTATCTAATGAAATAAGTGCCACAGGAATATCTTTTGTTTTCTCGTACAATTCATTTCTTGGCAAATGTTCAAAAACACTTAATTGCTCATTCTCTAAATCCTTAATCGAATCAAATTCTTCTCCTGCACCAAAAAATTCTAATTTCCAACTCACCTCTTTAATTGAATTAAATGTATTAATAAATTCTTTAATATTTTGTGGCTTTCCCATATTGCCAGCATACAAAATTATTTTTTTATCTAGTTTTGGATTTTCGTTAGATATTTCATAGGGTGAAAAGTGATAAATTGATTTAATTTCTTTATCTTTTAATCCACGATTGTTAATTAGATATGTTTTTAATTCTGAAGAGTTTACAACCAAATTATCAGCAAGTTTCATTGCATAAGAATCAATTTTTTTAAAAATATTAAATAAAATTCCAGAATTAGTTTTAAATGTTTTGTTAGCAATTTCTGGATAAAGTTCCCAGCATGAGTATGTGACTTTAATTTTTAAAAATTTCTTAATATAAATTACAACCAAATTCATGGTTGGTGGATAACTAAATATGAAAATATGAGAGTAATGATTTTTGTTTTTAGATAAAAATTTAATTGTTTGATAGTGAAATGTTATCCATTGAAAAAATCTTGTTACCTTATTGAAGCTCCTGTTTGATGAATTTATATGTGTTATGTTTATGTCTTTATATGATGATGTGTAGTATTTATCTAAAGTTGAGTTGTCATTATTTTCAGTATTATATTGGGGTGAACTTGCTAATATCTCGACATCAACACCCATTTCTTTAAAACCATCTGCTATCTCAGCAACCAACATTCCTGTTGAGACGTTGTCTGGAGGTATTGTTAAAGAGTGAAATAAAATTTTCTTCATTCTTTAAATGAATTTGAAATGTCAAATGGATAATTTTCTTTGTTGTGTTTATGAAAACTGTTTGAATCAGATAACTCTAAAAGATCATCAACAATATTATTTGATGCTTTTCCATCTCCAAATGGTTGCTCCCATTTTGTATCTACTAATTTCACGACTTTATCTATGTAGCCTTGAAAGTCACTAATTTTTAAGGAAGGATCAAATTTTATAGAAGCACCAACATCATATACTTCAGGACGTTCCGTAGAGTATCTCATTTGAATAGAGGGTACATTCATAATGCAGGCTTCTTCAACCACTGTTCCAGAATCACTCATAACAAAAGTAGATTTCTTTAAAAGATACATAAATTCGAGATACCCTAAGGGATCAATCATCAAAACGTTTGAATTAAGTTTTAAATCATATGATTCCAGCATTTCCTGAGTTTTATATCCTGCAGGAAATACTATTTTCATATCAGAAGAATTAAATAAATTTACAATATTATTTAGAGAATCTAAATTTAAGATATTCTCTCTCCTATGAGATGTAGCCAATAAGAATTCACCCTCCCCTGTAAAATCTAAAACCTTACTATCTAAGGTTTCATATCCAGAGTCAAAAATGCTTTGATTTTCTTGAATAATATCAACTATTGGGTTTCCAGTAACTTTGATGATATCTTCAGAAATTCCCTCATTAAGGCCCTGCAATTTATATGAATGAAGATATGCATATATCCTGTCTGATAAGTGATCTATAGTTTTTCTATATTTTTCTTCTGGCATTCTCCAATCGTATGAACGCATACATCCTTCAATATGAACAATTGGGACATTTTGCTGTGCAGCACCAATACTCCCCATTACCGTATTAGTATCACCTAGAAAAACTACAGCTTTATAACTATTGTTTTCCAGATGATTGAATGTATTTTTGATTACCGATGAGACTGTGGAAGCATCACTTTTAGTATCGATTTCAAATTCAACATCTGGTTCTGGTACATTAAGTTGCTTGAAGAAAACATCTTTCATGTTCTCCGAATAATGCTGGCCTGACCAAATAAAATCAAAAGTAATATTGTTGTTTTCAGATAAAAGTTTGATTATTTTACTTGCTCTTATAACGTCTGGCCTTATTCCTAGAATGATTGCAAGATCTTTCATTTGAACTCCAATATTTTTTTTGTTCCTTTGAAATCTGCCAACTCAGAAATATTTTCTCTTATAGATGGAATTTCCATATAACCACCCATTTTCCAGAGTTCTTGATTAGCTAATGGATCAATTGTGTCTAAAGTTCTATCAACTTTGTTATCTGATACAACATCATTTATTTTTACTTCCTTTGAAAAGAATTCTTGGAAAAGTAAAAGTAACTCATATTTGTTTACCCTGTCACTTGGTACCAAGTGTTGTAATTTTATTCCAGTTTGTTCATTTTTTGTTATACCTAAAACAATTTTTGCAAAATTTAAAGTAGTGACGCCATTCCATTCGTGGTCTGTAAATCCATTCACTTCTGGTTCTTCTGTTTTTACGAACCAATTAAGCAAAGACATTCCTCTTCCGCTTTCTGGTCCAACAATGCTTGAACGTATTAGCGTTTTGTTTTTACTAAATATTTCTCCCACAATTTTTGTTTTCCCATATACATCTGTTGCGTCAGTTGTAGACGTTTCAATGTATCCCCCTTCTAATCCAGAAAATACACAGTCCGTCCCAATTTGAATATAGTTAAAACTCAAATCGGCACTTTTTTTTGAAATTTTAAGTGGAAAGAAGGAATTTATCGAGATTGCGTTATTAATTGATTCTTTTTTTTCCGTAATTGTTGGTTTAATTGCACCGATACAATTTATGACAAAATTAGGGTTTATTTTCTCACATAAATCATCAAAGTTATCGTTATTCGGATTAAAAATAATCTTTTCGCCATTCAATTCATTATTGAATTTGTTTTTAGAACGTGATGTAAAAAATAAATTGTCATCGGAATATTCAGAAAAAACTAATGAAACCATCTTTCCTAACATACCAGTAGAACCAAGGATTAAGATATTACTCAAATAATTCACCCCCATTACTTGTCCAAGGATCCCAATATTTTGAATCAAAGCGATAATCGTCATTAAGAGAATCTTCTAAGCTTAAAGAAGAAAAATACATAATTTTACTATTTTCTTCAAGGTTCATGGCTCCATTTGCATATCCCTCCGGAATTGACAATAAATCTGAATTTAAATTCATTTCAATCATCTCTGGCTTCAATGTCTTATTGGGATTTTCCCAATCGTCTATTGAGATAACACCAATCAAAAAATTTCCTGATAATACCTTGATGAGTTTTTTTTCTTTTTTATGCCCATGCCATGCTCTTACAGTTCCTATTTTTGGATTTGTTACTGTATAAAATCTTTTATACTCACTTAGATTTAATTCATTAAAAAACTCAACACTACCTCTGTGATCTTCAGAAAATCCTCTTTCATATCTTTTTATATTCAAGATACCCCAAACTTTTGCAAAAAGTTTTGATTTGAATACCTAGGATCAGTAATGTCTTTTATCCTATTATGAAAAATTAGATCATATATTTCATTAACGCCCTTAATAAGTTCTATTGAAGCTTCAAAACCAGTCTCATCAAGTAATTTTTGACTAGATACTTGATAGTTTCTTGCATCCTCAAAGCTCATAGGCGTTACCTCTACTTCAACATCTTTTACTTTTTTTTCTATCTCATTTGCTATGTCTATAATTTTATAATTTTTGTAGTGAAGATTATATATTCCAGTTACATCGGTGTTTAAACAGTGACTTATTGCATTTGAAACATCATTTACATGTAGGAGTGGTCTCCATTGATCTCCACCAAACACACTTATTTTTTTATCAATAAGTGCTTTGGCAGTAAGAATATTGACAACTAAATCAAGTCGAACACGTGAAAATTCATCGCTTATGCCAAAAAGAGTTCCAAGCCTAAAAATAAGAGCATTTGAATCTTTGAGATGCTCTTCAGCTTTTAATTTAGATGATGCATATTCAGATAGTGGATTTGTGTCTGAGGACTCAGTCAAGATTCCATCTTGAGCCCCATAAACTGAACAGGTTGACAAAAACACAATTCTTTTATCAAAATTTTGAACAAGATTTTTTACACTTTCTGTATTAATTTCATGAGTTAGTTCTGGGTTAATAGCACACGCTCCATCACCTACTAATGCTGCTAGCCAAACTACAACATCAAAGTCGCTTAAAATACTATTTAATTTTGAAGAATCTCTTATGTCACCAAGAATAAAATTTACTTTCTTACGGTATGAAGTTTCATAAATTAAAGAATCATAAACGGTAACTTCATGATCTTTTGAAAGCTTATCAACGATTCCACCACCAACGTATCCAGCACCACCTACAACTAAAATATTCATCTTAAATATAGTATATGTTGAAGATTTCTAATAAAAGAGTATTTCAAAATCAAGAATTCTCTTTCTCATTCAGATACAAGAAGTAGCTAAAATAAAAAAACCAAGATACAGAATGATTTTGTAACAGATCACTAGATAGACTTAAAACAAGAAATGCTATAACAGCCATCAAGTTCGGTGAGTAATTTTTAAAATCTCTAAATTTTACAAGATTTAATATAAGATCTTTAAAAATCAATATAAATAATAAAAGACCGATAATCCCATAATTTAAAAATATAAATAAGTATGAATTATGTGGACCATAGGAGAAAGGATTGTCATCAAAATTTTTTGAATCAAGCACTTGATTGCCTTTCACTACAAATGTATCAAATCCTCTTCCAAAAATATTATTTACAAGAGAATCATCAGCTACAAACTCTAATGTTCCTGATTGCATCTCAACCCTGTCTTGGACTCCGCTATTATCATCTTGAGAAAATCTTTCAACTAATCCAAAATTGACGCATATCAATAATGAACCAATTAAGAGCAGTAATCCAGTAGACTTTTTATTTTCGATGCTGATCCTCAAAAATATAAATAGAACCAATATAAGTAAAGAGAAACGAGAGTAAGTAAAAAAACAGCCAACAATTGAAAATGGAATAATGACTTGTAAGTACTTTTTATCCATTCTAAACATTGAATAGACAGCGGTTATGGTAATTAAATCAGCGAAGCTATTTGGACCCCCTGCTTGAAATCCATTTGTTCTACCTTTGATATAATCTATGTCACTTAGGTTAATGCCAATATTCCATGTCTCGTATATATCTTTACCAAGGTTTATTGAAAATAGATATGAAATCATTGAAAACGAAGTTAAAAATAAAAATAGGTAGTACGGGAAAGTATTTATATAATTTTTTTGTCCAAATGTTGATATAAATATAAAAATTAATAGATAAAATCCAAAACGTAATATTTCAGAGTGTAAGAATTCACCTTTGACAAAAAGATTTTGAACAATTAAATAAAAAATAAAAAACAGAAAATACATGTATTTTTCAATTATTAAGGAAAAATTCTTACTTTTAACAAATAGATATATTGCTCCTACAAAAAATAGCAATACAGGAACATCGTCTGTATGGATAAATCCAGGAATGAGATCAAAGTGAGGAATTATTGAAATGAAAAAAAGAAAGTATAAAGGTGAAAGGCTTTTAAGCGTATTTATTTATAACCCCCATTATTAAAGATATTACCTAAAAAATACATATAAATAGTATTTAATTCTTTTATCAGAATAATAATTAGTTTTGTTAGCATATACTAAGTGGATAATAAAGTAGTAGTTACCGGCTGTTCTGGATTTATTGGGTATCACTTATCAAATACTCTCTTAGATGATGACAAAACTGTAATTGGAATTGACTCATTAAATAATGCATATGACGTCAAGTTAAAACAAAAAAGATTAGAAGAGTTAGAAAAAAAGGAAAATTTTGTTTTTTTAAATAATAATCTAAATGAACAAGATAGCTTAAATGAAATAAAAAATTATGAGATTTCAACAATCTATCATATGGCAGCAAGAGCAGGAGTCAGACAAAGCTTTCTAGACCCACAAAGTTATATTGAAGATAATACATTTGCAACTGCAAACATTTCTAATTTTTCTAAACAAATGCAAATTCCAGAGTTGATTCTTGCATCAACATCATCAATATATGGTGATAGCGGTCAGGATTTAATGGTTGAGGAAAAAGACGAGAAAATAAAACCACCCTCTGTTTATGCAAGCACTAAATTATCTGGTGAATCATTATCAAAAATAATTCTTGAAGATACGAATACAAAATTAATTATTTCAAGATTTTTCACTGTATATGGCCCTTATGGGAGACCTGATATGTCAATATTAAGGTTTATACACTGGATTATGAATGAAAAAGAAGTAAAAGTTTTTGGAAATGGAGAACAACAAAGATCATTTACATTTATTGAAGATGTTATCGCTGCCCTTAGAAAAATGTCTGGACTAGAAAAGTCAAATACCTTCAATGTGGGTTCAAATATCACAGTTTCTTTAAATGATGTAATCAAATTAATAGAAAAGTTTACAGGAAAAAGTGCAAAAATTGAGAACTTAGAAAGAGCATACAAAGATCCAGACGTAGTTCGTCCAAATCTAGAAAATATTAAAAATACTATTGGGTGGGAGCCTACAACTAAAATAGAGGAAGGTATTGCAAAAACAGTTTCGTGGTACAAAGAAAATGAAAGTTATTTAAAAGAATTGGTATATATAAATGAATAAAGTTATCGTAACCGGTGGTGCAGGTTTTATTGGTTCAAATCTGGTAAGAAGATTGATTGCTGATGGAGTTGATGAAGTATTAATAATTGATGATTTTTCAACTGGCAAAGAAGAAAATCTTGATGATTCTCCAAAAATTAATCTCGTTAAATCAAAACTCGAAGATATCAATAATTTAAATAGCATGTTTGAAGGTTACGATTTTTGCTTTCATTTAGCGGCAGGTGTAGGTGTTCAATACATAATGGAAAACTTAAGTGATTCTCTGTTAACAAATATTCAAGGAACTCACATTGTATTTGAAGCATGTAAAAAAAATAACATACCAGTTTTGATTACTTCTACATCGGAAATTTATGGAACATCACAAGAAGAAAGCTGGGATGAAGAAACAAAAAGTTTAATTGGGCCGACTACAAAACTGAGGTGGTCATATGCTGTCTCAAAAATGATTGATGAATTTTTAGCTTTATCTGAATTTGAAGCAGGAAATTTAAATCCAATAATAGTTAGGCTTTTTAATACTATTGGTCCAAATCAAGTTTCTGAGTATGGAATGGTCGTGCCAAAATTTGTAGAATCTGCTCTTAGGAATGAAGACATTATAATCCACGGTGATGGTAGCCAAACAAGGTCTTTTACATGGGTTGGAGATGTGATTAATTATTTTATAAAACTTTCTGAATTAAAAAACTACGGAGAAATATATAATATTGGTCAAACTGAAGAAATATCTATTAAAGATTTGGCTCAATTGGTTATAGACACTGCAAACTCTAATTCAGAAGTTAAGTTTAAGAGCCACAAAGATGTCTTTGGTGATAAATTCGAAGACCCAAGTAGAAGAACTCCAAATATTGATAAAATTATTAAAGCGACTGGAATTAAGCCAAGTTACGATATCAAAACAATGATTAAAGAAATTGTGGAATTTAAAAGACAAGATTAAATAAATTATGAAGATACTAGTAACTGTAGGAATATTTCCTCCAGATATAGGTGGGCCTGCCACTTTCGTTCCTGAAATTGTAAATCATTTACAAAATGAACATAATTATGAGATTGATATTTTGACTCTTTCTGACAATCAAAATATGAAGATAAAAAATGAGTTCTCAGTTAGTAAAATTAACAGAAACTTACCGTTACCCTATCGTTGGTTTAGTACAATTCTAAAAATTTATAAATTAGCAAAAGATAAAGATTTGATATTTGTAAACGGTCTTGGCACAGAAACAACAATTGCAAATATCTTTTTGAAAAAAAAGATTATTAGAAAGATTGTTGGCGATCCTGTTTGGGAAAGAGCTTATAATAAATCCAAAACACCTTACAGCTTTGACGATTTTCAAGAAAACAATAATGGAATATTTATTTTACTCCAAAAGAAAATACGAAACTTCAGTATCAAAAGATCCGATATCGTGGTGACACCCTCTCAACACCTTAAAAACTTCGTCATAGATTTAGGATATAAAAATAAAATTGAATCTATAAATAATGGTGTAAGGATGCCAAAGAAAAGTACAAAAATATTTCAAAATAATCAATTGAATATAACTATTTTATCTAGGCTTGTACCACACAAAAATATAGACAAGGTAATTAAAGCAATATCAAATTTAAATAATCCAGGTATTAAATTAAACATTGTCGGAGAAGGGCCAGAAATAGATCGACTTAAAAGTATTTCATCAAAATATGATTATAAAGATAACATTGTTTTTCATGGGAAACTTAACAGAGAAGATATTAATCGTATTTTTTTGAATACTGATCTTTTCATCCAGGCATCAAACTATGAAGGGTTGCCACATTCGTTGCTTGAGGCAATGAGTTTTGGAATACCAGTTCTGTGTACTCCTGTTGGAGATTGTAAAGAGATTTTAGAAAATGAAGATAGAGGATATTTGTTAGATTTACCTGTGTCACAAGACAATATTAAATCTAAAATTGCCAAAATTATTAATGAAAAAGATATAGCAGTGACTAAAGGGCAAAAAGGTAAAGATTTCGTTTTTGAAAAATATAATTTAAAAAATACTTTTCATCTTTACAAAAAGCTATTTACAAACCTGGTTGAGGTATAGCAAAAATGAAAAAAGTTCTTGTATTAAATATATCTACAGATTCCAAAAATACATCATTAGGATTTGCAATATCTTGGTTAAATGCATTTGCAAAAAAATTTGATGAAGTGCATGTAGTTAGTCTCAGTAAAGGGAATGATGATGATGTAGATAAAAATGTCATAGTATCTTCAATTGATAGTGAGCTTGGAAGAATTGCAAAAGTAATTAATCTATTCAAAATAATTAATAAATTAACTAAATCTAACAAATATGAATTTTGCTTATCTCATATGTCTTCGTTAATGGTGATTATTGCCTCACCAATACTTAAAATGAGAAAAATTAAATCTATTTTCTGGTACACACATAAAGGCCCTACCGATTCTTTGAAAAAAATTTTTTTACTAAAAGCAACAATTTATTCCAACAAAATTATTACAGCATCAAAAAATTCATTTCCCTACAAAAAGTTATTAAATAACAAAAATAAATTACATGTAATTGGCCATGCAATTAAATTTGATGAGTTTTATCGAAAAATTGATAATTTTAATGCAAAAGATTTTGCAATCGTCTCAAGAATTTCTGAGTCAAAAAAAATTGATGAATCAATATCAGGATTTCTCAATAGCGAACATGGATCAAGTCATGAATTATCAATTATAGGTGGTCCTCTATCACCTAAAGATGAAGCATATTTTGAAGGGCTGAAATTAAAATACGCATCTAATGAAAATATAAAATTTTTGGATAGTATCCCTCATAAAAATTTGATAAATAAAATTTCCAATCTAAGTTTTCATATAAACAATACCGAACAAGGCTTTTTTGATAAATCTGTACTTGAAACAATGTCGCATGGACTTATTAATTTTTATTCTAATTCTGATTATGACGAGCTTTTACCTGAAAAATATGTCGATAAATTTAAATTTGATGGAACATCTGAAGATCTATCTAATAAAATCTCAAATATTGGAAATTTAAAAAAACATGAAATCAATGAAATTATTAATTATTCGCAATCAAAATTAGAAAAGCAATCTGTCAACAACCTTGTAGAAAGAGTCTTGGCAGTTATTTAGATAATTGCCCTTCAACCCATTTAATAGTTTTTGTTAATCCATCTTCAAGATTTACTTTTGGTTCCCAATTTAATTTTGTTTTAGCTTTGGTAATATCAGGTTTACGTTGTTTTGGATCATCATTTGGAAGTTCTAAATATTTTATTTCAGATGTTGAGTCTGTTAATTCAATAATTTTTTCTGCTAATTGGCCAACTGTCATTTCATTTGGATTACCAATATTAAAAACATCATATTCAGATGAATTCATTAATGAAATTATTCCTGCAACAGTATCTTCTACATATGAAAAGCTTCGTGTTTGTGATCCATCTCCGTATATTGTTATACTTTCATTTTTTAATGCTTGAACAATAAAATTTGTTACTACTCTTCCATCGTTTAATTGCATTCTTGGACCATAAGTATTGAAAATTCTTACAATTTTAGTTTTTAAATCATAGGATCTTGAGTAAGTTGCAACTGCTGCCTCTGCAAATCTTTTCGCTTCATCATACATACTTCTTTCACCATTTGGATTTACATTACCCCAATATTCTTCAGTCTGTGGGCTTATTAACGGATCTCCATACACTTCTGAGGTTGATGCAAGTAAATATTCCGCATCATGTTTTTTAGCTAAACCCAGTGTGTTTATAGTGCCTACACTTCCAGCTTTTAAAGTGTTAACTGGATGTTCAGTATATGCTTTCGGTGAAGCTGCACTTGCAAAATGTAAAACATGATCGACCTTAGTTTCTATTTCTATATGATTTTGAACATCATGCTCAATGAACGAAAAATTTTCGTTTTGCATTAAATGATTTATATTTTCTGTAGAACCTGTTAATAAATTATCCACAACAATAATCTCGTGTCCATCGTTTATTAATTTTTCAGATAAATAAGATCCTACAAATCCTGAACCACCAGTAATTACGATATTCATAGTGACCAAGGTATATAAGTTATAGAATTAGTTTCCTCAATAACTTTATTCAACCTTTCAAGTGTTGACTCTTTAACTGGATACATTAAAACAAATAGATGAGGAGAATTTAGACTTTCTAGATAATCGAATTTGACTATATCTTCATTATTAATTATTTCATCAAAAATAATGACATTTTCAATTGAACTTCTAAGATTTTTAAATACCTCTGTTGTAGGTGAGTTTCTTAAATCATCTGTGTCTTCTTTGAATGCTGCACCGATAAGAATTACACCTTCCAAGTTTTTCGATTCATACAAATCTCTGATATTTTGAGAAGTCCAATTTACATGAATATCGTTTGAACTAATAATGTTAGAAATAAGTGGAAGATTTAGTTTTTCATGATCATAAAAATTGTTTACCTCGACAAGGTCTTTTGGAAAACATGAACCGCCCCAAGAAGGTGATGGTCTAAAATAGTGCTGTCCAATTCTGTTGTCTAAACCAACACCTTTTAGGACATCATCTAAATTTCCACCAGAATAATCTATTAATCTCGTTGCTTCATTTACAAAAGATAATCGAAGAGGAAGATATGTGTTGGCTAGATATTTAATCAATTGAGAGCTAATCGAATCAGTTGTAATAATTTCACACTCAAATTCACTATAAAGCTCTATTAATTTATTTAATTTTTCTTTGTCAGCTCCTCCAAGAATAATCCTGTCAGGCTTAAAGAAATCTTCAACAGCTGTACCTTCTCTTAGGAATTCAGGATTGAATGTTAATTTGCTTGAATCCATTCCTACTTTTTCACATACTTTTTCTATCTCATATGGAGGAATTGTCGATTTCACTGTTATTACTAAGTCATTATTGTTTACATTATTTATTTCTTTTATCGCTGATTCTAAGAACTTTGTATCAACAGAATTTGTTTCAATATTATTTGGTGTTTGAACGCACACAAAGACAATATCAATATTTTCCCACTCAATACTTGTATAGTCTGATGAAAAAGACATCCTTTTAAAGGTTTCATCATTATTAAAATAATCTTCAAGTCCAGGCTCATAGAAGGTAATTTTTTTGCTAGACAGATCTTTAATTTTATTTTCATCTAAATCAATAAAATTAATGGTGTTTCCTAGATTAGCCAACCCTACTCCAGTGACTAAACCAACATACCCTGTGCCTATGATGACAATGTTCATATTATGCAATGTTAACAATTTTAACACTTAAAATGTTATTAATGATTGTTTATTTAGCTCATTGGGATTGGATATTAACTCAATCAAGAAAAGACATTGTATCTAATATTAAGGACTCAAAATTTATGGCTGTTTGTCCTATTGATGTAAATAAATCTGAAATTGAAAATTATTATGAAAAAACAATAAATTGGGAAATTAACAGAAATAAAATTTTAGATTTGTCTGGAATAAGAAATCTCCAAAAAATAATAAAATCTTTAAATTCTGATGATATATTTCACGTGTTTACTTTAAAATCAGGTTTATTGTTCGCTTTTGCAAATCATTTTAAAAATAAGAAAACTAAAAATATACTTACTGTTACTGGTTTAGGTTATCTATTTAGCAATAATTTTAAAGCTAAGTTCTTAAAACTAATTTTAAGTTTTTTGATTAAAAACTTAATAAATAAAAACTTTGATTTTCTGATGTTCCAAAACAGTGAAGATCAGAAAACTTTTATTAACTATTCAAAATATCAAGGTGAATCTTACATAATCCCAACCTCTGGAATCAAAACTAAGGAAATTGAAATAAAAAAAGAATACCAAAATGAAAATTTAAAAGTAATTATGGCCACAAGATTAATAAATGACAAAGGTGTATTTGAATATCTGGAGCTAGCTAAATTAATGAAAGATTCCAGTTTTGAATTTTATCTAGCTGGAGATTTAGATGAAGGAAACCCAGATTCATTGAGCAATGATGATTTGGATAAAATTAGAAATAATAACTTTATAAATTATTTAGGACCTATTGATGTAAATAAACAACTTTGTAATTACGATATAAACATTGTTATGTCAAGGTACGAAGGTTCTTCAAGAATACTTTTAGAGTCTTTGTATACAGGTTTAATATGTTTATCAAATAATATTCCTGGTACAACCGGTTTGAGCTCAAAATTTAGTAATTCATTTTTCGTAGAAGGTAATAACATTCAAGAATTCAAAAAATATTTAGATGAAATAGCTAATTCAAATATTTTTTTTGAAGCTAATGCTAATTTAAATAGAGAACTGATTAATCAAAACTATACATCTGAGAAAATTGCAGCTGCATACAGTAAAATTTATCAATATTTAAGGCAAGAGATAGAAAGCTATAAAAGTGAATTTATCTAATTTTCAAGTCTCTCTAGAAAGTGCCGCAATAGGAACAATCTTACTGTCGTTACTTTTTAATTGGATAACACTAAAAAGAACCCATGATTTTATTCCAAAAAACAGAAAAAATGAAAAAAGACTTTCTTCAAGATATGTTCCTCCATTTGGTGGTATTGCATGTTCTATTGCATTTTTGATATCTACAAGACTTCTAGGACAAGCAGAAAGTAATTTTCTTTATATTGGCTTTTTTGCGGTAGTAATTTCAGTTTTAGGCTTGGTGGATGACTTATACAATTTTAAATGGTATTTAAAACTCATTTTCCAAATAGTTATTGTTTACATACCTCTCTACAATTTAAATATTTTTATAAATTTTGAATCGTTAATCGGGATAGAAAGTGATAATTATGTAAATTTTATTGTCTCAACGATTTGGATTATATTGATAATGAATGCAATAAATTTTATAGATAATATGGACGGGCTTGCTGTAGTTGTTTCATCAGCAATTTGTATACAGATTGCACTATTAACAAATTATTTAAACCAATATAAATTAACAGATATTTCTATTCTGTTACTTTGTGCAATTGGAGGTTTTTTATTTTTCAATTTTCCACCTGCAAAACTATATTTTGGAGATTCTGGTAGTTTATTTATCGGTTTCTGTCTTGGGTTTATGAGCATTCTATATAATTGGGCTCCAAAAGATATTACTGTTTATACATCTACACTAAGTCCTGTTTTGTTGATTTTTTCTGTACCTATACTTGATTTTCTTGTTGTGGTAACTTACCGAATAAGTATTGGTAAATCCCCTACTACTGGTGGAACAGACCATATCTCACATAGATTGCTTGCCAAAGGATTTTCTGAAAAAAAAGTTCTTTCTATATTTCTAATTTATAGTCTCGGAACTTTTGCATTAATTTATCTTTCAATATTTACATCAACACAAATGTCATATTTGCTTATTGGAGCCTTATTTTTCATTTATTTTCTAACTTATTTTATTTCAATAAGATTGAAAGTATTAACCTAACTTCTCTTCAAGTTCAATTATTCTTTCAGGTGTTCCGGCATCTATCCACCAACCGTCAATTGAAAAATTTTTACACTTTTGATTATTGACATATAAATTACATAAATCGGTTATTTCATATTCACCTCTTTTTGATGGTTGAAGGGTTGAAATCATCTCAAATACAGATTCATCAAACATATATACCCCAACTACTGCATTATTTGATTTAGGCATTTCGGGTTTTTCTTCTATAGATATTACATTTCCTTCTTTATCCATTTGGGCAACTCCAAATTCTTTGGGGTTATCTACTGATTTTGTAAAGATATATGCACCTTCTTTGAAATCGTCTAAATCAAAACCTTCTAGTGGATTCTTTTCAAAAAAATTATCTCCTAATACAAAAAATAATTTCTCATTATTTACAATATGTTCTGCTTGTAGAAGAGCGTGAGATATACCTTTTGGCTTGTCTTGAACAGAAAATTCTATGTGAAATTCACTATGAGCTTTTTTTACAACATCTTGAATAAGATCTGAGTATTCGGGATTTGTAATTATTACAAAATTTTCGAATCCCCAATTGTTTAATTGTTTTATTTGTTGGTTAATCATAGGAGCTCCATTTACCTCTAATAAGATTTTCGTAGATTTATTATCTCTAAAATTTTGAAGTCTGGTTCCTAATCCCCCTGCTGCAATTACACATTTCATATTTTTCACAATTAAAGAATACACAGTTATACTATGTAATTTGGTATCTAATGAATATTTTTAATAAATACACTTTTCTTTTTCTTGGATTAATAAGTATTGCAGCAATAATTATTTTAGTTTTTTTGCCAAATCTAGAAACCGAAGAATTTAGTCAAGAAGTTATAGATGACATTGTTGATGGTGTCACTACAACAACTCTTATAAAACCTGAAAATAATAATTCATCTGAAGTTCAAGCAACCGAAAATTTGGAAAATCAATTGATTATCTCAAGCGAAGATAAGTCTCAAATTGAAGAATTATTACTTTACAACAATTTCGAGGAAGAGCTTGATAATTTTGATGCATACCTGCTTATCGGTTCTGACGAAAGATCAAAAAAAATTGCCGAAACAAGAGGTGATGTGGAAGGTAAAAGAGCAGATGTAATCATTCTCGGTCTTATTGAAAAAGAAACAGAAAAAATTACACTTTTGTCTTTTCCAAGAGATTTATTGATAAAAAATAATTGTACGAATAATTTAGAAAGAATAAATGCTTCATATATTAAAAATGATTGCGGTGGAAGAGCAGAAAATTTAGCTGCTGCAATTTACAGTATCTCTGGGATAAGAATTAATCATTTTGCTAGTTTCGATTTTGAAGGTTTTGAAGAAATTATTGACTCTGTAGATGGGATAGAGATATGTGTAGATGAGACTCAAAGAGAAGGATTTAGTTTTGAATTACAAAAAGGATGCCAAACAGTCAATGGATTGGCCACCTTAAATTGGGTCGTATCTAGATCTACAGAGGTCTTAGTAGGAGAAAAAATTGTTGATAAGGATGGTAACGATATTTCAAATTGGCGTCCTATGCCGGGAGTTAGCGATTTATCAAGAATTGAAAGACAGCAATATGTAGTAATGCAACTTATCAATGAATTAACAAATTTTGAATCTGTCAATGAACTTTATGCCTTTATAAAAGCACTGGAGAATGCTTTCGTTATTGATGAAAACTTAACAATAAATAAAGCTGTAGATATCTTGTGGACATTTAGAAACATTGACCTAAATAATGTAAATAAATTTACAACTCCGGTAAATTACCTAACTTTGTCAGATGGAAGACAAGTTTTAGTTTTAAATGAGACAATAAAAAACTTTTTAAGTAAGAACTCAATTATTGATTCTTAAAGATTTTTCAAACAAAAACAATGGAATTAGCCAAAAATATATTGCTACATCTGGAGCATAAACTAAATCGTTTGTAAGATTTTGGGTAAGAAGCATAAAAAGTAATGCTAATTCTATATCGTAAGCTCTTTTAAAATTACTAAATATCGAATAAAAAATTAGCAATAAAATTAATAAAACAATTATTAATCCATACTCTACTGCCATAGTTAAAAAGCCGTTATGTGAGGTTGTAATTTCATCGAATTGTGACAAAGAGAATTCTGAGATAATTGTATTAAATTTTCCATCATCTGCAATCAATTGCCCAGATCTCAAACTCTGACCACCTAAAAAGTTCGAATAACCACTTTGTATATCATCAACCCAAAAGAAATACATTTTTCCATCTACAATTGACCACTTCCATGATTGATTATTTTCTTTTTCGTCAATCTTTAAAATTGAACTTTGACTAAACAAAGTTTCATTTCCTTTTGGAATATTATCCAAATGTAAATTTAGGGTTATTTCAAAATCTTTACCAGATAAAGTTGTTTCATTAGGAATAGCAATCCAGTAACTGCGTGGTCTTTTCAATTTCAATCCATTTTCTTTAAACACTATTTTTCCGTCATTCCTATTGTCGTAGTATTCTTTTGAAGCTGGCAAAAAAATGAAATAGCTGTTATCTCTGTTGGTTTCTGTGAAATAATATCTGTAAGTAGACTCTTCTACTTTAATTGTTAAGTCGTTTATAAACCCATCGAGATACGATCCTCCAGGTGACTGTCCATCAGCCCAACCACCAACTTCAAAAAATGAACTATTATCAAATAAATCGATGACTACACCGCTTGTATGATTTGAACCAATTTGTACCCAATCATCACCAGTGTTCGAAAAAAAGAATGAAACAACAGACCTAGGTAATATATTATCTCTATAATCAAATTTCATTTTCAGATATCCTTGAGCTGGGTTCTCACTATTGTCATCATTTGATGGCTTAATGTCTTTTTTTTGATTGGCTGAATACTCTATATTAAATTTATCAATTAAAGTATCATCGTCTAAAGTCACAAGATAATCTTTATAGACTTCCTTAATGTAATTACCACCCCCAGTTCCATTTAAAATTTCGATATTTATTATCGCAATGGAGCTGAGATATCCTCTGTTTGACTGTTTTAAAAATATTGATGGAAACAAAAATATAGCTATTAAAGAAATTCCCAAAGTCCCAATTGAAAAGTATATTTTGGATTTTTTGTTGATTGAATTACTAAATAACAAAATTATCAACAAACCAACAACAAAAGCAAGGTAAGAGCCTCTAGAAAATGTTAAGTAGAGATTAAGTAATGAAATTATTAGAAAAAAAGAATTTAACTTATCTTCAAATATATGTTTTTTAAAGCTTTTACTTTGAGTTATGTTGTAAATACAAATTAAAGAGGATATTGCACAAATAATTCCAATTACATTTGGTCCCCCGCCTTGAAACCCACCAAGCCTACCCGAGGTTAAGGGATTAGCGCTATTAGTATTATTACTAATCCAACCATCAATTGTTCCAGGCAGTTCAATTTGAAAAATAATTAGTACAAAATTGGCAATCATAACAAACACTAGAGGTTGAAAAATTTCAATTATGTTGTAGTTATTTTTTCTTAAAAAATCAACACACAGATAAGTAAGAGCAAAATAAAAGTAGAATCTTAAATTTGTTTGATTTAGCAAATTTATTTCTTTCATAAAGAGACTTGTATAGATAACAAAAGTCAAAAAAAATGAAAGAAATGATATATCAAATCTATCAAGATTTAAATTCATTAACTTATTTAATAGCAGTATAAGAAAAATCCCTATCAATGGAATATCTTCAAAATTTATTCCATAAAGGTTTAAACCAAAATTTGGGGGAATTAATAATGTTATAGCGAAAATTGATCCAATTAAACGAGAATTGATTTTGCTCATAATCATATTTTTATACACAGTGGGCCCGGCAGGACTCGAACCTGCGACCGACGGATTATGAGTCCGTTGCTCTAACCAACTGAGCTACAGGCCCCAATTTTAATTTAATTACCCAAAAATGCTTGAGTTTTTAAAGCGATACCCATATCCCCAGAAACTTTTAATTTTCCAGTCATAAAAGCTGCTTGACCACTAGTCTCACCGTTCATTATTGACAGCATAGTCTCAGAGTCAATAGTCATTGTGCAGTCTGCATCTTCATCGCTTGAAGAAACATCTCCTTCAGGTGTTACAAATACAGTTTGATCATCAACAACCAGTTTCACAGTTCCACCTAAAACACTAAGGTCTTTTCCTTCTGCATTTTGAGTAATCAGTTCTACTAAATTATCCATTATCCTCCATTCAGATTAAGTATACTTTTTTTTCGTACTTAAAAAAGCTCCGAGGGTGGGACTTGAACCCACAACCAACGGATTAACAGTCCGCTGCTCTGCCAATTGAGCTACCTCGGATAGCAAATTAATAATAGTATGCATTAAAGAGTATTCTGATAAAATTCGATTTTCTTTTTCAAATCTTCCAAATCTTCGAGAATAGATAAGTCATTTGACTCATCCATTTCTTTTATTAATTTTTCAATTTTATTGTCCGCTAAATAAATATATAACCTCGCAATAGCTTCCTGCAGTTGAGCATCAGAATAAGAAATATTTTTATACTTTTCATTTTCTTCAGTGTTTTTATTTGAAAGTTCTGATACTAATTTTTTGAAATTTTCATCAATATTAATAAGAAATTCTATCTCATTGTTATATTTGAAATCACTTTTAATTAAGTCAGCAAATAATATTTCACGGAATGTGTTTATGTGATTTATATCATTTCTTTTGGACTGTGGAACATCTTCTGAATCAATATTTGACTGGTAATTTAATTCATTTAAAATAACTTCTTTTGTAATTCCTATTTTGTTACTCAAATAACTTATTGATAAGTCTTTTTCTAATGGACTAAGCAACTTAGTAATGTTTTTAAATTCTTGAAATGTTTTCTTGGTGTCATCAGTATCAATAATCATATTGATACAAAACTCTACTAATTCTTCTTTTTGATCAAAAATATTCTCTATGTCTGTTTCTCCATTTTCAAAAAATTCTGATATATCTTTATACTTATCTGGCAGTTTCATTTTAAAAAAGTTGAGATCTGATGGTTGGTTATTTTTGATTTCTAAGATTCTTTTTGTAGCCATATCACCTGCTGAATCATTATCAAAACATATATAAATATCTTTTGTATATCTTGAAAGTAAATTAATCTGCTGAACTGTCAAGGCTGTCCCTGAAGGTGAAGCAACATTTGCATATCCTAATTTATTTAAGGCAATTACATCAAAGTATCCTTCAACAAGAATCACAAATTTTTTCTTTTTTACAGATAGTAGAAAGTTAGGCGTGAAGTATAAAGATCTGTTCTTTTTATAAACTCCTGATTCTGCAGAATTAATATATTTTGGACCAAAATCTTCAATTGCTCTTCCACCAAAACCTATTGTGTCATTTCTAAAGTTTGTAATTGGAAATATAATTCTATTTTTAAATAGAAGATTGCCTTTATCGCTAAGCAATCCAAGATTTTTTAATTCATTTTTTGATATGCCAATTTGATTCATATAAGCCAAAGTATTACTTTCATTTTTCTCAGCGAATCCTATGTTAAATTCTTTGATATCTATTCCTTCAAGATTTCTTGATTTTAAATAATCAATTGAATCTTGACTCTTGCCTTCGTTCATATTTTTAATAAAGTAATCATTTAACTTATTCATATAATTTATTAAGTTTTTTTGATCATTTTCAAATTTTGAATCTGTATAGGTAAGGTTAAAACTATACTTGTCTGCAGCAATTTCTACAGATTCTTGAAATTCAACATTATTAATTAATTGAATATATTTAAATATGTCCCCACCTTCTCTACAACCAAAACAATGGAAAAGATTTTCTTCATCAGTAAAGCTCATGCTTGCTGTCTTTTCACCATGGAATGGACAAAGAGCCATGCCCTTATTACCTCTTAGTTTTCCGGTTGTAGAACTTAAAATAAAGTCACTAATTTTTGATTTATTTTTTAAATCTTCGATTGATTGTTTAGAAATTCCCATTAAATATTATTGAAATAGTCACTTAAATCTTCGATTTTAATTCTCTCTTGTTGCATTGTATCTCTATTTCTAACTGTTACAGATTTATCCTCTAAAGTATCAAAATCTACTGTTATACAATAAGGAGTGCCTATTTCATCCTGTCTTCTATATCTTTTGCCAATAGATTGGGTAATATCAATTTCTGTTCTAAACATTGATCTAAGTGTGGCATTAATCTCACCACAAACTGTAATTAATTCGTCTTTTTTGCTTAATGGAAGTATCCCAATTTGAATTGGTGCAAGATCAAAATTGAATTTAAAAATAGTTCGTGTTTCTTTTTCTAATTCTTCCTCTTCATATAAAGATAGCAAAACAGCAAAAAGTGTCCTAGTTAACCCACCTGCTGGCTCTATAACTGATGGAATGTATTTTAATTCATTATTAGGATCAAAATAGCTTAATTCCTTACCACTATTTTCTTGATGAGCATTCAAATCAAAGTTGCCTCTATTAGCAATTCCTTCTAGCTCACCCCATCCCCATGGGTAATCGAATTCAATGTCTGATGTTTTTTTTGCGTAGTGAGCAAGTTCTGACTTGTCATGATCTCTAACTCTTAATTTATTTTCTGGAATACCAAGATTTCTGTACCAATTTAATCTGTTTTCTATCCAGTAATCAAACCATTTGTCTTCTTCACTTTCATCACAAAAGAATTCAATCTCCATTTGTTCAAATTCTCTGGTTCTAAAAATAAATTGTCCTGGTGTGATTTCGTTTCTAAATGACTTGCCTATATTTCCAATTCCAAATGGGATTTTCGCTCTCATTGTACGCAAAACATTTTCAAAGTTAACAAATATGCCTTGGGCAGTTTCAGGCCTTAAATAAACAGCAGAATTTTCATTCTTGACTGGGCCAATGTTAGTTTCAAACATAAGGTTAAATTGACGTGGTTCTGTCAAATCTTCTTTTTTAATATCTTCAGGCACCTGATCTGCTCTGAACCTTTCACCTGTTGGTTTATGGTCAACCATTGGATCCGTGAATTCAGCTAAATGGCCGGAAGCCTTCCAAACTTCACTTGATTGTATAATTGCGGTATCTACTGGATAAATTTGAACATCAAGATCATTAATGCTATCCCACCACAACCTTGCAATATTGTTCTTTAAAAGTACTCCAAGTGGCCCATAATCATACGAACTTCTTAATCCTCCATATATAGATGAAGCATTAAAGACAAAACCTCTTGATTGAGCAATTTTAACTACCTTATCAAATATTCCTTCAGGCATTTCCGTACTTTCTAACCCGATTTTCAAACTCTTTAACAGCCAGATCTAACTGATTTTCATCAAAGTCTGGCCAAAGAGTATCGACAAACATAAGTTCAGTGTAGCTTAATTGATAGAGAAGAAAATTACTTACTCTCTTCTCTCCCGCGGTTCGAATGAGTAAGTCCGGATCTGGCATTTCTGGAAGTAATAAATTAGACCTGAAAGATTCTTCATTTATTGAACCAGAATTATTTTTACTTATTTTTGCAATGGCATCATAAATTTCTTTTCTTGATCCATAATTAAATGCAAATACAAGATTTAAATTCGTATTATTTTTTGTTAATTCTTCCGTCTCACTCATTAACCTTTTATTTTCATCTGGAATTCTTTCATCACCTAAATCACCAATAAAATGAAACTTTACTCCTTTATTGTTAAATTCTTCTCTTCTTCTAATTAATATATCTCTATTAAAAAACATTAAAAAATCGACTTCTTCTTTAGACCTTGACCAATTTTCTGTCGAGAAAGCAAACACCGATAGCCATTCTAAGTCATTGATTAGAGACCAATCTATAGATCGAGAAAGAGAATATTCTCCAGCTGCATGTCCAGCAGTCCTATCTAGTCCTTGGTTAGTAGCCCATCTGCCATTGCCATCCATAATTATGGCTATGTGTTTAAGGTCTATATCCTTAAGATTCATTCCAAATTCTTTTCATAAGTTCTGATTCATAAATCTTTAATTTATCATTTTTTTTATGTGAGTAACCTATTAAATGCAAAAGACCATGAATTACAATATATTGTAGTTCTTCAACAAAATCTTTATTGTAGATTTTTGCATTCTTTTTAATAATATTACGACACACAAACATATCTCCCATATCTTCCGACATATTTTTATCTAAATTATTAATTAAATTTATATTGTCATACAGAGGGAAAGATAAAACATCTGTTGGTGTATTTCGATTGAATGTTTTTTTATTCATTTTCTTTGACTCATTTTCATTTAATGAGTGAATTGTAAAATGAAAGTTTTTTGAAATATTAAATTTTTTAGAAAATTCATCAACTGCTTCAAGAACTTTAAGCTTCTCATTTTTATAGAAATATCCGTTAAAGAGAATTTTCAATATTTATTCTTCTTCATCATCTGTAAATTCTGGATACAAAACTCTTTGATGATATAGACCCTCAAGACTTGATTGAAATGACTGTTTTATTGTTTCAAGATCTTGAAAGGTAATTGGAGCTTCTAATAGTTGGCCATCGTTAATTTTTTCATCAAAAATTTCATCGACTAAATTACTAATTTTTTCTTCATCAGCATCTTCGTATTGAAATCGAGCTCTACAAGCTGCTTCAAGAGAATCTGCAAACATTAATATCACAGTTTCTTTTGAACTAGGCTTTTGACCAAGGTGCCTAAAGTCATCTTTTGATACACGGGGATTCATTTGTTTTTCTTTCTCATAGAAATATCTCATAACTGAATCGCCATGGTGTTCGATGATTCCCTTATAGACGGCTTCTGGAATCTTAAATTTTTTAGCTAATCTAACTCCATCTGGAACATGTGATCTTATAATTTCTACTGAATCATCAGAAGTTAAATTATCATGTGGATTGCTTGATCCAAATTGATTTTCAACAAACATTGTTGGGTTTTCAGTTTTTCCTAAATCATGGAAATATGCCATAGCTCTTACCAATTGGGAGTTTGCCCCAATGAGATTTGCTGCTCTGTCTCCTAAGGTTCCAACAACAAGCGAGTGATTAAAAGTCCCTAAAGCTTTTTCTTCTAAATATCGAAGGCCAGGATGATTTCTGTCGGCAATTTCTGACAACCTAAAATTCGTAGTAAGTTTGAATACCAATTCAATGTAGTTTATGAGTGAAAATGCTGCTAAATTACCAACTAATCCACCGAGTAGTGAAGAAACTAAAATTTCAATAAAACTGAAATTTTCTCTTAAAAAGAAAAATATTCCAAAAGCAACTACGGGTTGAGATAAAGTGATGTAAATAATTCTCTCCCTTAAAGTAATCCTGTCTATGTCTTCAGAAAGGAATATTGAAGGCACAACTGTAAGCACCGCACCCATAGCAACTAAACCTATATTCCCACCACCTGCAAGGGCTAACAGAGAACTTGAAAGTGACAGAATTAGGGTTGCTCTTAAGTTAAGTAAAACAGCAGAAACAACTCCAACAAAAGATATAGGAACAGCATATTTTAAATAATTTAAATCTAAACTTTGTGAAAAATATGAAATGCCTCGTAGGAAAATTGATGAAACAAGAATTAATGTAAGCAACAAAAGAAACTCATTATCATTATTCCACATTGAATCTTTGAAACGCCACAGAAGAAAGTATATTAAAACAAAAACTGAAAAAATGATGGGAATTGCTGCAGTCTGTATACTTCTTGATTCCCCTGATAGGTATCCAAAACTGTCTAAGGCATTGTATTGAACTAAGTTTATTTCTTCACCTTCACTTACAACAATATCTTCTTCAAAATATTTTATTATTACTGGCTCTACTGAATTTGCTACCTTATCTTTTTGCTCATCCCAAAGTTCTTGTTCCAGTTTTTGATTAGCTATCAGATTTTCAGCGATAAGTTCTGCTACAGAAGATCTCAATCTACTTTCAGGCATTAATGCAAACAAATCACTTGATAAATCAAGATAGGGTGGACTTGAAACAAGATTCTGTCTTGTTTGGTTTAAATTATCATTATTAATACCAACAAAAAGAATTTCGTTTGCAAGACTTTTTGCCTCAAGCTCTAACTGAGAAAGATAGGATGATTTATTTTGTAAATCATAGTTTGAAATCTCAACTAATACTTCGATGTTTGCAGTTGAAATTGTCGAAAATAAAAGTGAGCTAGCTATTCTTTCTATTTGTTGGATTTTATTAAGTTCAATAATCTCTACTGATGATTCAGAGCTTTCACCTACAACTTCCTCGTCATTCGAAACTAAAACTTCATCTGTTCTAGATTCAATTACCGTTAAAAACATATTTGTTATTCCATTCAACACTGTTTGATTGAGGTCGGTATTTATGGAATATATGGGATTTACAGAGTCAACTGCTTGTTGAATATTTATATTTGTTTGTTCTTCATCAGTAATTTCTATATATTTAGGTGCTAAAAATGTTGTAGGAGACTTTTCTCCAACACTTATTTTTATAACTTGATTTTCAGGAAATATTGAGAATGAAATAAACCAAACAAGACCTCCAAATATGCTTATATAAAATAATTTTTTACCAAAAGAGATGTAATCTTTCATTATTTTTTTGGGAAAACCTCTAATATTTTTGATACTAAAGGGTTTCTTACAATATCAGAATTCTCAAATTCCATTACTGATATTTCATCAATATTTGAAAGTGCTTTTCTTGTTTTTTTAAGTCCAGAGTTATCTGTGTTGTAAAGATCTATTTGAGATTCGTCACCTGTGATGATAACTTTTGAGTTCTCCCCTAGTCTTGTTAAAAACATTTTAATTTGCCCTGATGTTGCATTTTGTGCTTCATCAAGAATAATACAAGCATTGTTTAGTGTTCTACCTCTCATATATGCAAGAGGAACTATTTCAATATTTCTTTTTTCAATGAGATACTCTAAATTTTCGTTTCCAAAAAAATATTCAAGTGAATCAAATAAAGGTACTAAATAAGGATCAATTTTTTGGGATAAATCACCGGGTAGAAATCCTAACTTTTCACCTGCTTCAACAGCTGGTCTTGTTAAAACAATTTTTTTGATGACATCTTCTGAATATAATTTTACCGCACTTGCTACTGCCAAAAATGTTTTGCCAGTTCCTGCAGGACCAACTCCAAAGGTAACAGTCGATTTCATAATTGTGTCTATGTATTTATATTGACTTACATTTTTAACTTTTATAGATTTATTATTTGTGATGTTAATGGTACTTATTTTTTTATTATCCCCATTTAACGAACCATTCATATTTAACAATAGTTCTATGTCTGGAATCTCAATTGATTGTTTATTTTGATTTAAGATGATCATTTCATCAATCAAATTTAAAAGCTTATTAACATTATTTTGATTTCCATCCAAATAAAGAATATTTCCTCTCGCATTTAACTTTACAGATGGAAATATTTTTTTTATATATTTTAAATTACTGTCGTTGATACCAAATAAATTTAGTAACTCAACATCTTCGGGAATTACTTTTTCTATTACCACTTTAGTTTTTCTCCGCCAATAAGATGAAGATGTATGTGATAAACGGACTGACCCCCATCATCATTTGTATTAAATATTAATCTATATCCACTTTCGTCAATCTCATATTTTTTTGCTAAATTCTTTGCCACTTGGACCATCTTTCCAATTAATAATGTATCTTCATCGGAAACATCATTTATTGTATTAATTCTCTTTTTTGGAATTATCAATAAATGAACAGGAGCAATAGGGTTGATATCTTTAATTGAAAATATATCTTCATCTTCATAAATTATTTCTGACTCTAATTCTTTATCAAGAATCATCTCAAATATTGATTTTTCTTCCATAATTTATTTTACATCAATAAGGATACACCAAGTATTGACGCGGTTTCCGTTCTTAGGGTAAAATCAGCAATTTTTGAAACATATTTAAAATTTTCAATTTCTTTATTCGACCATCCTCCCTCAGGACCAATAGCAATATCTTTGTGATCTAAATTATTTTTTATATTCTCACCTGATACATCAAAAGCATGTTTAAATTTCTTGTAATCCAATCTATCGACTAAAAATATTTCAGGTTTAAAAGCATTTCCAGATTGTTCTACTGCAGAAATAGACCATTTTTCTAATTTATTGCTATTTATTTTTAATTTCTGGGAATGTGCTGTTGGGCCTATAGAAACTGAATTAACAGAAAGTTCTGTAAGTTTTTCGATAATAAAACGTAATCTCTCTTTATCTTGAATAATTCCAATAAAAATATTTAAATCACTTTTTCTTGAAAATATTTCATTAGATTCAATTGAAATATTTTTATTAGATAAATTACCTGTATAAATCTTTCCTTTTCCATTTGTAATTTTAACCTTAGTGTCATCCTTAATTCTTAAAACATTTTTTAAATGATGATGCTTTTCAGTGTCAAGTGCAAAGACAGTATCTTTGTCAGAAATTTTTGGATTGTAAATTGTAGGAATATGCATATTATTGTTTCAAGAATTCTTTAAAAGCTTCTTTTGGAACTTCTACACTTCCAATATTTCGCATCTTCTTTTTTCCTTCTTTTTGCTTTTCAAGCAATTTTCTTTTTCTAGTAACGTCTCCACCATAAAGTTTGGCAGTAACATCTTTTCTTAGGGCTTTCACAGTTTCTCTGGATAAAATTCTTGATCCAATTGCTGCTTGAATTGGAATGTCAAATTGTTGACGAGGTATTAATTCTGCCAACTTTTTTACTCTATTTCTTCCAATAAAATCTGCACTTTCTTTGGATAAAATTGAACTAAAAGAATCAACAACCATCCCATTTACTAAGATGTCAAGTTTAACTAAATTTCCATCTTCAAAATCAAGAATCTTGTAATCAATGGAAGCAAAACCTTGAGAAATTGATTTCAGGGTATCGTAAAATCCAGAGACAAGTTCCAGTAAAGGAACTTTATATTTAAGTTTTACCATTGTTGTGCTTAAATAACTTAAATCATCTTGAACTCCCCTCTTATCATTTAGCAATGTCATAATTGATCCAAGATATTCTTTAGGAAACAATAAATCTACTTCGCAAACTCTTTCTTGAAGTTTTTTGATATCAGTGTATTCATCAAGTATTGAAGGATTCCTAATTACTCTTTCTTCATCGTTGTTTCTAATCATCTTAAACTCTACGGAAGGTGGTGTAACAATCAAAGATAAATCAAATTCTCTTTCTAATCTTTCAATAACTATCTCGAGATGCAACAATCCTAAGAAACCACATCTAAATCCAAACCCAAATGCTGAGGAAGTCTCTGGTTCAAAAACAAAACTTGCATCGTTGAGGACATATTTATCTAATGACTCTCTTAATTTGGTAAAATCGTCAGAATCTGAAGGAAAAATACTTGAGAATACAGTTGGTTGAGACTCCTCATATTCTGATAATATAATTGGTTTCTCATCATCTCCTGCAACTAAAGTATCTCCAACTCTGATTTGAGATAAATCTTTTGCTCCTGTCACAATGTAGCCAACTTCTCCAAATTTTAAATTATCTGATCTTTTTGGATTAAGGTCAAAATACCCCAACTCATTTGTATCAAATTTGAAACCTGAATTTACAAGTTTTAAATTCATTTCCTTTTTTATTTCACCACCAAATACTCTTACTGAAGCTACGACTCCTTTATAAGAATCGAAATATGAGTCAAAAATTAATGCATTCACTTTCTCTGATTTTTCTTCAGGTGGGGTAATTAAGTTTGGAATTTCTTTGATAAGATCTTCCACTCCCTTTCCTGTTTTCGCTGAAATGTTAAATATTTCTTCATCATTTGATCCTATAAGATTATGGATTTGTTGTGAGACATTATGAATATCTGCATGCACAGAATCTATTTTGTTGATCACAGGAATAATATCAAGTCCAGCTTCAATAGCTGCGTAAGAATGTGCAAAAGTTTGAGCTTGTACGCCTTTTGTTCCATCTACCAACAAGATAGCTCCATCGCAAGCAATTAATGCTCTTGATACCTCATAAGAAAAGTCAACATGACCAGGAGTATCAATTAGGTTTATAATCAAATCGTCAAAGATTAATCTTATTGGTTGTGATTTAATGGTAATTCCACGCTCTCTTTCAAGGTCCATATTGTCCAAAATTTGGTCATTATGATCTCCTCGGGTGATTAATCCGGATAATTCAATTAATCTGTCAGCTAAAGTAGATTTACCATGATCTACATGAGCAATAATAGAAATATTTCTTATATTTTTATTTGTTAACATCTTTAATAAGTTATTATCTTATATACCAAAAGGTTTTAGATGGCAAATATTAGTTCTCAAAAAAAAAGAATAAGACAAGACGAAAAGAAAAATCTTAGAAATAAGGACAAAAAGACAGCTCTACGTTCGTCTATAAAAGCAATTTTAAATTCTGAAGGTACAGTTGAAAAAGAGATGAAAGATACTGTCATCAGAAACCTTGACAGAGCCTATACAAATGGAATAGTCACTAAAAACTTTAGAGATAGAAATAAATCAAAAATTTCAAAATTGTAAAATATTTTTAATAGATACGATAAATCTTTTTGCATTTTCTTCACTAAATTTACTATCCGAATTTAGTTTTTCTATTTTATATATCATTGCTAGTGAGTTACTAACGTCATCTGAAGATAACTTTATTCTTCTTTTTTCAGCGAGTTCATATTTATAATCAATTTTTTCGGACAAAAGCTCTGATACTTCCACTTCCTCATATTTGTCAAGTAGTGAAATCCTTTGTAATTCTTTATTGAAATAGGATAGAAACTGTCTAAAAACCATTTCACGGCTACAAAATTTACCCAAAATTTCATTAGTAATTTTTTTTTGTTTAGAAAAAATAATATTTACAAGATCCCAAGGATAAATATCTAAGTTCTTCTTTTTATCTGGAAAAAATGTTTGAATAAGACTTGATACTTCAGAGAATGATTTTAAATTTGATTTTTTAACTTGAAATATATATTTATCATCAAAGTTGTAATTT